>CAMLGC010000061.1 GCA_946479505.1 uncultured Sphingomonadaceae bacterium
TTTCCCACGCCAACAACAAGACCAAGCGCACGTTCCTGCCGAACCTGCAGAACGTGACGCTGATCTCCGACTCGCTGGGCAAGAGCGTGAAGCTGCGCGTTTCGACGCACGGCCTGCGCTCGGTCGAGCATGTCGGCGGGCTCGACAACTGGCTGGTCAAGACCGGCGAGGACAAGCTGTCGCTGAAGGCGCGCCGGCTCAAGCGCGAGGTCGCCAAGAAGCTCAGCGCCGCCGCTTCGGCCTGATCGCTTCCGCGCGGGCGCCTGCGAGCGCCGGTGCGACCAGCCGGAATTTGAGCAGCAGCGAGCGCTGCAGGATGGACCCGTTGTCGTCGGACGCGATCCACACGATCGTGTCGTCGCCCTCGCGCGTCGCCGCCACCGCCTCGAAATTATCGTGGATGAACGGTTCGGCAAAGGTCGCGATCAGGCGGCCGCGGATCGTTGCGCCCGGCCGAATCGTGTGCGGATCGACGATCACGAGCTTCGCCGTGAAGGTATAGGGCAGCCGAAAGCGCCGCAGCAGCACGAGCAGCCGGCCATCGGGAAGCACCGTCGCGTCGCTCGCATTGTAATGGCGCGGCAAAAGCAGAGAGAACCGAAATCCCTCGCGGGGCGCGGCCACCGGGTCGCCCCCGAAGCTGATCCCGATCCGCTTGCGAGACCCGGGCCAGTGCGCGATCTCGCCGATCACGATCACCCGGCCCGACGGCAGCCGCAGCATCGCCTCGGCCCCGCCGTTCTCGGGCCAATCTTGCATCGCGGGCGGCGCGACATGCCCCAGCGAATGGCGGAGGTCGGCATCGTAGCGCCAGATTTCGTTGCTGTTCTCGAACCCGATCCAGACGTCGTTGGTAGCCTGATCGACCGCCATCGATTCGCTGTCGCGATCGGTCTTGCTCCAGCCGTCACCCGGCCCTTCGGTCAGGTTGGCGAAGCGCGGCCCGCGAATCCGCCAATCGGCCCCCATGCGGAAGCGGACGATGTTGCCCTGATCGCTCAGCAGCGTGAAGCGCTTGCCCGCGACCGACATCGCCGAGAAGCTGCCGAATGCCGGGTCGGGGCTGGTGAGCTCGACCCCACCCAGCCATTCGAGCGCGCCGATTCGCTTCACTTCGGGATGCCCCTCGACGAGCATGACCGGTTCGGCATGGATTTCGGCATGGTCGCCCAGCAGCGGCAGCCGCTCGGCCCCGCTCCAGCCCGGCACCAACAGCAGCACGAGCAGGACGGCGAGCACGATGCGCATCGCGGCCCCTCATAACGGCCCCGGTCGGCAGGGCCACCCGTTAATCCTTCTGAACGGCGGATAACTGAACGAACGATAACGCGGGCATTCAGCGTCGGCTCAAACCCGGTCCGGCATACCGGCATGGCAGATGGGGACGAGCGGCCGAATCGGCTCGCTTCCATCAGCAGGGGGAACGAGATTGCGAAGGAGAACAATAATGCTGAAGAAGCTCAAGACACTGTCGCTCGCCGGCGCGGCCCTCGCCATGGGCACCGTCGCGATGGTCCCCGCCACGCCCGCGGCGGCCCAGTCCCATCATCGTCATTATCGTGGCGACCGCTACGACCACGCCTATCGTGGCGCGCGCTACCGCCATTACAACCGCCGCCATTACAGCCGCCGAGCCCGTGAGAAGTGCGCGGACGGCGACGGCGGCACGATCGTTGGTGCGATCGCCGGCGGCCTGCTCGGTCATGAGATCGTCGGCCGCGGCGACAAGGTGCTCGGCACCGTGCTGGGCGGCGCCGCCGGCGCGCTCGCCGGCCGCGCGATCGATCGCTCGGATCGTCCCGGATACTGCCGCCGCTAAGCGGCAACGGCAGTTGCGTTCCCTCCTGTAGCGTAGCGAGGGCGGGGGCCGGTCTCCGAAAGGAGGCCGGCCCCTTGTTCGTCGGGCCGCAGCCGCGACCGCGGTCGCGACGATGCGCGAAGTGCAGCGGCCCGACCGGACGGCGGGTCGGCGCCGCCGAACCCGTTCGCCGGCGGCTTTGCCGTCATCGGCGCCGATCCCTCTCAGGCCGCCCTCACCCTTTCAACGCCCAGCGCAGCACCATCCCCGCTCTCTTCGCCCCTGCGCGCGCCAGCCGTTTGCGCACGCGCGCGCGATCGAACCCCAGCATCACGGCCGCCCAGCGCGGCAGCAGGTCCGCCGCGGCCTCGAACACCAGCCGCCCGAACGGCCGCGCGGTCCAGCCACCGGCGTTCTGCATCGCCGCGAGCGCGGCCAGCATGTCGCGCGTGCGCGAATCGCAGCGCAGCTCCGGCTGCACGCGCTTGAAATAGGCCTCGACTTCGCGCCGGCTCGTCGGCACGCCCGTCGCGCCGAGCCGCTCGGCGATCGACGCCATCTCGGCGAAATAGCGATCCTGGTCGGCGCCCGAGAGCCAGCGGTTGCGATAGCGCAGATGCGCCTGGAGGAAGCACCACGTCTCGGCGACATGGACCCAGGTGAGCAGCGCCGGATCGCTCGCGCGATAGTGCGTGCCGTCGGGCAGCCTGCCTTCGACGCGATCGTGGATCGCACGGACGCGCGCGATCGCGGCGAGCGCCTCCTCGGTCCCGGCATAGGTGGTGACCGCGATGAATCGCGCGGTGCGCTGGAGCCGCCCCTGCGGATCGCGGCGAACGTTCGAATGATCCCACACCCCCGCGAGCGCCGCGGGGTGAAGCATCTGGAGCTGGAGCGCGGCGACGCCGCCGATCATCATCGCGGCGAAATCGCGATGCACCGCCCAGGCCACCGAATGCGGCCCGAACAGCCCGTCGTCTCCCGGCGGCCGCACGATCGGCGCGGCCTTGCCGGTGCCCATCAGCGCGCGGACCCGGCTGCGGATCGAATCGCGGATCATCGCGCTCCTCCCGCCGGCCGCCCGCCGGCGCGGCTCAATACATGTGCTGGCCGCCGTTGATCGACAGCGTCGATCCGGTGACGAACCCCGCATCCTCGGCGACGAGGAACGCGACGCCGCGCGCGATCTCCTCGGCCTTTCCGAGCCGGCCGACCGGAATCTTGGCGACGATCTTCTCGAGCACGTCGGCGGGGACGGCGGCGACCATGTCGGTGTCGATATAGCCGGGCGCGATCGCGTTCACCGTCACGCCGGCGCGAGCGCCTTCCTGCGCGAGCGCCTTGGTGAAACCGTGAATGCCCGATTTGGCGGCGGCATAATTGACTTGGCCGTATTGCCCCGCCTGCCCGTTGATCGAGCCGATATTGACGATCCGGCCCCATTTGCGGGTCCGCATGCCGGGGAAGCACGCCTTGGCCATGTTGAAGCAGCCGCCCAGATTGACGCGCATCACCTCGTCCCAATCGTCGTGGCTCATCTTGAGGATGGTGCCGTCGCGCGTGATCCCGGCATTGTTGACGAGCACGTCGACAGGGCCGAGCTCGTCGGCGACCTGCTGGCAACCCTTCTGGCACGCCTCGAAATCGCCGACGTCCCATTTGTACGCCTTGATCCCGGTACGATCGGTGAAGGCGCGCGCGCGCTCCTCGTTGCCGGCATAGTTGGCGGCGACCGTCATTCCTGCATTCTTGAGCGCAAGGCTGATCGCCTCGCCGATGCCGCGGGTGCCGCCGGTTACGATCGCAACGCGTGCCATGTGCCCTCTCCTGTCGTTTGGCTTTCGTAACCAAGAGCTACCGGGGCGGGTTCCACCCTTCAAGCTCGCGCGCGAGCAAGGTCCTGAGGAGCTCGAGCCCCGTGGGGCTGTCGTTGAGGCACGGCAGATAGGCGAAATGCGCGCCGCCGGCATCGAGGAAGGTCGCGCGGCCGCGGATCGCGATCTCCTCGAGCGTTTCGAGGCAGTCCGCCGAGAAACCCGGCGCGACGATCGCGACGCGCGTGATGCCCTGCGCCGGAAGCGCCGCGAGCGTCGCGTCGGTGGCGGGCTCGAGCCATTTGGCGCGCCCGAAACGCGACTGGAAGGTGACGATGAGCTCGCGGCCCAGCGCCTCGCCCAGCAGCCGCGCGGTCTTGAGGCAATGGCAGTGATAGGGGTCGCCGAGCTCGAACGTGCGCTGCGGCATGCCGTGGAAGCTCGCGAGGATCGCTTGCGGTGCGAAGTCGAGTTCCGCAAGGCCCGCCTCGACCGACGATTCGAGCGCCGCGATATACGCGGGATCGTCGTAATAAGGCGGCAGCGTGCGGACCGCGGGCTGCCAGCGCATCGTCGCAAGCGTCGCGAAGGCGCGGTCGTTGGCGGTCGCGGTCGTCGCGGCGCAATATTGGGGATAGAGCGGGGCGAGCAGGATGCGCTCGCACCCGGCCTCCTTCATCGCGCGCAGCCGGTCGGGAATGGCGGGGTTGCCGTAGCGCATCGCCCAATCGACCAGCACGTCGGGCCCGAAGGCGCCATTGAGCGCGTTCCCCTGCGCCGCGGTGATCGCGGCGAGCGGCGATCCCGCGTCGCTCCACACCTGGGCATAGGCATGCGCCGACTTCTTCGGTCGCGTGGTGAGCACGAGGCCGCGCAGGATCGGCTGCCACGCGATCTTCGGAATCTCGATCACACGTGGGTCCGAGAGGAACTCGGCAAGATAGCGCTTCACCGCGCGCGGCTCGGGCGCGTCGGGGGTGCCGAGATTGACGAGCAAGACACCGATGCGCTTGGGCGGAATCGGCGGATGATCGGGCGGGGTCATGCCTCTTCGATCCGCAGGGGCAGCGAGCGGATGCGCATGCCGGTCGCCGCCTGGAGCGCGTTGGCGATCGCAGGCGCGACGGCGGGGACGCCGAGCTCGCCGACCCCGCCGGGATCGGCCTCGCTGCGGATCATCTCGATCGTGATCTCGGGCGTGTCGGCGAGGCGAGGCAGCGCTAGGTCGCCGAAGCCGCGCGCGTCGGCGAGGTTTTCGGTGAAGCGGGTCGCGGCGCCGAGCGCGCTCGCCATGCCGAAGATCAGCCCGCCCTCGATCTGCTGACGGACCACGTCGGGATTGACCTGCCGCCCGCAATCGACCGCCGCGACGAGGCGATCGACGCGCGGCCGCCCGCCCTCGAGATGCGCCTCCGCGAGCACCGCGATATGGCTGCCGCGGAAGCTGTGGCAGGCGATCCCCTGGCCGCTCGCCGGGACGCCGCCCTGCCACCCGCCGAGCGACGCCGCGGTCGACAGACAGCGCGCCAGCCGCGCGTCGCCGCCAAGCATCGCGATCCGGAACGACATCGCCTCGGTGTCCGCGACGTGCGCGAGCTCGTCGATGAAGCATTCGGTGAAGAAGGCGGTGTAGCCATGCGCGCCGCCGCGCAGGTGGCCGGTGGGAACGCCGATCTCGGCCGGGTGATGGTCCACGGCGTAATTGGGGATGCGATAGAAGGGCACCGCACCCGCGACGGCATAGTCGTCGCCCATGCCGGGGAGCGCGCGCGTCGCCGCCAGCGCCGGATCGGCCGTCAGCAGCCGTTCGGCGAGCTCGCGCCCGGTCGCGGGCGCGGCGATCTTGGCGAGCCAGCCGAGCACCGCCCCGTTCGCCGCAAGCCGCCCCGTCATCCGCGCGGCGGCCGCGGGGCGATAGCGATCGTGGAGCAGGTCCTCGCTGCGCGACCAGACGAGCTGGACCGGCCGCTTCAGCCGCTGCGCGAGCAGCGCCGCCTGCTCGGCGACCTGATGCTCCAGATTGGCCCCGAACCCGCCGCCGATCAGCATCGGGTGGACGGTGACGCGGTCCTCGCCGATCCCGAGCACGGCAGCCGCCGCCGCACGCGCGAGGCCGGGCGCCTGGGTCGGCAGCCACAATTCGAGGCCCCGATCGGTGAGATGCGCGGTCGCGGTCATCGTCTCGATGGGGGCATGGACACCGAGCGCCGCGCGATAGTCCGCAGTCACCACCTGCGCATCGCGGAAGGCGGCGGAAAGGTCGCCCTTCTCGGCCATGCGCTCGCCCTTGCCGTCGAGCGCGGCGGCGAGCGCGGCATCGATCGTGGACGAGCTGACGATCCCGCTCGTCGTCTCGAAGCGCGGGGCGAGCGCGTCGAGCGCCGCATTCGCCGCCCACCAATTGTTGGCCGCCGCCGCGACCCAGCGGGGATTCTCGATCACGGCGGAAACACCGCCGATGCGCTCGGCCGCGGCGCGGTCCACGCGCACCAGCCGCGAGTCGCCCACCGGCCCCTGCCGGATCGCGGCATAGACCATGTCGGGCAGCCGGATATCGCCCGCGAAATTGGCCGATCCGTCGACCTTCGAGGGCACGTCGATCCGCGGCAGCGACGCGCCGTAGAGCCGCTCGCCCTCGCCGCCGCGCAAGGGCAGCGGATCGGACACGTCCTCCTCCGCCGCGTCGGCCGCAAGCGCGCCGAAGCGCAGCCGATCCTCGCCGTGAATCACGAACCCCGCCGCCGTGCCGCATGCCTGCCAATCCACCCCCCAGCGCCGCGCCGCCGCCTTGCACAGGGCGACGCGCGCGGCAGCGCCGGCGGTGCGGAGCGCATCCTCGAACATCCGCACCGAGGTCGAACCCGCGGTGAGCATCAGCAGCGCGTGTTCGGCATGTTGCTCGCGCAGGCGCCGCGGCAGCGCGTCGAACACGCCCGCGAAGAGCTCGCCCGCGGCGAGCGGGTTGGCGTAGAGCGGATTGAGCGGTGCCGCCTCGACGCCCACCGCGCGCCAGTCCGCGCCGAGCTCGTCGGCGACGATCTGCGGCAGCGTCGTATAGACGCCCTGCCCGTGTTCGGCCTGCGGCACCGCGACGACGACGTGCCCATCCTCGCCGATCTTGAGCCACGCGCCGAAGAGATGCTCGCCGCTCGCGGCGGTGAGGTTGGGCACATAGCTGCGCGGCCATACCGCCCAGGCGACGACCAGCCCCACACCCACGCCGCCGCCGATCAGCAGTGTCCGGCGGCTGACGCCCCCCTTGTCCTCCTCATCGGCCATGCCGCCGCTCTATCGGCTGCCGTGCGCCGGCGCCAGAGCATGCGCTTTGAGTCCGCCGCGGCGCGCCGATCGCTGCCCCCTCCAACGGCGCAACGCTCGTGAAATCGATCCCTTGCAGCGACCTCCGGCCGATCTCGACCCGAACGCACGAGCGCCGCTGACAAAAAAATGTCCGTTCGAACTTGTAACACTATAACATCGCACTTATGGGCCCGCATGACCGTGTTCCTGGGAGTTCGTGCATGCCGATCCGTCCGCTTCTTGTCGCAACTGCCGCACTCGCGTCGATTCCCGCAGCGCATGCGCAGACCGCGCCGGACGACCGCGACGCCCCCGTCCCGCCCGACATTATCGTCACCGCGCCACTCCCGCAGAGCGAAGCCGATGTGCTCTCGGGCACCTCGGTCGTCAGCGGGGCCGAGCTCACACGCTCGATCAAGCCGACGATCGGCGAGACGCTGGCGCATCAGCCCGGCGTCACCGCCAGCTCGTTCGGGCCCAATGCCTCGCGTCCGATTCTGCGCGGGTTCCAGGGAGATCGCGTGCGCGTGCTCACCGACGGGATCGGCGCGATCGACGTGTCGAACACCTCGGCCGACCATGCGACGATCATCAACCCGCTGCTCGCCGAGCGGGTCGAGGTGCTGCGCGGGCCATCGGCGTTGCTGTTCGGCTCGTCGGCGGTGGGCGGGGTGGTCAATGTCGTCGACACGCGCATTCCGCGCTCGGTGCCGAGCGACGGCGCGCGTCTGAAGGGCATCGCCACCTATGGCTCGGCCGCCGACGAGCGCTCGGTCGCCGGCGCGGGCGATGTCGGGGTCGGCGAGCACCTCGTGCTCCACGCCGACGGCTCGTATTTGAAGACCGGCGACCTCCACATCGGCGGCCATGCGCTCTCGCCCGAGGCGCGCGCCCGGGCGCTCGCATCCGGGTCGGCCGACATCGCCGCAAGCGCAGCGATCGAGGGCACGCTCCCCAATTCGGCGGCCGAGACGTGGACGACGGGGCTCGGCGCCGCCTGGATCACCGATGGCGGCGACCTCGGCCTCTCATACAGCCACTATGACAGCCTCTACGGGATTCCGATCCGCTACGCGCTTGCGCCCGGCGAGGAGCAGGAAGCGCCGCGGCTCGACGTCGTCCAGAACCGACTCGATCTGCGGGCCGAGATCGATGCCGGCGGCGCGCTGCTCGACAAGATCCGCCTGCGCGCCGCGACTGCGCATTATCGCCACTACGAGCTGGAGGAAGACGGCGCGATCGGCACCGCTTTCTACAATGACGGCATCGAGGCGCGGCTCGAGCTCGCCCAGGCCAAGCATGGCGGCTGGCAGGGAGCGAGCGGCGTCCAGTATTTCGCGCGCGATTTCGATGTCGAGGGCGAGGAGGCGTTCCTGCCCCGCAACGCGACCGAGCAGCTCGGGCTGTTCACGCTCCAGCAGCTCGAAGCAGGGCCGATCAAGGCCGAAGCGGGCCTGCGATACGAGACGAGCGCGGTCGATTCGAAGGTCGCGGCGGGCGATGCCCGCTTCCCCTCCGCAGAGCGCCGTTTCGATGCGCTGTCGGGCTCGGTCGGCGCGTCGTACGGCGTGACCGACGACTGGCGGATCGGCCTCAACGCCTCGCGCACCGAGCGCAGCCCGACCGCCGAGGAGCTGTTCGCCAACGGTCCGCACGCGGGGACCGCCGCCTATGTGCTCGGCAATCCCGACTTCACCACCGAAAAGAGCCGGGGGCTCGAAGCGACGCTGCACGGCCACGGCGACGGCTACAGCCTAGACGTCTCGGCCTATACGACCTGGTTCGCGGACTATATCTACGACGCGCAGGTGGCGCAGGGCGTGTGCGAGGCGGCGGCAGCGCCGTCGGGCCGCGAGGTCGACCTGCCGTGCTTCCAGACGCGCCAGGCGGACGCGCGTTATGCCGGGTTCGAGATCGACGGCTCGGCGATGCTCGCCCGGATCGGCGGGGTGACGATCAACGCCGACGCCCTCGCCGATTACGTCCGCGCGACGATCCTGGACGAGCGCCCCGCGCCGCGAATCCCGCCGCTGCGCCTGCTCGGCGGGATCGAGGCGCAGGGGGACGTTGTCGATGGCCGAGTCGAGGTCGAGCACGTCTTCGACCAGCGCCGCACCGCCGCTTTCGAGACGCCGACACCGGGCTACACGATGGTCAATGCCTCGCTGTCGCTGACGCCGTTCGCGGGCAACACGACCGCGCTGGTGCTCAGCGCGAACAACCTGTTCGACATAGATGCGCGGCGCGCGTCGAGTTTCCTCAAGGATTTCGCGCCGCTCGCCGGCCGCGACGTGCGCGCGACGCTGAGGTTCAGCATCTAGGAGCGGCGTTCCGCCAGCGTGCGTTCCCAGGCGAGCGCGTCGGCGACGATACGGTCGAGATCGTCGTATCTGGGCCGCCACTTCAGCGTCTCGAGGATGCGGGCGTTGTCCGAGACGAGCGCGTCGGGATCGCCCGCGCGCCGCCCCTCCAGCCGCCGCTCGATCGTGCGGTTGGTGACGCGATCGACCGCGTCGAGCACCTCGATCACCGAATAGCCGCGGCCATAGCCCGCGTTCATCGTCAGGTTGCGTCGGGGCTCGGCGATCAGCGCGTCGAGCGCGTCGACATGCGCGGCGGCGAGATCGCTGACATGGATATAGTCGCGCACCCCGGTGCCATCGGGCGTGTCGAAATCGGTGCCGAACACCGAGACGGCGTCGCGCTTGCCGCATGCCGCCTCGACCGCAACCTTGATGAGGTGCGTCGCGCCCGCGGTCGATTGGCCCGATCGGCCTTCGGGGTCCGCGCCAGCGACATTGAAATAGCGCAGCGCGCAGTAATTGATCGGATGCGCGGCGGCGACATCCGCGAGCATGATCTCGGTCATCAGCTTGGACATGCCATAGGGATTGATCGGCCGCGTCGGGGCGTCCTCCGCCACGGGCACCGTGTCGGGGATGCCGTAGGTGGCGGCGGTCGACGAAAAGAGGAAATGCTTCACCCCGCACACGACCGCGCTCTCGATCAACGACCGGCTCGCGGCGGTGTTGTTGCGGTAGTATTTGAGCGGATCGGAAACCGATTCGGGCACCACCACCGATCCCGCGAAGTGCATTACCGCGGTGACGCCATAGTCGCGCATCGCGGTGCGCACCGCCTCGTCGTCGGCGACGTTCGCCTCGACCAGCACCGCGTCGGCGGGCACTGCCCAGGCGAAGCCGGTGACGAGATTGTCGACGACGACCACGTCCCATCCCGCATCGAGCAGCGCGAGCACCGCGTGGCTGCCGATATAGCCCGCGCCGCCCGTCACCATCACCGTCCCGTCGCGCATCGCCATCCTTTCCGATCGTCCGATCCGTCCCTATCTGGGCAACAGACGAAGGAGCAAGGCATGGCAAGCGAAACGGCGATTCTGGCGGGCGGGTGCTTCTGGTGTACCGAGGCGGTGTTCAACGACGTGATCGGCGTGACCGGCGTCGAAAGCGGCTATATCGGCGGCACGACGGCCGAACCCACCTACAAGCAGGTGTGCGGCGGCGACACCGGCCATGCCGAGGCGATCCGCATCACCTTCGATCCCGATGCTTTGCGCTATGCCGACCTGCTCGACATCTTCTTCGCGACGCACGATCCGACGCAATTGAACCGCCAGGGCAACGATCTCGGCACGCAATACCGCTCGGCGATCTTCCCGCAGAACCCGATGCAGCAGCACGCCGCACTCGCCGCGATCGAGCGCAACCAGCCCAACTGGCCGCAGCCGATCGTCACCACCATCGAAGAGGCGACCGACTGGTGGCCGGCGGAGGACTATCACCAGGAATATTGGGCGGGCGAAGGCCAGCGGAACCCCTATTGCATCGCCTCGATCCCGCCCAAACTCCAGAAGCTCAGGAAGAGCTTCGCCGCGCGATCGAAAGGGATGGAGACAGCCTGATTTCTTCTTCCGTCATGCTGAACTCGTTTCAGCATCCAACCCGACACGAGCGGCATCGCCTGGGGCGCATTGGATCCTGAAACACGTTCGGAGGCATCCTGTTCGGATACGGCAACTCCCTGCTTGTGTCCCGCGAAGGCGGGGACCCAGTCTGGGCTCCCGCCTTCGCGGGAGCACAATGGCGGGAACGACGTATAGGCACATTCACCGTGGAATTGCGTATCCGAGGGGATAACCCTCAAACAAGTTCAGGGTGACGGCGGGGTGGCCGCTCGCGCGAGCCGATCATTGATCGCGACACCGATTCCCTCCGCCGGCACCGGCGCCACCGCGATGGCGCGTTTGTCCGACGCGTCCGCCCTGTGGAGCGCATCGAACAACCGCGCCGCCGCCTCGACCAGATCGCCCGACGCGGAGAACGTATCGTCGCCGGGCACATCGCCGAAACCGATCAGCCATTCGTCGTCCGCGGCGGCGGTGGCGTTGAGCCGGAGCGGCTTGCGCGGCGCATAATGGCTTGCGAGCTGGCCTGGTGACGTCACCCTTTCGGTGCTCCCGCGAAGGCGGGACCCCAGTTCGACCGTTGCTTCTGGGCTCCCGCCTTCGCGGGAGCACTCGTCTTGTATCTCGCACTCGGTGATCGGCCCCGGCCGCAGAATTTCCCGCCCCATCACGATCGTCGATTCGATCCCCGCAATCGTCGGTCCGTCGTCGATCACCAGCCCGACTCGCCCGCCGAGGCTCGCGACGACATGTTCGGCACGCGTCGGGCTGATCGCGCCGCTCGCATTGGCCGAGGGCGCGGCGAGCGGCTTTCCCGTCGCCTCGAGGAGCGCGCGCATCGCGCGGTGCGCGGGAACGCGCAGCGCGATCGTCTCGAGCCCCGCCGTCACGATCGACGCGATCCCAGCTTCGGGCCGCAGCGGCACCACCAGCGTCAGCGGCCCCGGCCAGAACGCCTTCGCAAGCGCGCGCGCATCGGCGTCGAACACGCCGATCGTCTCGGCCGCCGCAAGGTCGGGGACGTGGACGATCAGCGGGTTGAAGCTCGGTCGCCCCTTGGCAGCATAGATGCGCGCCACAGCCTGCGGGTTGGTCGCATCGGCGGCGAGACCATAGACCGTCTCGGTGGGCACCGCGACCGGCTCGCCGCCTGCGATTGCGCGCTCCGCCTCGGCGATCGCCGCCGTGCCGTAGCGTAAGGTGCGCATCGCGTGAGGGGCGTTTGGAGCGGGCATTTGGGCGGGCTATAGCGCGGCCTGGCTCACGACAAGAGAGGATGGCGATGGCCTTCACCCCCGCGACCGCCGACCAGCGCTTCGTGCTCGACGCTATCGCCCGCGTCGCCGAGCTTTCGAATGCAGGTGCCGACCTGCTCGCCGCGGTGCTCGACGGCGTCGGCGAGTTTGCCGCGGGCGAATGGGCGCCGCTCAACCGAATCGGCGACACGCAAGGCGCGCGCTGGACGCCCGAGGGTGTCAGGATGCCCGAAGGCTTCGCCGACGCGTACAAGGCATACGTCGCGGGCGGTTGGGGGACGATCGGCGTGCCCGAGCAACATGGCGGCCAGGGCCTGCCGTTTGCAGTGCAGACGGCGGTTCTCGAAACATTGGGCACCGCGAACATGAGCCTCGCGCTCGCGCCGACGCTGACGGTGGCCGCGATCGAGGCGCTGACGCACCACGGCAGCGCCGAGCAGCAGGCACGCTGGCTCCCGAAGCTCGCGACCGGCGAATGGACCGGCACGATGAACCTCACCGAGCCGCAGGCGGGCTCCGACGTCGGCGCGCTCAAGACCAGGGCGAGCCCGCGCGGCGACGGCACGTGGAGCATCGCCGGCACCAAGATCTTCATCTCGTTCGGCGATCACGACATGGCGGACAACATCGTCCACCTCGTCCTCGCGCGCACCCCCGATGCGCCCGCCGGCACCCGCGGCATCTCGCTCTTCCTCGTCCCCAAATTTCGGCTCGATTCCGAAGGCAATCCGGCCGAGCCCAACGACATCCGCGTCGTCTCGATCGAGCACAAGATGGGCTTGCACGCCTCGCCGACCTGCGTGCTCTCGTTCGGCGATGAAGGCGATTGCGTCGGCGAGCTGATCGGCGAGGAATGCGGCGGAATGGCCGCGATGTTCACGATGATGAACAATGCGCGGCTCAATGTCGGGCTGCAAGGCGTCCAGGTGGCCGAGGCTGCGACGCAGCACGCGGCCGCCTATGCCCGCGAGCGCATCCAGGGGCGTCGCGAGGGGCATCCGGTGCCGATCGCCGAGCATCCCGACGTGCGCCGGATGCTGATGCGGATGACGGCCGAGACGCAGGCGATCCGCGCGCTCGTCTATTACGCCGCCGGACAGGTCGACCGCGCGCGGGCGGGGGACCAGGCAGCGGCAAGGCGGCTCGAATTGCTCACCCCCCTCGCCAAGGCGCACGCGACCGACGTGGGCTGCGCGGTCGCGAGCCTTGGCGTGCAGGTGCATGGCGGGATGGGCTATATCGAGGAGACCGGCGCTGCGCAGTTCTTCCGCGATGCGCGGATCACCCCGATCTACGAGGGCACCAACGGCATCCAGGCCGCCGACCTGGTCGGGCGCAAGCTTCCCATGGACGGCGGCACCGTGCTCGCAAGCCTGATCGCGGAGATGCGCAGCGAGGCGCAAGCCGCCCCGCTGCGCGCGCTGATCGACGCGTGCGAGGCCGCGGCGCAGCATCTGCTTTCAGTCGATGGCGACGACCGGCTCGCGGGCAGCACGCCGTTCCTGACGATGCTCTCGGTCGCGGTGTGCGGCTGGCTGATGGAGAAATCGGGCCGCATCGCCGCCGAGGTGAGCGGCGACCCCGCTTTCCTCGCGATGAAGGCCGCGGCGTCGCGCTTCTACGTCGATCAGGTCGTCCCCGAAGCACTCGGGCTGAAAGCTGCCGCCACCGCAGCGGCGGAGGTGCTGTATTCGGTCTCTGCAGAGGCGTTCTGAACCGTGTATTCCCGCGAAGGCGGGAATCCAGGACCACGAACGTCAGCACCTGTAATTCTGGACTCCCGCCTTCGCGGGAGAACAGGGGTGTGCTACCCCGCCCGCTCCACGAACGGCGCCGCCACCTCGCCCCGCACCCGCAGCAGCCGCCCCGTCGCGCGATCGAGCAGCGCCCAGGTCGTCACTGCTTCAACCTTGACCGCGCCGTCGGCATCGACGAACCGCACGTGCCGATCGAAGCGCGCGCCGCGCGGCGGATCGGGCACCCAGGTCTCGCCGGTGACGCTCTCGCCCGCGCGAAGATTGCCGCGATAGTCGATCTCGTGCCGCGTCACGACCCAGATGTACGCCACCTGCTGCTCGGGCGGCGCGACCGCCTGCCAATGCGCGACCGCGAGCTCCTGCACCCAGCGCACCCACACCGCATTATTGACATGGCCGAGCTCGTCGATGTCGTCGGCCGCCGCGATGAAGGTCCGGGTAAAGGTCATCCGCGCCTCATGGCGACCGCCTCGCCGAGCCCCCGCGCGACCCAGCCGAGCTTCGCCGCCGCGCTGGTGCGCACGCGGTGATCCCAGGCATGGGCGCCCTTCGTCATCACCTGCCGCGCGATGTCGCCGTAGATGCCTGCGGCGGTCAGCACCGCCCACGCCGCGCGAAAATCGAGCGCGCGCGTCGCCGGTCTCGCTCGCGCCTCCAGTTGCTCCGCCCGTTCGCCGAGCCGCCGCACGAGAACCACCAGCCGATTGCGGAACGGCGGCTTCAGATGCTGGCCAGGCGGAATATCCATCTCGGCCATCCACTCGATCGGCAGGTAGCAGCGCCCCGCGCGATCATCCTCCTCCACGTCGCGCATGATGTTGGCGAGCTGAAAGGCGCACCCGAGATCGTCGGCGCGGCCGAGCGTCTCGGCATCCTCCGGTGATACCCCCATCACGATCGCCATCATCCGGCCGACCACGCCCGCGACGTGGTAGCAATAAAGCATCAGATCGGCCTCGCTGCGCGGGCGCCACTCCTCGGCATCGAGCGCGAACCCCGCGATCAGATCGCGTGGGAGCTCGGCGGGAATCGCGGTTTCGGCGACGAGGAGGCGCAGCGCGTCGAACGCCGGGTCGCCAACGATCTCGCCCGCCAGAGCCGCTTCGGTGCGCGCGGAGATCAGCGCCAATCGCGCCTGCGGATCGGCCACGGCGTGGAGGTCGTGGCCATGATCCTGCCCGTCGGCGAGGTCGTCGCAGCGCCGGCACCAGGCGTAGAGCAGCCACGCTTGCTCACGCGTTTTCGCATCGAACAGCCGCGACGCGAGCGCGAAGCTCTTCGACCCCTTGGCGATCGACTCGCGCGCCGTCGCGACGATCGCATCGCGGCTGGGGGTCACAGATCCGCCTTGTTCATCCGCGTGATCGGCGCGGCGAGCGGCTCGTGCGCGGCCATCTTGTCGAGCAGCGAATCGAGCGCGGCATCGACGATCAGCAGCTCGCGGTGCTGCGCGCGCAGGAAGCCGACTGCGCCCATCTTCTCCCAGAAGGCGACCAGCTCGTCATAATAGCCGCCGGTGTTGAGCAGCCCGACGGGCTTTGCGTGATAGCCGAGCTGCGCCCAGCTCAGCGCCTCCCACAATTCGTCCATCGTGCCGGTGCCGCCGGGGAGCGTGACGAAGCCGTCGGAAAGGTCGGTGAAGCGCGCCTTCCTTTCGTGCATCGTCTCGACGACGTGGAGCTCGCTCAAGCCCCGATGCGCGACCTCGGCATCGACCAAGGCCTGCGGGATCACCCCGATGACCTCGCCGCCCGCAGCAAGCGCGCTGTCCGCGACGGCGCCCATCAGCCCGAGCCGCCCGCCGCCATAGACAATACCGATTCCCCGCTCGGCGAGGCTGCGGCCGACGGCGCGGGCGGTGTCGATGTAAAGCGGATCAGCCGGCGTCGCCGACCCGCAATAGATAGCGAGGCGGTTCATAATTCCTCCCCGGCACGGGGAGGGGGACCAAGACGCGAAGCGGCTTGGTGGAGGGGGCCCTCCACCGGTGCGTTTCGTCGCAATCCCCGCCACCATGCTGCGCATCCCTCCCCGTG
>CAMLGC010000062.1 GCA_946479505.1 uncultured Sphingomonadaceae bacterium
GAAGCTGCCGAACACCATCCACTGCCGCCCGTCGGCGCTCTCGGCGATGCTGGGGTCGATCGCGTTATAGTCGTCGCTCGCGTCGGAGCCGATCACGATGCCCTGGTCGGTCCATCCGTAATCGGCAGCCGCCGGATCGAGCGTCGGCGAGGTCGTCAGCCCGATCGCCGACACGTTCGAACCGAACGTGGAGACGGTGTAATAGAGCCGGTATTCGCCGCCCTCGTGCCAGATCGCGGGCGCCCAGACGCCGCTCGTCCCCGGCACACGGGTCTGCGCCCATTGCGGGATCGCCTGATAGACCGCGCCGAGCAGTTCCCAATCGACCAGATCGTGCGACCGGCGGATCGGGATCAGCCCCGGCGCCTCGCCGACCTGGCTCGTCGAATAGATGTAGTAATCGCCGTCTGCCGCGATGATCGCAGGGTCGTGGACGGGCACGATGTTGCCGGTCGGATCCTGGGGCGGAGTCGGCGTGGGTGTGGGCGTCGGCGTCGGCGTGGGGGTCGGAGTCGGCGACGGGCTGGGCGTGGGTGTCGGGGTGGGCGCCGGCGTGACGACCGGCCCCGAACTGCCGCCGTCGCCTCCGCCGCACGCGGCGAGTGCCGCGCAGAGCAGCATCGCCGATGCGTTTCCAACAAACCGCCGCATCGTCGTCTCCCTGTGTCGGGTTACCGGGGCACGGCACGCCGCCGTGCCCCGTCGCAGAGCCTCAGTTGAAGCTGTACCGGACCCCAAGCGCGAAGGTGCGCGCGAGCAGCGTGCTGCCGAGATTGTCGGTGTCGAAGCCGCCGGCATCGTCGAACCGGTAATAGCTCTGCTGCACCTCGTTGGTCAGGTTGGTCGCGTCGAACGTGACCCCCAGCCGCTTGGTGATGTCGTAGGTGAGCTGGAAGTCGAGGCTCCGCTCGGGCACGCGCCAGACGCCGATCGGGTTGGCGAACAGCCGCGCTTCGTTGTTCGAGAGGAAGTTCTTGCGCCACACATAGGAAAGCCGCACCCCGATCGGGTCGCGATCATAGGCGAGCGTCACGTTGTACGATAGGTCGGAGACGCCGAAGAAGTCGGTCCGCTCCTGTCCCACGACATTGCCGTTGATGTCCACCTGCGGGATGTTCTGCGACGAATCGAGCACCGTCAGGCTGCCCTGCACGCCCAGGCCCTTGAGAATGCCCGGCAGGTAATCGGGGAAGTAGAGCGCGCCCACCTCGATACCCTTGAGCACGCCGTCCGAGGCGTTCTGCGGCCGGGTGACGAGGAAGGTATCGGTGTTGAGCCCGGTTCCCGACACCTGCACAAGCGACGTGATCGGCACCACCAGCCCCTCGATCTCGCGCCGGAAGAGCGTGGTGTAGATCGCGCTGTCGCGATCGAAATACCATTCGAACGACAGGTCGTAGTTGGTCGATTCGGTCGAGCGCAGATTGGGGTTGCCGCCCGAACCCGAACCGTAGCCGACCTGCGTCAGGTCGCCGGTCAGGTTGAAGTTGGAATTGAGGTCGCCGAACGCCGGTCGCCGCAGCGTCTTGCCGAAGTTGAAGCGCACGCGCAGCTTGTCGGTGATGTCGTAGATCGCGGTCGCGCTCGGCAGCAGCTTCGACGTCGTCTGCGAATCGGCGCTCATCGCCAGCGAATAGCGATCGGTGAACGCCAGATCGGTGTCGACATCGACATAGCGCACGCCCGCCTGGAGCCGCAGCGGCCGCCCGAAGACGGTGAGCTCGCCGTCCGCCTGGATGTAGGCAGCCATCGAGATCTCGTCGATGTCGAACGTCCGCACCAGCGACAGATCGTCGCTGAGCAGGATGCCCGGATCGACCGACGAGCGATAGAGCTCCCGGATCTCGTCGGCATGATCGTAGATGTAATAGCCGTTGGGCACGATCCACGAGGTCGGCACATTGGCGCGGCCGTTGAAGAAATCGTCGTTGAGGTACTGGATGCCTTCGGGCAGCGAGCTGAACAGCACGTTGAGCGCCGGCGCATCCTGGCCGCGCACCGATGCCGATGCCTTGCGGTCGTCGTAGCGGATGCCGACCTTGACCTGCCGCAGGAACCCGCTGTCGAAATCCTTGCGCCCGTCGAGCCGGAAGGTCCAGGCCGAGCCGTCGGAACGGTTGGCGTTGTCGTAGAACTCGCCCACCGACCATGCGCCGGGATCGGTCAACAGCGAATTATCGCTGAAATTATATGCGGGGAAGCCATTGCCCGTATTGAAATCGACGGTGATCTGCGGCGCAACGCGGTTGATGCGCATCGCCATGAACTGCGATTCGTTGGTGCTGTCCTGATACGATAGGTCGGCCGAAATGTGCGCGGTCTCGCCCACGTCCCATTGGCCGTTGAGCGCATAGACGAAGCTGTCGGTGCTGCTCTTGGTGAAATCGCCGCTGTTGAACCCGAACACGTCGCCGACGGTGCGCGTCTTGATGATGTTGGTGCCGGGATAGACGCTGATCGTGTCGCCCGGATTGGGCCCCAGGCTGCCCCACCAGTCGACGAAGCTGAAGAACAGATTGTTGAAGGTCGTCTCGCGATAGCCCGCCCAGAACACCTCTGCCGTATAGACCGAGCTCGAATTGGGCGACCATTGCAGCGCCGCATTGACCGACGGCCGCTTGCGGTCGCCCTTCAGGTCGGGGCTGAAGACCGCGTCGCGCGCCAGATAATAGGGCGTCTCGATGCCGTTGAGGATGAAGGTCGATCCCGCCTCGTCGGGAAGGCCCCGATCGAGCCCCGGCTGCCATGCGCCGGTGTCGGGAAACACGCGCTGAAGCGGCGTGAAGCCGGTGCCCGGCGGCGGGTTTTCGGTCACGAACGGCACCAGCGCGCCCGCGGTGATGCTCATGTCGCGATATTTGGTGCGCGCATAGCTGCCGTTCACCAGCAGCCCGATGTCGCCGATCCCCGTCTCCCAGCGATCGCTCACCAACAGGCTGACGTTCGGATTGAAGCTGTCGGCCTGCTCGTTGTAGATTCCGCGCGCGACCGCCGACACCGCGAAGCCGTCGAAATCGAACGGGCGGCGCGTCATCACATCGATCTGGCCGGCAAGCCCGGTTTCGATCTGCTCGGCGGCGCGGGTCTTGTAAACGTCGATGCGTTTGACGAGCGTCGCCGCAATGTCCTGCAACGCGAACGAGCGCCCCGCCGCGGTGAAGATTTCGCGCCCGTTCAAAGTGGTCAGCGGATCGGGCAGGCCGCGGATGGACAGCGTCGATGCTTCGCCGCCGCCGCGGTTGGTCACCTGCACGCCCGAGATGCGCTGGAGCGCCTCGACGACGTTGTTGTCGGGAAGCTTGCCGACATCCTCGGCGACGACCGATTCAACGACCTGTTCCGAATTGCGCTTGACCTGGAGCGCCTTGACGAAGCTCGCGCGGACGCCGGTGACGACGATATCGGTGCTGGGCTGCACCGCCGTCGAAACGTCTTGCGCCTGATCGTCGGCGGTGGTCTGAGCCTGCTGTTGCGGCTGGTCGGCGGCATCGGTCGTCTGTGCGATCGCCGGGCTGCCCGCAGCAGCCAGGCCGATCAGCGACGCGGAACACAGAATTGCGAACTTCGCAGCCATCGGATCTCCCCTCTCCCGAAAATCGGGCGGTTCGACGACGTTGTCGCGCTCCCGCCCCGGTCATTACTCAGACATTTTATAGAGAGGGGATGGAGCCGCGCGCAAGCGCTTTGTTGCATTCCTCAGACAAAACCATTCGAGTGTTGCGCCAAACCCACTGCGGACCCGCGCTCAGGCTTTCCGCGCATCGGGCCCGCCGTGCCGGCAACGATTGACCTTTGCCGTCGAGGCTATATGTCTGAGTTAAACGTCGGCGCGGTGCGGATGCGCACGCCGAACGCATCCAATTCAACGACATGCCGAATCGCGAACCCGCGGCGGCACACGACGGAGGGGATCACGTATGAAGATGTGGACACGCGCAGCGCTCTCGGCCGCGGCGGCGGTGATGGCGATCACGCCCGCCATCGCGCAGGAGCCCGCCCGGGTTTCGGTCGCGATCGACTTCGATTCGCCGGGCGCGCGAATCGAGCCGGCGATCCAGGGCCAGTTCGCCGAGGATCTCGGCCGCGGCCTCTATGACGGCATCTGGGTCGGCCCCGCGTCGAAGATCCCCAACGTCGACGGCTATCGCAGCGACGTCCTCGCCGCGCTCCAGAAGCTCCACATCCCCGTCGTCCGCTGGCCGGGCGGCTGCTTCGCCGACCAGTACGACTGGCGCGACGGGATCGGCCCCCGCGACGAGCGCCCGGTGCGGATCAACTATACCTGGGGCGGCGTCACCTACGACAACAGCTTCGGCACCAACGAATTCATGAACTATGCCGAGCGGCTCGGCGCCGACGCCTATGTGGCGGGCAACATGGGCTCGATGTCGCCGCATTCGATGCAGCAATGGATCGAATACATGACCGCCGACGGCAATTCGGCGCTCGCCAAGCAGCGCCGCGCCAACGGCCGCGACAAGCCGTGGACCAACCTCAAATATTTCGGCGTCGGCAACGAGACGTGGGGCTGCGGCGGCAACATGACCGCCGAGTTCGCCGCCGATCTCCACCGCCGCTATGCCACGTTCGTCCAGCGCTCGTCGCCGGCGGGTCCGATCGTCAAGGTCGCCTCGGGCGCGAACAGCGAAGATTATCAGTGGACCGAGGTGCTGATGCGCGACGCCGGGCGCCAGATGGATGCGCTCAGCCTGCATTACTACACCTTCCCCGGCTCGTGGGAGCACAAGGGCCCCGCCACCGGCTTCGCCGAGCCCGCCTGGGCCTCGACGCTCGCGCACGCGCTCCACATGGACGAGCTCGTCACCAGGCATTCGGCAATCATGGACAAATACGATCCCGAAAAGCGCGTCGCGCTCTATGTCGACGAATGGGGCACCTGGTACGATCAGGAACCCGGCTCGCACCCCGGCTTCCTCTACCAGCAGAACTCGCTGCGAGATGCCGAGGTCGCCGCGCTCACGCTCAACATCTTCCACCGCCACACCGATCGCGTGAAGCTCGCTGCGATCGCGCAGATGGTCAACGTCCTCCAGGCGATGATCCTCACCGACGGCGACCGCATGCTGCTGACGCCGACCTATCACGTCTTCAGCATGTACGTGCCGTTCCAGGGCGCGACCCCCTACCCCGCCACGGTCGAGGGACCGCGCTACGAACAGGGCGAGTATGACCTGCCGATGGTGGACGTGTCGGCCGCACGCGGCACCGACGGCAGGCTCTATCTGTCGCTCGTCAACCTCGATCCGAACCGCGCCGCGCATGTGACGACCGGCCTCACCGGCACCGCGACCGGCCGCATCCTGACCGGCTCCGCGATCGACACGCACAACACCTTCGACGCGCCCGACACCATCCACCCGGTCGCCTATTCGGGCGTCCAGGCGGGCGGCAAGCTGGCGTTCGACCTCCCGGCGAAGTCGGTCGCGGTGGTCGCGGTGATGCAGCGCTGATGCTGTCGCGGCGCGGCTTTCTCGGGTCGGCGAGCGTGGTTGCGCTGGCCGGCCCGATGGCGGCGCGCGCCGCGATTGCCGGCCCCCGCATCCGCGTCGAGCCGGTCCCGCTCGAGGCGGTCCGGCTCGGCCCCTCGCCTTTCCGCGACGCGGTCGAGAAGAACCGCGACTTCCTTCTCTCGCTCGATCCCGACCGGCTGCTCCACAATTTCCGCGCGAGCGCCGGGTTGAAGCCGAAAGCGCCCGTCTATGGCGGCTGGGAAGCGCGCGGCATCGCCGGCCATTCGCTCGGCCATTACCTGTCGGCCTGTTCGCTGATGCACGCGCAGACCGGCGACACCGCGGTCCGGAACCGCATCGCCACCATCGTCGCCGAGCTTGCCGCATGCCAGCGCGCGCACGGCGACGGCTATATCGGCGGCACCACGGTCGAGCGCGACGGCAAGGTGGTGGACGGCAAGATCGTCTTCGAGGAAGTCCGCCGCCACATCATCCGCACCGGCGGATTCGACATCAACGGCGGCTGGGTGCCGCTCTATACCTGGCACAAGGTCCATGCCGGGCTGATCGACGCCTACCGCATCGGCGAGATCGAGGCCGCGCTGCCGGTGATGCTCGGCATGGCCGGCTATCTCGCGACCATCCTCGAAGGGCTGAGCGACGCCGAGATGCAGAAGCTGCTCGCGTCCGAATATGGCGGCCTCAACGAAAGCTACGCCAACACCTTCGCGATCACCGGCGATCCGCGCTGGCTGCGCGTCGCCGAGCGCATCCACGACCGCAAGGTGCTCGATCCGCTCGCCGCCGAGCGCGACCAGCTCGCCGGCCTCCACGCCAATACCCAGATCCCCAAGCTGATCGGCCTCGCCCGCCTCTACGAGCTGAACGGCAATCGCGATCACCAGACCGCTGCGCGCTTCTTCCGCGACGCGGTGGTCCGCCACCACAGCTACGTCATCGGCGGCAATTCGGAGCGCGAGCATTTCGGCCCGCCCGACACGATCTCTCCGTTCATCACCGAACGCACGTGCGAGGCGTGCAACAGCTACAACATGCTCAAGCTCACGCGGCACGTGTACGGCTGGGCGCCCGATGCCGCGCTGTTCGATTTCTACGAGCGCGTTCACCTCAACCACATCCTTGCGCACCAGAACCCCGGAACGGGCATGTTCGCCTATTTCATGCCGCTATCGGCCGGCGCGCGCCGCACCTGGTCCACCCACGACGACAGCTTTTGGTGCTGCGTCGGCTCGGGGATGGAGAGCCATTCGAAACACGGCGATTCGATCTACTGGCACGACGCGAGCACGCTCTACGTCAACCTGTTCATCCCCTCGACGCTGCGCTGGGACGGCTGGCGCCTCGATCTCGCGACGCGCTTCCCCTTCGAGGACCGCGTCACGCTCACCATCGTCGAACCCGGCAAGTCCCGAGACCTCGCGATCCGTCTCCCCGGCTGGGCGAAGGACCCGAGCATCGCGATCAACGGCGCGCCCGCCGCGATCGAGCGCCGCGACGGCTATGCCCTGCTCCGCCGCCGCTGGCGCGCGGGCGACCGGATCACGCTCACGCTGCCGATGGCGCTCAAGGCCGAGCCGACCCCCGACGATCCCGATCTCGTCGCCTACACCCACGGCCCGGTCGTCCTCTGCGCCGATCTCGGCTCGGCGGACGCCCCCTTCGATCAACTCCCGCCCACGCTCGTCGCCGCCGATACCGGCGCGGCACTCACCGCCATCGACGCCGCCGCGCACCGCTTCCGCATGGCCGATGCGCGCCCCGAGCCTGCCGCGCTCGTCCCCTTCTTCGCGCAATACGATCGCCGCACCGCGGTCTATTTCCCGACCTTCACCGCCGAACGCTGGGCCGCCGAGGAATCCGCCTTCGTCGCCGATCAGCGCGCCAAGGCCGCGCTCGCCGGGCGCACCGTCGACGCGCTCCAGCTCGGCGAGCAGCAGCCCGAGCAGGACCACGCCTTCGCCTCGAACCAGAGCGACCTCCTCTCCTGGGGCGGCCGCGCCGGGCGGCAGGCCTGGTGGGGCGTCGGCAACTATCTCGAATTCGACCTCGCCGTCCGCCTCGGCCCGATGGCGCTGCGCGCGCTCTATTGGGGCGAAGAGATCGACAAGGACTTCGTCATCCAGGTCGACGGCCACCAGATCGCCGAGGAACGTCGCGCCGAACCGCCGGTGAAGGAGTTCGTCGCCAAGGATTACCCGATCCCACCCGAACTCACCCAGGGCAAGAACAAGGTCCGCATCCGCATCGAAACCCGCGGCACCGACGCCCCGGTGTACGAAGCCCGCATGCTCGAGGCCGAACCGCGCCGATAACTTTCTGGAATCAACGCGAGGAAGTCGCCCTTTGGTCTAGCGTCGAGCGCCTAAAGCGGCGGTCACCGTGAACGCTAAACTGAGTCATCCGGCTGCCAAGATTCGGCATCGAGCGACTTAATGCGGTTTATGAACACGCGATAAAACTCATTCAGTCGCGCGGCGAGCCAATCATGTTGGCGAGGCCAATCCCCTTGGTCCTCGGGATCGATCTCGTTGAGTGGCGTCGATATCCGCGTGTCCTTGCCTTCGGGGAGCTCTTCCCAGTCGAGGAAGTAGCCTAGATCCGCCTCGATTTCCGATTTTTGCGCATGCAGCAGATGGAAAAACGCTTTTGCGTTGGGGTTGGATATATACAGCTCGGCACGCACCTGCCGTTTTGGTCGCGCCATCGAAGCATTGATTCCAAAGCCGCTACGTCCCACCGAGTAAGACATCCAAGATTGTGGTTGAGGCTTGCGTTCCTTTGCCAAGGGGCCACCCTTCGCCATAAGGACGTTTCCTAACGCGCCCCAATAGGCCAGTTGGAGCGCCTTGGTGCCGGTAAGCTCAGCATCATCAATAGCTCGCGCTGCCTGCGTGACCAGCTTGTTCCAATTATTGGGCTTGGACACGATGTTGAAGCGGGGCGCGGCGGGGGAATCGCCGATCCGCCAAAGCTCCACCTCGACTCCAAAGAACCGGAAGGTTTCATCGGTAATACGGTTCAACCAATCGAGCGTGGATCGGTGTTCTTCAGTAAATCGGGCGGCAATCCAAACAATCGTCACGGCTTCCAAGCCGGAAGCGTAGGTCAGCAGTTGCCCCAGGTGGGAATGGTCCGTCCGCTCGAGCTGATTCTCGATCAGTACCCAGGCGTTAGTGCCGATATCCTTGCACAGTATGTCGGCGCGAAACGGGCCAACGGCCTTCTCTTGCGCCTCTAACTCAAGCTCAAGGCCCAGCGTTTCGCCTAGCGTGAAAAGGTTCTCTTCACGCGCCAGCCACGGTGTAAAGTGCGACGACTCGCTAAGCCAAATATCGCGAAGCTCAATCTTTTCGAGCTTGCCGAGATCGTAAGCGCTCATGCTTTCCCCACTGTCACACCCGTCAGATAACCATCGGCACGAGGCAATGTAAATCTCGCAGGCGCGAAGGACTGCATCGGGAAATGCGACTAAGCAAGGGGATCACCGTCTTGGAACGATACCGGTGTCGAGACGCAGCTACCGCTGCGGCTCTCTTTCCTACAGCACCCGATCCGTGGCATGATGTTCCTGCTTTGACCTCGTCCGCTCCCTTTGCCGAAATTGACTCCCCTCTCCGGCGCCTGCCCGGTGCGTCGCGGTTTTGCGTCGACCTTACCCTGCCGCGCGGTCAAGTTAGTCAACTTCGACGCTCGAATCGTGCCTGATCCCCTCCTCCCGGTCGCCGAAGCGCAGGCGCGCCTCTTCGCGATGGCGCCGCGCGTCGACGCCGAGACGGTCCCGCTGCGCGACGTGGCCGGCCGCTGGGCCGCCGCCGAGGTGCGCGCCCGCCGCACCCAGCCCGCGGCCGATCTCTCGGCGATGGACGGCTATGCGATCCGCTTCGCCGATCTCCCCGGCCCCTTCCGCCTGATCGGCGAGAGCGCCGCCGGGCATCCCTTCACCGGTGCGGTCGGCACGGGCGAGACGGTGCGCATCTCGACCGGCGCCGCGCTCCCCGCCCGCGCCGACACCATCCTCGTCCAGGAAGAGGCCGCGCGTGAAAGCGACCGCATCCTCCTCACCGGCGAAGGCCCTCCGCACCGCGGCCGCAACGTTCGCCCCAAAGGACTCGATTTCAGCGAGGGCGACCTCCTCATCGCCCCCGGCGCGCGGATCACCCCTGCCCGTCTCGCGCTCGCGGCCACCGGCGGCCACGCCACCCTCCCCGTCAACCGCCGCCTCCGCGTCGCGACGCTCGCCACCGGCGACGAATTGGTCCCACCTGGCGCCCCGACCGCGGGCCTCCAGCTCCCCGAATCGAATACGCTCATGGTCGTCGCGTTGCTCGCCGATCTGCCTGTGGAGCTGGTCGAACTCGGTATCGTCCCCGATCGGCTCGACGCCCTGCGCGCCACCTTCGCCGCGATCAGCGCCGATCTGATCGTCACCACCGGCGGCGCGTCGGTCGGCGATCACGACCTTATCCGCCCCGCGCTCGAGGCGGCGGGCGGCACCATCGATTACTGGCGAATCGCGCTGCGCCCCGGAAAGCCGATGCTCGCCGGACGGCTCGGCGATGCAGTCGTGCTCGGCCTTCCCGGCAACCCGGTCTCGTCGTTCGTCACCGCCTTGCTCTTCGTCCGCCCGCTGATCGCCGCGATGGCGGGCGCCGCCGATCCGCTCCCCCGCACTGCGGCCGCGACCCTTGGCGAGGACCTTCCCGCCAATGGCGCGCGCATCGATTATCTGCGTGCCGAGCTGCGCGATGGCTGCGCCTATGCCTCGACGATCCAGGACAGCTCGATGCTCGCGACGCTCGCCCGCGCGAGCTGCCTGATCGTCCGCCGACCCGATGCGCCGCTCGCCCGCAAGGGCGAAACCGTGGACATCCTGCCGCTCGCTTGACAGGCCCACGAACATTTCATAAACGTTCCGTGTCTGTTCCTTGGGAGGACTTCGGAATGCTGACCGCCAAACAGCACGAGCTCATCTGCTTCATCCACGATCGCCTCGCCGAAACCGGCGTCTCCCCTTCGTTCGAGGAGATGAAGGACGCGCTCGACCTCAAGTCCAAGTCGGGCGTCCACCGCCTCATCAGCGCGCTCGAGGAACGCCAGTTCATCCGCCGCCTGCCCAACCGCGCCCGCGCGCTCGAGGTGGTGCGCATGCCCGAGCGGCCCACGCCCTCGCGCAAGGGCGTCGGGCGCATCCTGCCCAAGGCGCCCGTGGTCCGTCTCGTGCCCGAGCCTGCCAACGACGTCCTCGAAATCCCCCTCCACGGCCGCATCGCCGCGGGCATGCCGATCGAGGCGATCGAGGGCCAGTCGACGCTCTCGGTGCCCGCCGCGTTGCTCGGTAACGGCGATCATTACGCGCTCGAGGTCGCGGGCGATTCGATGGTCGAGGCGGGCATTCTCGACGGCGATTATGCGCTGATCCGCCGCACGGAGGTGGCGCGGGATGGCGAGATCGTCGTGGCGTTGGTCGACGAGAGCGAGGCGACGCTCAAATATTTCCGCCGCGAAGGTGCGATGGTTCGCCTCGATCCCGCCAACCGCGCCTATGATCCCCAGCGCTACGCCCCTGCCCAGGTGCGCGTCCAGGGCCGGCTCGCGGGATTGCTGCGCCGCTACGACTGACGCTTGCGCCAGGGCGGCGCGACCGTCGGCGGGTCGCGCCATGGCTGCTCGGCGCCGGGCCGCTCGACGGTCACGATCCGTCCGGTCGCCAGCGTGATCGCGACGCCGCCCGTCCGCGCGAGCGTCGAGCGGTCGAGCTTGAGCCAGTGCGGGGTGCATGCCTCGGGCAGCCGCCGCTCGCTCACCACAATGTCGGCATTGCGGCAGGCGCGGATCAGGTCGAGATAGTCGAGGAAAGTGTCGCTCCGCGTCGCGACGATCTGCCACGTCCGGCCGCCGGCCTCGCGATCCGCGAAGCAGATGTCGCGGCTGCACCGCGCGAAACGCTGTTCGGAGAGCGCGAGCGGCTCCTCCTCGATGCCGCTGTTCTCGGCGAGCATCGAGCGCGTATAATCGCCCGCCCGCTCGCGCAGCAGCGCCAGCCCGCCCTCCGGTGTGGCGATCGCCAGATGCCGGCCGTCGCCGGTGACGAGCAGGTCGGGCGCGGGCGTCAGCGCTGCCCACATCGCGCCCACCAGGATCGGCACGATCCCGAGCCGCCGCCATCTGGTCCGCCACAAGGCGATCCACAGCCCGCCGCCGACCATCAGCGCAAACGCGCCGTCGGGCATCGCCGGCAGCATCGCGCTCGCGCCCGGCGCGCCGGCGACCGTATGCGCAATCCACAGCAGCAGGCGAAGCGCCTGCCCCGCCACCCACCAGGATGGCGCCCCCAGCCCCGCCAGGTCGAACAGCAATGCCAGTGCCTCGGCCGGCATGACGATGAAGGTCGTCAACGGAATAGCGACAATATTGGCGAGCGCCCCGTACAACCCCGATCGGTGGAAATGATACAGCGCGATCGGCGCGAGCGCGGCCTCGACGAGAATGCCGGTCATCAGCAGCGACAGCAGCCCCCGTCCCAACCGCCGTACCAACCCGTCGCCACGCGCCGCGGACCACGCCCGCACCCGCGGATGCTCATGCAGCGCGATGATCGCCGTCACCGCCGCGAACGATAGCTGGAAGCTCGGCCCCGCCAGCGATTCGGGCAGCACCAGCAGCACGAGCAACGCCCCCGCCGCGACCAGCCGTAGCGTCAGCGCCTCGCGCCCCATCGCCATCGCGAGCAGCACCAGCAACGCTGCGACGCACGACCGGATCGTCGGCACCTCGGCACCCGTCAGCCACGTATAGCCCACCGCTGCCAGCGCTCCCGCGCCGGCCGCGACCAGAGGCAATCGCAGTCTCAACGCGAGATAGGGGCTCAGCGAGAGTGTCTTCAGAACGACCAGCATCACCGCACCGACCACCGCCGTCACGTGGAGTCCGCTGATCGAGAGCAGGTGCGCCAGCCCCGCGCGGCGCATCGCCTCGGCGTCCTCGTCGCTGATGGCGCCGCGGTCGCCCGTCGCAAGCGTCGCCGCGATCGCGCCGGCGCTACCGCCCACCTCGTTTTGAATGTGGCTCGACAGCCGCGCCCGCAATCCGGCGCCCGGCGATGCCGCGGGCGTCACCACCGTCACCGGCGCGAACGCGCGCCCGGTTGCGCCCAGCCGGTCGAACCACGCAACGCGGGCAAAGTCGTAAGCGCCGGGCACCGCCGCTTTCGGTGGCGGCATGAACCAGCCGCGCAGCCGGATCACCGCGCCCGCGGCTAGCCCTGTCGGCACGTCCTTTTCGGCGATGTTGGCGCGGACGTGCGGCGGCATCCCCTCTGCATCGATCGGCGCCAGCCGCACGCGCACCAACTCGCGCGCCGGCAGCGGCTCGACTGCCTCGACCCGCGCGGCGAAGGTGGCCACCGTCGGATGCGCAAGCACCGGCGCAGCCACCCGCTCCGCGCGCCACCAGACCAGCCCCAGGCCGATCGCCGCCGCCACCGCGCCGACTGCGAGCGCGTGCCCCGCCCTGCCTCCGCGGCTCACTGCCACCGCAAGCAGCGCAACCGCCGCCAGCACCAGCACCGCCGCTATCCAGCGCCGCGGATCGGGGAGCACGAACCACAAGGCGACCCCGCCGCCGAGCGCCACTGGAAGCCATAAGGGAAGCTGATCGCGCTCCGCCTCGAGCCAGGTTTCGAGGCCGTTTCGCGCCCGCTCGAACGCCCGCGCCGCCGCGATTTGAAGCGGCCGAAATGCCGTGCTAGGGGCGTCCGCGGCTGAACTGGCCATCCTTTTTCCAGCTTGGGAGCAGGCGCGGTTGAGCGCAAGGTCTGAAAACGGCGAGGTGGTGACACGCTTCGCCCCGTCGCCGACGGGTTTCCTCCATATCGGGGGGGCGCGCACCGCGCTCTTCAACTGGCTCTTCGCCCGCCACCACGGCGGTCGCTTCCTGTTGCGCATCGAGGATACCGATCGCGCGCGCTCGACCCAGGCGGCGATCGACGCGATTCTCGACGGCATGCGTTGGCTCGGTCTCGATTGGGACGGCGACGCGGTCCACCAGGCCGCGCGCGCCGATCGCCATGCCGAGGTTGCGCGTCAGCTCCTCGCCGCTGGGCACGCCTACAAATGCTACGCGACCCCCGAGGAGCTCACAGCCCTGCGCGAAGAGCAGCGCGCCGCCGGCAAGCCGATCCGCTACGATGGCCGCTGGCGGGATTGCGATCCGGCCGATGCACCCGAGGGCGCGCCTTACGTCGTCCGCCTCAAGGCCCCGCGCGAGGGCGCGACGACGATCGCCGATCGCGTTCAGGGCGAAGTCACCGTCCAGAACAGCGAAATCGATGATTTCGTCCTCCTCCGCTCGGACGGCACGCCGACCTATATGCTCGCGGTGGTGGTCGACGATCGCGATATGGGCGTCACCCACGTCATCCGCGGCGACGACCATCTGAACAACGCCTTCCGCCAGCTCCCGATCATGCGCGCCATGCAGGAGATAGAGGGGGGCTGGCCCGAGCCGGTTTACGCCCACATCCCGCTGATCCACGGCTCGGACGGCGCCAAGCTTTCGAAGCGCCACGGCGCGCTCGGTGTCGATGCCTATCGCGACGAGCTCGGGATCCTGCCCGAGGCGCTCGACAACTATCTCCTCCGGCTCGGCTGGGGGCATGGTGACGACGAGATCATCAGCCGCGCGCAGGCGATCGAATGGTTTGCTCTCGACGCCGTCGGCAAATCGCCCTCGCGCTTCGACATCAAAAAGCTCGAAAGCCTCAACGGCCACTATATCCGCGAGGCCGACGACGCGCGCCTCGCCGGCCTGGTCGCCGAACGTCTGGGGCTGGATCTTACCGCCGATCAGCGCGCGTTATTGCAGCGCAGCATGCCTTCCTTGAAGTCGCGCGCCGCCAATCTGCTGGAGCTGGCGGACGGCGCGCAATTCCTTTTTCGCACCCGCCCGCTTGCGTTGGACGACTCGGCTGCCGATCTGCTAGGGGGCGACGCACCCAGGCTGCTCGCGCGCGTGCATGATGCGCTCGCGGCGCTCGACCAATGGAATGCCGAGGCGATCGAGGCCGCGGTGCGCTCGGTGGCCGAGACCGAGGGCGTCAAGCTGGGCGCGGTCGCGCAACCGCTGCGCGCCGCGCTCACCGGACGGCGGACCTCGCCCGGCATTTTCGACGTGCTCGAGCTGCTGGGGCGCGACGAGAGTCTCGGGCGTATCGCCGACCGAGCCGCGTCGGGCGCATGAAGAATACACAAGAAAGGAAGCCGCATGAGTGACACCGCCAAGCTGAGCGTGGAGGGCAACGATTATCAGTATCCGGTACTCTCGGGCACGGTCGGTCCCGATGTCATCGACATCCGCAAGCTCTACGCCCAAACCGGCGAGTTCACCTACGATCCCGGCTTCACCTCGACCGCCAGCTGCGAATCCGCGCTCACCTATATCGATGGCGGCAAGGGCATCCTGCTCCACCGGGGCTATCCGATCGATCAGCTCGCCGAGCGGTCGACCTTCATGGAGGTCGCCTACCTGCTCCTGAACGGTGAACTGCCGAAGTCGGACGAGCTCGACACCTTCGCCCATACGATCACGCGCCACACGATGCTGCACGAACAGCTCGCGACCTTCTATCGCGGCTTCCGGCGCGATGCCCACCCGATGGCGATCATGTGCGGCGTGGTCGGCGCGCTCTCGGCCTTCTACCACGATTCTACCGACATCGCGGATCCGCAGCAGCGGATGATCGCCAGCCATCGCCTGATTGCCAAGATGCCGACCATCGCCGCGATGGCCTACAAATACTCGATCGGCCAGCCCTTCCTCTACCCGCAGAACGAGCTCAGCTACACGGGCAACTTCCTGCGCATGACCTTCGGCGTGCCGGCCGAGGAATATGAGATCGATCCCGTGGTCGAAAAGGCGATGGACACGATCTTCATCCTCCATGCCGATCACGAGCAGAACGCCTCGACCTCGACCGTGCGGCTCGCGGGCTCGTCGGGCGCGAACCCGTTCGCGTGCATCGCGGCGGGCATCGCCTGCCTGTGGGGCCCGGCGCATGGCGGCGCCAACG
>CAMLGC010000063.1 GCA_946479505.1 uncultured Sphingomonadaceae bacterium
TCCAGACCGCATAGGCGGTGCCGGCGGGGATGCCGCGGGTTGCGAGCGCCAGGAGCCCGATGTTGACGAAGGAGAGGACGATCGGGACCGACGAGGCCTGCCAGGTCGCCGCGGTCGCGGCCCATTTGAGGCTGAGCGCCCAGCAGATTTCGGTGAAGACGGCGATAAAGAGGATGAGCCAGGACATGGGGGTTCCCACGGGCTCGGGTTAAGAAGCGCGGCCGCCGGAAACCCGGAAGAGGCGGGGCGCTGGGCTCCCCTCCCGTTTACGGGAGGGGTCGGGGGAGGGCTTGTTTGGAGGAGGGGGCGGACAGGCCCTCCCCTAGCCCCTCCCGAACGCGGGAGGGGGATTTAGGCGCGGCCCAGGCCGGCGATGGTGCGGTCCACGAGCGCCTTGTCGGCATTTGCGCCGTGCTGTTTCGCGATGATCTCACCCGCGGCGGCGGCGGCGGCTTCGGCGGCGCTGGCCCGGACGTCCGCCAGCGCCTGGCGCTCGGCGGCGGCGATCTTGTCCTCGGCCATCGCGGCGCGGCGGCGCATCAGCTCGTCGGCGTCGGTTTCGGCTTTCGCGAGAAGCGCGGTCGCCTCCTGCTCCGCGTGCGCGACGATCGCCTGGGCGTCGCCCGCGCTCGCTTCGTTGCGCTGGCGCGCCTCGGCGAGCAACGCCTCGGCCTCGGCACGGAGCCGCGCGGCCTCGTCGAGCTCGCGCTTGGTGTCGGCGATGCGCGCGTCGAGCGCGTCGCGCACACGGTGATGCGCGCGGCCGAACCAGAAGATCGCGACGAGAAAGATCGTCAGACTGACATAGACCCAGCCCTCGGCGTTGAGCCCGAGCATGGTCTCGCCGGTGGTGACGCCGTGCTCGGCGCCCTCCACATGGCCGGCGGCAGCGAGGAAAAACAGCATGCGCGCGCCCCTTACGCCGCCAGCGCGGCGCGCGCGGCGCCGGCGGCGGTCTCGGCATCAGGGCGGCTGCCCGTCAGCTTCTCGACGATCTCGGCCGCGGCGTCGGCGGCGACGCGCTCGATCGCGCCCATCGCCTTCGCACGGGCTTGGTCGAGCGACGCCTGCGCCGCATTGGCGTTCGCATCGAGCGTCGCCTTGGATTGCGCGAGCTTCGCCTCGAGCGCGGCCGCCGCGTGGCCGCGCGCCTCGTCGACCTTTGCCCGTGCCGAGTCCTGCGCCGAGGCGATCCCGGCATCATATTCGGCGGCGATGCGGTCCGCGTCCGCTTTCGCCTGCGCCGCCGAATCGATGTCGCCCGTCACCTTGTCCTCGCGCGCCTTCACCACGCGGCCGAGCTTGGGCAGCGTCGGCAGCACGATCCCGAAGAACAGGATCGCGAAGGCGATGCACAACCACACCATCTGAGGCGCGAAATTGGCGAGCTCGAACTGAGGCATCGGATCAGACTTTTAGCTGCGGATCGCCGGCTCAGGCGAAGGCGAGGTAGAGCGAGACGACCGCCGCGATCAGGCCGAGCGCCTCGACCACCGCGAAGCCCAGGAACAGGCGGCCCGAGATGCGCGGCTCGGCATCGGGGTTGCGGAACGCGCCCTGGAGGTGGCTGCCGAACACGTAGCCCACGCCGATGCCGGCGAGGCCCGCACCCATCGCCGCGAGGCCGGCACCGATAAACTTGGCTGCTTCAGGATCCATGATTGCTTCCTTTGGAGTGAAACGTGATTAGTGGAGGTTGATCGCGTCGTTGAGATAGATCGACGCGAGCAGGGCGAAAACATAGGCCTGGATGACCGCGATCAGCAGTTCCAGCGCGGCGAGCGCGATGTTCACGATCAACGGCACCACGCCGAACACGATCGGAATCGCCTCGAACGACCCCAAAGCGACGACGAAGGTGCCGAACACCTTCAGCAGCACGTGCCCGGCGGTCATGTTCGCGAACAGCCGGATGGCGAGCGTGAACGGGCGCGCGAGAAAGCTGATGACCTCGATCGGCAGGATGACGATCCCGAGCGGGACGTTGACACCCTTGGGCCAGAACAGCGTCAAGAAGTGCAGCCCGTGCTTCCAGAAGCCGACGATCAGCACGATCGAGAAGACGATCAACGCGAGCGCGAGCGTGACCGCGACGTGGCTGGTTGGGGTGAACGCGCCGACCCAGGGGATCAACCCGAGGATATTGAGCGCGAGCACGAAGATGAAGACCGAGAAAATGAGCGGCACGAAGCGGCGGCCGTTGGGGCCGACATTCTCGTCCATCATGCTGACGACGAAGCCGTGGACATATTCGACCGCGGCCTGCATCCGACCCGGTACGAGCTTGGGGTTCGCGGTGCCGGCATAGAGGAACACCGCGACGATGCCGAGCGCGATCAGCATCCACAGCGACGAATTGGTGAACGACAGGTCCACACCCGCAACCGGCGGGATCGGGTGCAGGACGCGGATCGCGAACTGTTCCATCGGGTTGTTGGCGGCGGCCATCGGTTCAGATCCTACAGGTCGTCGTTGGTCGGATCGGTGTCGAACTGCCTCGACGTCACCATCGCGCGGCGGAGGCCGGCGGCGAAGCCCAGAAGCAGGAACACGATCATCAGCCAGGGGGTGGTATCGAGCCACTTGTCGAGAAAGAAGCCGAGCAGCGCGCTCACCAGCACGGTGCCGACGAACTCGATGCCGACGGCCCAGCCCTTGCTCTCGGCCGCGGCCTCGGCATGCGTCATCGGCGCCTCATGCGCGGCCTTCGCCTGCGCGATGCGGCGGTCCAGATCGTCGGACTCGTTGTGGCGGTCGTCGGCCAACGCTCGGATACCCTCAGATACAGAAACGCCGCCTGGCATGCTGCCGGCGACGGAATAAGCCTCGGGCGACGCAAGGCCCCCGTTGCGGGGGACCGTTTAGGAAAGGGGGGTGGAGGAGTCAACCGTTGTGGGAAACACAACAATCCTCCCCTGCAAGGGGAGGTGGCAGCCCGCAGGGCTGTCGGAGGGGTGTAACCATCAGCGGGGACACCCCTCCACCACGCCGCTGGCGCGGCGCGGTCCCCCTCCCCTTACAGGGGAGGTATCATCTCATATCGCCCGCCCTCACACGCAGCGCGGATCGCGGACCGGGGGAGCGGAGGTCCGCGTTTTCCAACTGCCGTCGGGGGCCTGGTATTTCTCGCCCACCGCGGTCTGCTCGATCAGGTTGCAGCCGGCAACGAAGGCCATCTGCTCGACCGTAGCGCCGTTCGCGGCCTGCTTGGTGTAGGCGGATTTGCGCTGGATGTTGATGTTGCTGACCAGCGCCTTCAGGTCCGCCGTCCCCGAGCCGACGATGCCGAGATAGCCGTCGGGCTGCTCGCCGATCAGCCCCTGCGCGCGCGCCTGCGCATAGGCGGGCGAGCGCTGCGCATAGGCCGCGGTGGCGAGGCCGGCGGTGGCGATCACGCCCAGACCGAGCGCTGCGAAGAAAAGAAGCTTACCCTGTTTCATCAGAAAATTCCCGGATTCTGCTCGATCAGCGTCTTTGCCTCGCTGTCGAGGCGATAGACCACTTCCTGCGTCACGTTGATGTTCAAGTTGATCTCGATCGGCTTGTCGGGCGCGGTCACGTTGACGCAGCCGCTCGTGGCGCCGCCGGCGCCCAGCAGCAGCAAGGCGATCATCGTCCTCATGCCCGTGCTCGTCGATCTCCTATCCTTCATCATATCCGTTTCGATCATGGCACAGTCTCGCTTTCGGTGGGCTGAATGGGGGTGTCAGGTTCCGGAGCGGCCTTGCGGGCTTTTTCGGCGGCTTTCTGCTGTTCAATGAGTGCGGGCAGGTTGCGTTCAATGAGGCGCTTGGGATCGTAGAAGCTCCGCGCCGAATCGAGGAGGCCCCGGAAGGGTGCGCGGATGCGGATGTTGAAGATGAAGGGCAGCTTCGCCAGCCGGCGGATGATGAAATTCGATTTGGCGCCCGCCCCCTGGCTGACGCCCGCGAAATGGACCTCGGTGACCATCTCGCCCGCGAGCGGGCCGTTCATGGTTATGTCGAGGTTCTCGTAGTCGATCGACTTCAACGCCTGGAACGCCATGTTGCCCCAGAAGCCGAGATCCTCCTGCGACACCGCGCCGACATAGGCGATCGTGCCGCCGCCCGGCCGCACGACGAGATGGCCGTTGTCGACGCGGCCGCCCGAATCGTCGAACACCATCGGCAGCGTGCCGTCGAAGGTGCCGGTGGCGTTGATATTCTTGAAATCGAACTGCTGGAGGAACTGCGCGGCGTCCATCGCGGTGATCGTGAAGGTGAGGTGCTTTTCCTGGTTCTCGGAGAAATCGAGGATCGTCGGCTCGAGCACCAGGTCGCCGCCCGCGAACGGCCAGTGCGCGCCGAGCACCTTCACCTTGGTGCCCGAGAGCACCTGGTAATGGAGCACGCCGTCGGTCACCTCGACGCCGGGATTGACCGAGGCGACGGTTGCGACCTGATCGGGGGCGCTGACGAGGCCCAGCAGATCGGTGAAGTGGATTTCGGTTGCGAGACCCTCCACGGGACCGAACGCTGCGGCAAGATCGGTGTCCTGCGTGCGGAAGGTGCCGGTGCTGGTGACGCCCTCGGGGCTCCAGGCGATATGGCCCTCCCCTTCCACCGTCCCCTTCACGTCGGCGATCACGCCGAAGGTGAGGCGGGTGAGCCGGTCGGGCTGGAAGCCGTCGCCGAAGGTGATGCCGGGCACCGCGAGATCGGCATGGCCCGCCCCTGCCGCAAGATCGTGGGTGAGGCTGACGTCGGTCACCGTGGTCCCGGTCTCGGGCTCGACGAGCGTGCCCGCGGCGGTGATCGTGTTGGCGGCGAGCGCGAAGCGGACGTTGTTCGACACGAGCGGCTTGAAGCGTGGCTCCTCGGCGGTGTCGGCGACGGTGAGGCCGCCGTCGAGCGTCAGCTTGCCGCCGGCGAAGCGCCAGTCGCCCGCAGCGTCCGAGAGGATCAGCGGCACGTTGCCGATCTGCCCGCCGGCCCCCGCAAACTGCCCCGCGACCGCGCCGCCCGCGATATGGCCGTCGAGGCTTTGGGCCTCGATCCGGGTGACGTTCTCCGGCGCGCCGAGGCGAGCGGCGACGTCGCTCAAATGGAAGCCGTAGCCGGCGAGGCGCAGCTCGGACCCCGACGCGTCCAGCGACAGCGGCGTGCTGCCGAGCCGGCCTTCGAGGTGCGAGGCGGCGAGCCGCGCGCCGCCGCTCACCGAACCGCCGTTCACCATCAGCAGCGCGGCGTCCGACGGGCAGAGCGTCAGCTTCGTGGGCCCCAGGACGAGGCTCGACACCGACAGGCTCTCGAACGAGAGCGGCGCGCAGCGGCGGTTGACGAGGAAGCGCGCGGCACCGTTCCACACGCCGCTCACCGGAAGGTGCGCCTGCTCGAGCCGGCCGTCGCCGAGCGGCCCCGAAAGCGTCACCTCGGTCGAGAAATGCGTCGCCCCGTCAGGCGTCGCGGTGAAGCTGACCGGCGTAAGCGCGAGCCGCGCCCCGCCTGCGGTATAGGGGCGGATGATCGCATTGCCCGTCATCGCCCCGCGCGCATGATCCTGCTGGAGCTGGATCGCCGCATCGGGCAGCCCGCCGCCCGCGAGCGTCAGCAGCCCGTCGATGCGCAGGCCGCGATCGGGCCAGGCATATTGCATGCCGTCGCCGCTCGCGAGCGTCGCGCTCGCGCCGGTCGCCGAGGTCAGAATCAGCCGCGAGACGCCGAGCCGTCCGCGGCCGTCCGATTGGAGCGCGTCGATATTGGCGGTGACGTCGAGCGAATGCGCCGCCGCGACGGCCGCCTTGGCGAGCTGCGCGACGAGCGGCGCGACCGGCGAGCCCTGCGCGGCACCGCCGAAACGCGCGATTCGGGCAAGCCATGCCTGCGAGAGCGCTGCGTCTCGGGCGCCGGCATTGCCCTGGAAACCCAGAAAGCCGTCCTCGACGCGATAGGCGCCCGCGAGCGCGAGCCGCGCGCCGTGCGCGTCGTCGAGCACGAAAGCGCCGGTCGCGAGATCGACCGTGCCCGAGGTGCGCGAGGGCGAGCCTTCGAAATCGACGCTGCCTGCCAGATCGCGGACGCGGGCCGCTGGGTTGCGGACGCTCGCGACCGCGAGCTTGGCGCTTCCCTGCCAGCGGTCGAGGCGTTCGCCGAGCGTCACGTCGAGATCGGCATGCGCGGCGGTGAGGCCGGTTTCGCCGCAGTCGAGGCTGCCGGCGCTGAGGGGGCCTTCGAGCGAGGGGCGGGCATCGGCGATGGTGATCTTCATCGCGGCGGCAACGCGGGTCGCGGTGCAGCCGGGGAGCGCGAGCTTCTCCGAGATGGCGGCGATGCGACCGCTGAAACCGTCGTCGAGCCGGCCGCTGCCGGTCGCCTTGATGCCAACCACGCCATAGGGCGTCTCGAGCCGCATCCGCGCGTCCGCGACCGTCACATCGAGCGCGGGAAGCGCAAAGGGCTTGCCCGAGGGCGGCGGAAGCAGCCGGTCGATTGCACCGAGCGAAAGCTTGCCGTCGACGAGGCGCCCGCGCAGACGGACATGGCCCGCGCGCACCGCCATCACCGAGGGGCCGCCAAAGCCGATCTCGGTCGAAAGCTCGACCCAGTCGGCGACGAGATCGGGGTGCGCGGGATCGCCGATCACGACGTCGGTGAGCCGCTGACGGCCGAGCGCGAGATCCTCGATATGGTAGCGCGCGCGCACCCCCTTGGCGGCGAGCGTGCGGTTTATCACGCCGGCGGCGATGGGTTTGCGCTGAACCCACACGCCGATCAGGACGACGAGGATCAATGCGGCGAGCCCGACCAGCACCCAGCGAAGCGGTCCCAGGCGCGGGATCGCACGACGACGCGGTGCCGGCGCAGTCTCGACGGCACCCTCCGCTTCGTCGCTTTCCACCGTCACGCCCTTTGGAACTCCCTCAGTGTTTGAAATGCGCCGCAGATGCATTTTGCGGGCTCGTGCCGTAACCAAACGCGCCTAAGCATAGGGAAGATGAACAGACGCACAATTGCGCGGGCGCTCCCCTCGCCCTAATCCCTGTCGCCGATGAGCGTTCCCGAGCCCGACCATGCCGGCCATCGCGCCCGCCTGCGCAAGCGGCTGATCGAGGGCGGCGGCGACGCGCTGCTCGACCACGAGCTGATCGAATATCTCCTCGGTCTGGCGGTCCGGCGGCAGGACACCAAGCCCGTTGCCAAGGCGCTGCTCAAGGAATTCGGGGGGCTCGGCGGGGTCCTCACCGCCGACGCCGAGGCGCTCGGCCGGGTGCGCGGCGTGGGCGAGACCTCGATCGCGGCGATCAAGATTGCCCAGGCCGTGGCGCTGCGGGCGTCGCGCGCCGAAATAAGCGCGCAGCCCGTCCTCGCCAATTGGCAAGCGCTGCTCGATTATCTGCACGCCCGCCTGGCGCATCAAACGATCGAGAGCGTTCGGGTGCTTCATCTCAACACGCGCAACATGCTCATCCGTGACGAGGAGATGAGCAGGGGCTCGATCGACGAAGCGGCCGTGCATGTCCGCGAGGTGATCCGCCGCGCGATCGATCTCGGATCGGCGGCGCTGATCCTGGTTCACAACCATCCGTCGGGAGACCCATCGCCTAGCCGCGCCGACATCGACATCACGCGCGCGATCATCGACGCGGGCAAAAGACTGGGGATATCGGTCCACGATCACCTCATCATCGGCAAGGGCGGGCATGCGAGCCTGCGCTCGTTGGGGGTGATTTGATCCTTCCTGGAACGGGGGAGGATGAGAAAACGGCCGCCGGGCGTGATGCCCGACGGCCGGTCTCAGGGCCCGTAGCCGGTCCGTAGTGACTTACGAAGCGCCCTGGGACAGGAAGGTGGTGAGCTCGCCTTTGCTCAGCGTCGCGTTCTTGTCGGTATCGGCAGAGGCGAAAGCCTGGCCGGCCCAGGTCGTCATCTCGGGACTGCCGGCCTTGACCGAAGGATCGCTCGCGGTGCGCAGCGCGGTCATCCATGCGGCGAACTCGGGCTCGTCGAGCGTGCCGTCGGAATTGTTGTCGTAGGTCGGAAAGTCCTGATCGACCGCCTGCGCAACCTGATCGGCGGTCGTCGCCGGCTGGGCCGCCTGCTGCGCGGGAGGCGGCGCCGGGTCGGTCGCTTCGGTCATCTGGTCGGGCGTGGTGGGCGTCGGCACCGCGGCATCCGGCTGTGCGGCCGGATTCTGCGCCGGCATGATCTGCGGATCGGCGGGGACTTCGGCCCGCCCCGGAGTCGTCTGAGTCGTATCCTGTGCCTGCGCAAGTGCAGGCGCCGACACGATCATGGCGCTCGCAAGCATAACTTGCTTCAACATCGAATTTCTCCTGTGCGTATTGCTGTCACGCGAAAAGCAAACATTGCGCGGGTCTCGCGCTTACTTCGCATGACTCAACACCTACATGGGCCCCGCGGGTTCGCTTTGCATCGGTTTGTCGGCGCGGCTCGTCCCTGCTACCGCGCGGCTGATCGCGACTCCGACGCGGTTTCGCGATGAGCCGCTTCGCAACATTCTTTCAAAAAAGGACCTCGCGCATGGTGCCGCGTTACGCCCGCCCCGCAATGTCGGACATCTGGACGCCCGAATCGCGCTTCCGCATCTGGTTCGAGATCGAGGCGCATGCGACCGACGCGCTCGCCGATCTGGGCGTGGTGCCGAAGGAAGCAGCGCAGGCGATCTGGGAGAAGGGCGCGTTCGAGGTCGAGCGGATCGATGCGATCGAGGCCGAGGTGAAGCACGATGTGATCGCCTTTCTCACCAACGTTGCCGAGCATGTCGGCGAGCCCGCGCGCTTCATGCACCAGGGGATGACCTCGTCCGACGTGCTCGACACCTGCCTCGCGGTGCAGCTCGCGCGCGCGGCCGACATCCTGCTCGACGACCTCGATGCGCTGCTCGCAGCGATCAAGCGGCGCGCATACGAACACAAGCTGACCCCGACGATCGGCCGCAGCCACGGCATTCACGCGGAGCCCGTCACGTTCGGCCTCAAGCTTGCGCAGGCCTATGCCGAGTTCGACCGCAACCGCGCGCGGCTCGTCGCGGCGCGCGCCGATGTCGCGACCTGCGCGATCTCGGGTGCGGTCGGCACCTTCGCCAATATCGATCCCCGGGTCGAGGCGCACGTCGCCGAAAAAATGGGCCTCACGATCGAGCCCGTCTCGACCCAGGTGATCCCGCGCGACCGGCACGCGATGTTCTTCGCGACGCTGGGCGTCATCGCCTCGTCGATCGAGCGCCTCGCGACCGAGGTGCGCCACCTCCAGCGCACCGAGGTGCTCGAAGCCGAGGAATATTTCTCGCCGGGGCAAAAGGGTTCGTCGGCGATGCCGCACAAGCGCAATCCGGTGCTGACCGAGAATTTGACCGGGCTCGCGCGGATGGTGCGCGGCTATGTCACGCCCGCGCTCGAGAACGTGGCGCTGTGGCACGAGCGCGACATCTCGCACTCGTCGGTCGAGCGGTTCATCGGGCCGGATGCCACGATCACGCTCGATTTCGCACTGGCGCGGCTGACCGGCGTGGTCGACAAGCTCGTCGTCTATCCCGAGCGGATGCAGAAGAATCTCGATCGGATGGGCGGCCTCGTCCACTCGCAGCGCGTGCTGCTCGCACTCACGCAAGCGGGCGTGAGCCGCGAGAATGCGTACCGGCTGGTCCAGCGCAACGCGATGAAGGTGTGGGATTCGGACGGGCAGCTATCGCTGATGGAATTGCTCAAGGCCGATCCGGACGTGACGGCGGCGCTGTCGCAGGGGGAAATCGAGGCACGGTTCGACCTCGATTATCATCTGAAACACGTCGACACGATTTTCGCGCGGGTGTTCGGTCCCGATCTCTGACGCGCGAACGGCTCCCGCGGGCGGGTGGAAGCGCCCGCGGGAGCCGTTGGTCGGCCGCTAGCGGCGCGCGAGCTGCTGCGCCATCGGCGTGCGGCCGGCCGCGAGCATCTGGCGACCGCCAGCACGCGCGCCGCGGATATGCGCCCGCACGGTGTAGCCATTGAAGCTGACGACCTTGTGCGCGCATTGCTGTCGCGCGACCCTGGGGCGCATGTCGGAGAGATCGGCCTTGTCGCACACCTGGTCGGCCGCGTCGGCGACGCGCGCATAGAGCGTGTTCGCGCCGCTGTCGGTCCGCAGGTCGAGATCACGCGTGTGAACGATCACCGCCTTTGGGGCAAATGTCCGCGGGGACGCGCTATGGACGACGACGCCGCGTTTGGCGACTGACTGCGCAGCGGCCGGAGCAGCGCTGCCGACCAGACCCACAGCGATCGCGCCGACGATGAAGATCGTGCCCACCTGCGCATGCCGGGGTGCATTGAGATACCCTTTCATGGTAAATTCTCCTCTTGGTGCCTCGTCATTTCCGTTGCGCCCGGTGAGCGGGAACGACGCACCAACGATCGACGGCCTCGGCCGCGGAGGGAATGATGGTCCGCCGATCATTGGCCGATCTTTTCCCGAGGAGGCGCGATTCCGCGCCCTCCGGGCCACTCCCCCAAGCCGCAGCGGGGTCTGCGAAGCTCGCGCGGCGCGCCGATTTCATGCTCGGGCGCGCGCGGATCAGCCCGCCGACTCACGCCGTCTCGGGGCCGGGCGGCGCCGCGAAGCTCGAACCGATGGTGATGCGGGTGCTGCTCGCGCTCGCCGACGCTGGCGGCGAGGTGCTGACGCGCGATGATCTCGTCCGCGACTGCTGGGACGGACGCTTTGTCGGCGAAGATGCTGTGAACCGCGTCATCGGCGTGGTGCGGCGCGTGGCACGCGGCCCCGCGGCCGAGAGCTTCGCGATCGAGACGATCCCGAAAACCGGTTACCGGCTCATCGTCAACGAGGGCGAATCCGGTCGGCCTTCCTCGGCCATTCCCCGTCGATTGCTGATCGGCGGGGCGGTGAGCGCGCTGGGCGGGGCGCTGGGAGCGCTGACGGTCGGCGGCTTTCTGAGCTGGCCGGACGATGCCGAGCGCATCGATCCGCGTGCTGCCGATCATGTCGAGCGCGCGAAACAGATCATGCGCAACGGCGTACCCGGCACCGCGCCCAAGGCAGCCGCCCTGATCGGCAAGGCGGCGGCGATCTCGCCCAATGATGCGGGCATCTGGGGATTGCTCGCGATCGCCTGGCGCGACGTCAGCGAGTTTTCGCCCCCCGACCAAACCGCCGCGGCGGTAGCCGCATGCGAATCGGCCGCGCGGCATGCGCTCGCGATCGATCCGCGCAATGGCAACGCGCTCGCCGCGCTCGCGCTGCTGCGGCCGATCCTGGGCGACTGGATCGCGGGCGAACAGCGGCTCCGGGCGGTGCTCGCGGTCGCGCCCGACAATGTGCCCGCGCTTGCCGGGCTGGGGATGCTGATGGGCGCGGTTGGGCGCTTCAGGCTGGCGCTTCGCATCAGCGATCGCATCGTTGCGCTCGAGCCGCTGTCGCCGGTCTATCAGTACAGGCGCGCCTATCAGCTCTGGACCAACGGCCGCCTCGCCGAAGCCGATCAGACGATCGACCGTGCGCTGCAATTGTGGCCGCAGCAGCCGGCGGTCTGGTATGCGCGTATGCTGATTTTCGAGCTCACCGGCCGCCCCCGGGCGGCGATGGCGATGGTCAAGGACCAGGAGACGCACCCCCCGGGATTTTCCGACCAGTTGCTCCAGGTGTGGCGGCTGTCGCTCGGGGCATTGATCACGCGCGCGCCGCAGACGATCGCCGCGTCGACCGAGGCGAACATGGCGGCGGCGCGCGAGGATCCAGGATCGGCCGTCAATGCGATCAACTTCTTCGCGGTGCTGGGCGACCTCGATTCGGCGTTCGTGGTGGCCGAAGGCTATCTACTCCGGCGCGGGCCGCTGATCGGGCAACTGAGCCCGGGCAAGGGCCTCGCGCTCAACGATCCGGCCGACCAGCGCTGGTACAAGACGATGATGTTGTTCATCCCTTCCAACGCCACTCTGCGCGCCGATCCTCGGTTCCTGCCGCTGTGCCGCGACATCGGGCTGGTCGATTATTGGCGCAGGACCGGTATCCGGCCGGACTATCTCATCCGGCAAGCGTGATGCTCTCGCACCCGCATCGTGCATTGTCAGGTTGGACCGCGAAGGAGGCGATCGCGGACCTGCTCGCGATATGTGTGGGCAACGCGCCAGGCGCACTGGCGGACCGCGGCCCAGGACCGCGCGTCGGCGGGGCCGCCCCGATCGCAGACCCGATATGCGGCACGGTTGATACGCGCGTTGAGCCTCGCCACGCCCCGGGCGGTGGTGAGATCGAGATCGGCGGTGTGGACCACCACCTCGCGGCCATCGAGGCTCTGCGCATCTGCGCGGCCGGTCCCGGCGGCCAACGCGACGCCGATCGCGATTACGACAAAAAAACGCTCCCCCAGCAACGGATGCCGGAAGGCATCGAAACGCCTGTTCATGGTGGCTTCTCCTCCTGGTGCCGTCATCTCCCGCTGCGCCCGACAAGCGGTAATGATGCGCCGAGGGTCGGCGGCTTCGACTGTGGAGGGAATGATCGTCCGCCGATTTTTGGCTGATTTTTTTCCGACGAGCGCGAGTGCGCCAGGAGCAAGAGCTTGTTTGCGCCTTCAGCCGCCGAACGCCGATCTCACCTTTTCGAAAAAACCGCTCGATTGCGGACATTCTTCGCCGGTTTCGGTCTCGCGGAACGATTCGAGAAGCTCGCGCTGGCGCGCGGTGAGGCGGGTCGGGGTCTCGACTTCGATGCGCACGACGAGATCGCCGCGCCCACGCCCCTGGAGCACCGGCATGCCCGCGCCGCGATAGCGCAGTTCGCGGCCCGATTGGATGCCCGCCGGAATCTTGACCTCGTAGGTGTCGCCATCGGGATTGGGAATGTCGATCGTGCCGCCGAGCGAGGCGGTGGTGAAGCTGATCGGCGCGCGCGTGTAGAGCGCGGTGCCCTCACGCTCGAACAGCGGGTGCCGCGCGACGTGGATGAAGATGTAGAGATCGCCCGCGGGCGCGCCCCGCATTCCGGCCTCGCCCTCGCCCGACAGGCGGATGCGCGTGCCCTCGTCGACGCCGGCGGGGATGTTGACGGTCAAGGTCTTGGTGGTGTCGACGCGGCCCTCGCCGCGGCAATCGCGGCACGGATCGGCGATCGTCTCGCCCGCGCCCGCGCACGAGGGGCAGGCGCGCTCGACGACGAAAAAACCCTGGCTGGCGCGCACCTTGCCCATGCCGCCGCAGGTGCGGCAGGTCTGCGCCTCGGTCCCCGGTCGTGCGCCCGATCCGTCGCACGTGTCGCATGCGCCCGAAACGTCGATCGTGACATCGGTCGACCTGCCGTGGAACGCTTCTTCGAGGCTGATCTCCATGTCGTAGCGCAGGTCCGCGCCGCGCCGCGCCTGCGGCCGGTCGCGCGCGGCGCCGCCGCCCATGAACTCGCCGAAAATGTCTTCGAAGATATCGCTGAAGGCGCCGAAATCCGATGCCCCAGCATGGCGCCCGCCGCCCCCGCCGTTGAAAGCGGCATGGCCGAAGCGGTCATAGGCCGCGCGCTTCTGCGGGTCCTTGAGGCATTCGTAAGCCTGGCTGACCGCCTTGAACTTGGCCTCGTGCTCCTTGCACCCGCCATTCTTGTCGGGATGATATTTGAACGCGAGCCGGCGATAGGCCGACTTGATCGTCCCCGCATCCGCATCGCGCGTGCAGCCGAGCAGCTCGTAATAATCGACTTGGGTGGTCATTGAAAAGCCCTCTCCCCTTCAGGGAAGAGGGTTGGGAGAGGGGCAGTCACGGTGGTCATTGTTCCGGAACTACGCATCCTTACTCCCCCTCTCCCCGGCCCTCTCCCTTGAAGGGGAGAGGGAGGGAAGCTTCCTTACGCCTTGTTGTCGTCCACTTCCGAGAATTCGGCGTCGACAACCTCTTCGTCGCCGCCCGCTTCGCTGCCGGTCGCTGCACCCGCGCCTTCCGGCGAAGCCTCAGCCTGCTGCTGCTTCTCGTAGATTGCCTGGCCAAGCTTCATCGCGACCTGGGCGAGCGCTTCGGACTTCGTCTTCATCGCTTCGGCATCGCCACCCTCGACGGCACTCTTGGCCTCGGCAACCGCCGCCTCGATCTCGGACTTGAGGCCCGCGTCCACCTTGTCGCCATTCTCCTGGAGCTGGCGCTCGGTGGTGTGGATCAGGCTCTCCGCGTTGTTCTTCGCCTCGGCCGACTCGCGGCGCTGCTTGTCCTCGTCGGCGAACTTCTCGGCGTCCTGCACCATCTGCTCGATGTCGTTGTCCGAAAGACCGCCCGAGGCCTGGATGCGGATCTGCTGCTCCTTGCCCGTGCCCTTGTCCTTTGCCGAGACGTTGACGATGCCGTTGGCGTCGATGTCGAAGGTGACCTCGATCTGCGGCACGCCGCGCGGCGCCGGCGGGATACCGACCAGGTCGAACTGGCCGAGCATCTTGTTGTCCGCCGCCATCTCGCGCTCGCCCTGGAACACGCGGATCGTCACCGCCTGCTGGTTGTCGTCGGCGGTCGAATAGGTCTGGCTTTTCTTGGTGGGGATCGTCGTATTGCGATCGATCATGCGCGTGAACACGCCGCCCAGCGTCTCGATGCCGAGCGACAGCGGGGTCACGTCGAGCAGCAGCACGTCCTTGACGTCGCCCTGAAGCACGCCGGCCTGGATCGCGGCACCGATCGCGACGACCTCGTCGGGGTTGACGCCGGTGTGCGGCTCCTTGCCGAAGAAGTCCTTCACGACCTGACGCACCTTGGGCATGCGCGTCATGCCGCCGACGAGCACGACCTCGTCGATCGCATCGGCTTTGAGCCCCGCGTCGGCCAGCGCCTTCTTGCACGGCTCGAGCGTGCGCTTGATCAGATCGTCGACGAGCTTTTCGAGATCGGCGCGGCTGATGTTCTTCACCAGATGCTTCGGCCCGTTCTGGTCGGCGGTGATGAAGGGTAGGTTGACCTCGGTGGTCTGCGCCGAGGAGAGTTCGATCTTCGCCTTCTCGGCGGCTTCCTTGAGGCGCTGGAGCGCGAGCTTGTCCTTGGTGAGGTCGATCCCTTCCGCCTTCTTGAAGTCTTCCGCGAGGAAAGACAGCAATTTGGCGTCGAAATCCTCGCCGCCCAGGAACGTGTCGCCGTTGGTCGCCTTCACCTCGAACACGCCGTCGCCGACCTCGAGCACCGAGATGTCGAACGTGCCGCCACCCAGATCGTAGACCGCGATCGTCTTGTTCTCGTTCTTGTCGAGCCCGTAGGCGAGCGCGGCCGCGGTCGGCTCGTTGATGATGCGCAGC
>CAMLGC010000064.1 GCA_946479505.1 uncultured Sphingomonadaceae bacterium
GCGCGAGGTCGTCGACCGCCTGCGCCGGGAAATCGCGCCCGGATCCGACAACCCGCTGCGCCCCTTCCTCAGCGCGGTCGACGAGGTGGTCGCGATGACTCCCGAGGTGATCGAGGTCCGGCTGAAAGCGCCGCGCCCCGACCTGCTGCGCCTGCTTGCCCAACCCGAGCTCGCCGTCTTCCGACTGGGGCCGCCGGCGGGCACCGGGCCGTTCCGCGCAAAACACGACGTCGAGGCCGGCATCCCGCTCGAGCCCATCCCCGATCCCGGGAGCCTCGATGGCGACGAGGACGAGCCCCCTGCCCCGCCGCCGGAGCAAACGGTGCGCCTGCGCGGCGAGCGCGCGGCCAAGGCGATCGTGCGCTTCAAGGCGCTGCAATCGGATCTCGTCGACGGGGGCACCTTCGTCGACTGGCCGCTGGTCGGCGCCGCGGACCTCGCCCCCACCGCGATCCGCGTCGATCCGGCGGCGGGGCTGTTCGGGCTCGCGATCGTCGAACGCTCGGGCTTCCTCGAGACGGCCGAGAACCGCGGGACGGTGGCGGGCGCTCTGAACCGGGAGGCGATCGTCGGTGCGGTGCGCACCGGCTGGGCGACCACCAACCGCATCCTGCCCGAACAGCCCGAAGGCGCGCCGCCGGCGAACGCGCCGGGCTGGATCATCGGCACGCCCGCCGAGCGTCGCGAGCGCGCGCGGGCGCGGGTGCAGGAATGGGAGGCCGGGCACGACGAACCGCTCAGCCTGCGCATCGCGCTTCCCGAAGGCCCCGGCGCGACGATCCTGTTCGGGCAGATCGCCGCGTCGCTGATCGCGATCGGGATCGAGCCGGTGCGCGTGCCGCTTCATGCCGACGCGGACCTGCGCCTCATCGACGAGGTCGCGCCCGCGGATAATGCGCGCTGGTATCTCGTGACCGCCTGCGGCCTCTGCGGCGAGGAAGCCGAAACGCTGATCGAGGCGGCGCGCAGCGCCACCGGCGCCGACGCGCGCACCCGGGCGATCGCGCAGGCGGATGCGGCGCTCGCCGCCGATGTCGCCTTCATTCCGCTCGCCGGGCCGCTGCGCTGGTCGCTCGTCGCCGAGCGGCTCGACCAGTGGCAGCCCAATGCGCGGGCATGGCATCCGTTGAATCACCTGCGCTCGGACACCAGATGAGCGAGATGGCGAACCGCACCACCCGCATCGATCCCGAGATGTTCGACAAGATCGCCGGCATGGCCAAGCTCGGCCGCGACCCGGCATCGGTGCGCAAACGCGTCGAGGGGATGGAGCATCTGCTCGAACGGATCGTCGTGGTTCCAGGCCTCAACCGACCCATCGGCCTCGACGTGATCCTCGACCTGATCCCCATCGTCGGCGATGCGGTCGGCGCGGTGCTTGGTGCGTGGATGGTGTGGGAGGCGCGCAATCTGGGCATGTCCAAGTTCCAGATCACGCGAATGATGGGCAATGTGGGAGTCGATTTCGCGCTCGGGCTCATTCCCTTCGTCGGCGCGGTGCCGGACTTCTTCTTCCGATCGAACACCCGCAATCTGCGCATCATCAAGAAGCATCTCGACAAGCATCATCCCTCGACGGTGCTGATCGAAGGGTAAGGCCGCTGGCCGACTTTTGCCCTGATTCCCGGTGAGATCACCTCGGCCCGCGCCAGATCCTGATCCGCGCGTCGTCGGGCAGCCCGCCCTGGAAACTCGGGCAGCGATGGTAGCGGTAGGCGAGGTCGAGGCAGAACCACACTTCTTCCAGCCAGCCATTTTCGTTCGCCGTGATCCGCATCATATCCGCATCCAGGCCCGGATTGGCCGTGGCCATCGCCTTCGCGAAATCGCCGGCAGTCAGCGTCCGGCGCGAAAGCGCATCCATGTCGGGATAGCGCAGCCGCGCGTAGAGCGTGCGCGACCGTTCGAAGAACTCGGACGGACTATCACGCGTGCAGGTGCCGTGCTTGGCCCATTCATGCTGGATGAGCTGGAGGTTGGGCGTCGCGCACATATGCTGTGAAAGGACGCGCTTCGAAAGCAGACGGGTCGGCCGGCAATATTGCGGCCATTCCCTGGTCTTGCCGTCGGGCCAGAGACCGTGGAGCGTGAAGCCGAAGCGGTTGCCGCTGCCGCATTCGAACCTGGCCGAGGCATCGCGCGCATTGTCGTGGCAGAATTGCGGAGCCCAGGTGATCGCGAGCGTGTAGCCGCCGATCGCGCGCAGCCGCTTGGGTTGATCGGCGGTCGGGCGGTCGGGCTTGGGGCGGGCGAACGTGCGGGGCAGATCGCATTTATACGCCTGCGCGTTGGCGATGGCGGGCACTCCCAGTGCGAGAATGCCCAGAAGCATTGTGCTGGTCTTCATTTTCGTCCCCTCCCCCTACGCCATCATTCCCGGTGACGAAGTGGCGCAAAATCGAGGCCGATGTCGGCGGCCGGCGCCGATTGGGTGAGGCGGCCGACGCTGACGTAGGTGACGCCCGTCTCCGCGATGGCGCGGATCGTCTCGAGCGTCACGCCGCCCGAGGCCTCGGTCGGCACGCGGCCACCGACGAGCGTGACGGCGCCGCGCAAGGTCGGCGGCTCCATATTGTCGAGCAGCAGGTGCGTGGCCCCCGCGGCGAGCGCGGGCTCGATCTGATCGACGCTGTCCACCTCGACGATGATCCGCTCGATTCCCGCAGCGGCCGCACGGCGCACCGCCTCCTGGATCGAACCCGCCACCGCGACGTGATTGTCCTTTATCATCGCCGCATCCCACAGGCCCATACGGTGATTGGTCGCGCCGCCCATCCGCGTTGCGTATTTTTCGAGCACGCGCAGACCGGGGATGGTCTTGCGCGTGTCGAGCAGGATCGCGCCCGTGCCGAGGATGCGATCGACATAGGCTCGCGTCATCGTCGCAATGCCCGAGAGGTGCTGGACGGTGTTGAGCGCCGAGCGTTCCGCCGTGAGCAGTGCGCGCGCGCTTCCCTCCAGGCGCATCAGGTCAGTGTCGGCGGGCACCCGAATGCCGTCCTCGATCAGCCGCTCGATCCGCACGTCTGGATCGAGCGCGCGGAAGAAGGCTTCGGCGATCGGCAGCCCGGCGACCAGAATCGCGTCGCGGCTGTCCATCACCCCCGAAAAGCGTGCGTTTTCCGGAATAACGGCCGCAGAGGTGATGTCGCCGCCCTCGCCCAGATCCTCGGCAAGCGTGCTCGCGACAAAGCCGTCGAGATCGAATCGATCGAGCGCGAAGACCATGCCCCGCCTCCTTTCGCAAAGTTGACCAAATTGACCGTTCGGCAGGGTCCGGACAACGGCCGGCCGCGGGTTTCGCGGGGTTCACGCCCGAGCCGAGTCAACTTTGCCCGAAATCCGGGACGTGACGGGATCGAGGCGCAGGGCAGGAGCACGAGCCCATTGAACCAAATCAGGACCGTGTAGGACAGCCCTATTCGAGCAGCTTGGGCCCGTTCTTCTGGAGCGCGGCGCGGATCTGGTTGCCGAACATCGCGAGGAAGGGCGGCAGCTCGAACTCGGCATGCACCTTGTCCTCGCCGACATCGAGCCGGCTCGCAATGCGCTGCCCCATCGCCTCGACGGTGAAGTGCATCGTATCGCCCTCCCAATGCCGCTCGGTGATATTGCCGCCGGGGACGAACTCGGCGATGCGGCCGACGCCATGCTCGATGCGGCCGCGCGCGGCGGCCTTGCCGAGCTGGTGGGGGAGATCGACGCTGATCGGATCGGTCATGGGGTCCTCATCTGGCGAAGAGCATCGCGTCGTCGGCAAACGCCTTGAACTCGAGCGCGTTGCCTGCGGGGTCAAGAAAGAACATCGTCGCCTGCTCGCCGGCTTGGCCGGCGAAGCGGACGTGCGGCTCGATGACGAACGCCGTGCCGGCAGCGCGAAGGCGATCGGCGAGCGCGTGCCAATCGGCCATCGTCAGCACCACGCCGAAATGCGGCACGGGGACGTCGTGGCCGTCGACCGGGTTGGCGTGGGTAGCGCGCGGGCCGGGCGCAAGGTGGGCGACGATCTGGTGGCCGTAGAGGTCGAAATCGATCCATTGGTCCGCGCTGCGGCCCTCGTGGCAGCCGAGCACGCCGCCGTAGAAGGCGCGCGCGGCAACAAGGTCGTTCACCGGGAAAGCCAGGTGAAAGGGGCGCATTGGACTCCTCATCGAGCCGATATAGGCGAGTTAGTCGGCAAACACACCTGCTCTTATCCCCCTCCCGCTTGCGGGAGGGGTTAGGGGAGGGTCTGTTCTACAGCCCGCGCATTCCGACATGCCCTCCCCCTGCCCCTCCCGCAAGCGGGAGGGGAGATGCCTGCCCTCGCCAGCGAAGCATGGTTGCCCCTTCCCTCGTTTCACGCGATAGCGCACGCCGATGAATCGGCTCGCTTCTCTTCTGGCGCTGCTGCTCGGCGCCGCGGCGGGGACCGGATTCGCGCCGCTCGAATGGTGGCCGGTGACGTTGGTCGCCTTCGCCGCATGGCTATGGCTGGTCTATGACGCGGCCACCCTCAAACAGGCCTTGTGGCGCGGGTGGGTGTTCGGGGTCGGGCATTTCAGCGTCAACGACAACTGGATCCAGCACGCCTTCACCTATCAGGACAAGATGCCGCACTGGCTGGGCTATGCGGCGCCGGTCGCGCTCGCGCTCTACCTTGCGGTCTATCCGGCGATCGCCGCCGGGCTCGGGTGGCGCTATGCGAGCGCCCGGGCAGTGGGGAATGCCGAGGCGCAGCCCGATGCGCGCTTCATCCTGATCGCGGGCGCGGCGTGGATCGCGGGCGAATATCTGCGCGCGACGATGTTCACCGGCTATGCCTGGGACCCGCTCGGAGTGATCTGGGTGGCGGTGCTGCCGGTTGCCCGCGTGACGGCCTGGATCGGGACCTACGCGCTTTCGGGGCTGACGGTAGTGCTCGCGGGCGCGCTGCTGCTGCTCTTCCACCGCCGCTTCGTCACACCCGCGATCGTGCTGGGCGCCGCGGTCGTCGTCGCGGTGATCGGCATCCGCGTTCCGGTAACGCCGGCAAGCCCCTCCCCCACCGCGCCGCGCGTGCGCGTCGTCCAGCCCAATCTCGGGCTCGAGGCGCGCGAGAGCGCCGATTACGACGAGGCGAGCTTCCGCACGCTGCTGCGGCTCAGCGGCACGCCGGGGGCTGCACCGCGGCTGATCCTGTGGCCCGAGGGGGCGCTGCGCTATTTCCTCGAGACGGGCTATCCGGCGCGCTATTATTGGGAGGCCTCTCCCGCCTTCACCCGCGCGCGGATCGCGAGCGTGCTCGGCCGCGGCGACGTGCTGCTGACCGGCGGCGACGGACTGATCTTCGACGCGGCGGGCACCCTGATCCGGGGCACCAACTCGATCTTCGCGATCGATTGGCGCGGCCGCATCCTCGGCCGCTACGACAAGGCGCACCTGGTGCCCTATGGCGAATATCTGCCGATGCGATCGATCCTGGGGCCGCTCGGGCTGGCGCGGCTTGTGCCCGGCGACATCGACTTCCGCCCCGGCCCCGGCCCGCTCAACTTCACGCTGCCGGTGTTCGGCGAGGTCGGCGGGCAGGTCTGCTACGAAATCGTCTTTTCGGGCGAGGTGGTGGATGACGACCATCGCCCGGATATCCTGTTCAACCCGTCGAACGACGCGTGGTTCGGGAGCTGGGGCCCGCCGCAGCATCTCGCCCAGGCACGAATGCGCGCGATCGAGGAGGGGCTCCCCATCCTGCGATCGACCCCGACCGGCATCTCGGCGGTGATCGCCGCGGACGGGCGGCTGCTCGGCACCGTGCCGCAGGGGCAAGCGGGGGCGATCGACGTGCCGATGCCCCGGCCGCTGCCGCCGACTTTGTTTTCGCGATTGGGCAACTGGATGGCGGCGATCGTCGCGCTGCTGCTCGTCCTGATCGCCGTTGCGCTCGCGTGGCGCAGGCGATAGAGGCGCATATAACAAAAGCTTTATATGCGGCCCGCAGCCGTGTTTGCGGCTGTGTTTCTGGCACAATCCGAGGGATTTCATGCGCGCATCGTACCTCTTCACGTCCGAATCGGTTTCCGAAGGCCATCCCGACAAGGTCGCCGACCAGATTTCCGACGCCGTCGTCGACCTGCTGCTCTCGACCGACCCCGAGGCGCGGATCGCGTGCGAGACGATGGTGACGACGCAGAAGATCATCCTGTCGGGCGAGATCCGCTCGTCGGACCGGTCGCTGATCGACGAGAAGGGCGTGCTCACGCCCGAGGGCCGCGCCAAGATCGAGCGGGTCGCGCGCGAGACGGTGAAGCGGATCGGCTACGAGCAGGCCGGCTTCCACTGGGAGACCGCCGCGTTCGAGAACAACCTCCACGCCCAGTCGGCGCATATCGCGCAAGGCGTCGACGAAAGCGGCAACAAGGACGAGGGCGCGGGCGACCAGGGGATCATGTTCGGCTTCGCGACCGACGAGACCCCCGACCTGCTCCCCGCGACGCTCTATTATTCGCATCGCATCCTCGAGCGGATGGCCGAAGACCGGCATTCGAAGAAGGTCGACTTCCTCGAGCCCGATGCCAAGAGCCAGGTGACGCTCCAGTACGAGGACGGCAAGCCGGTGAAGGCGACCGCGCTCGTCGTCTCGACCCAGCATTCGGCGGCGCTTTCCAGCGAGGCGGGGCAGGCGAAGCTGCGCGATTACGTCAAAGGCGTGATGGCGGACGTGCTGCCGACCGGCTGGCTGCCCGCAGACAAGGCGATCTACGTCAACCCGACCGGCATGTTCGAGATCGGCGGCCCCGACGGCGACGCGGGGATCACGGGCCGCAAGATCATCGTCGACACCTATGGCGGCGCGGCCCCGCACGGCGGCGGCGCGTTTTCGGGCAAGGACCCGACCAAGGTCGACCGCTCGGCGGCGTATGTCGCGCGCTATCTCGCCAAGAACATCGTCGCGGCGGGGCTCGCGAAGAAATGCACGATCCAGCTTTCCTACGCGATCGGCATCGCCGAGCCGCTGTCGGTCTATGTCGATACGCACGGCACCGGCACGGTTCCGGAATCGAAGCTCGAAGAGGTGCTGCCGCAGCTCGTCCGGCTGACCCCCAAGGGCATTCGCCAGCACCTCGGCCTCAACGCGCCGATCTATTCGAAGACCGCCGCCTACGGCCATTTCGGCCGCGCGCCCGAGGGTGATTTGTTCACCTGGGAGCGGACCGACCTGGTCGACAAGCTCAGACAAGCGGTCGGCTGATTAAAGAGGCCGGTCCGGCCCTTTGATATGCTATACTCCCGTCGACTCGGCGGAAGGGTGGACGATGCGCATTCGTTCCTGGCTTGCGGTTTCGCTGCTTGTGACGCTTCCCGCCGCGGCGACAGCACGACCGCAGAGCGCCGACTATCCCACCGACGGCTGGAAAACGCCGACCACGCTCGACAAGCTGCCCGCGGCCGACGTTGACGCGCTGCTGCGCGCGGGCGGCTACACGCGCACCGCCGAGGGCTGGTCGGGGTGCGACGGGATGGCGCAGGTGTCGCCCGCCGAGAGCCGTATCGCCGATCTCAACGGCGACGGCCGGCCCGAGGCGGTGATCGTTTCGACCGGCCTTCCCTGCTACGGCGGCACCGAGACGGGCTTTCATATCCTCACGCCCGTCGCCGGCGGGTGGAAGACGATCACCGACGAGCCGGGCGTCCCCACGTTCCTCGACGCGCGCGGGGCCGAGGGCTTTCCCGACATCGAAGTCGGCGGCCCCGGCTTCTGCTTTCCCGTCGAGCGCTGGGACGGGCACGAATACCGGATGATCCGCCGGCAATATGACGGCAAGCCCTGCACCGGCGACTGAGGCTTTGCGCCCCCGCGCGCCGCCTGCCATAGGGCGCGCGATGAACGATCCCACGACCATCCGCCGGCTCTACGGCCGCCGTCAGGGGCACAAATTGCGCGCGGGTCAGGCGGCGCTGGTGGAGGAGCTGCTGCCCGAGGTCGCGGTGCCCGAGACGGTGCCGCTCGATGCGAGCGCGCTGTTCGGCGACGATCGGCCGCTGGAGGTCGAGATCGGGTTCGGGGCGGGCGAGCATCTCGCCGCGCAGGCGGAGGCACGGCCCGGGACGGGGTTCATCGGGTGCGAGCCGTTCCTCAACGGCGTCGTCGGCGCGCTCGGGCATATCCGCGACCGCGGCCTCACGAATGTGCGGCTGCACATGGGCGATGCGCTGGCCGTCCTGGAGCGGCTCCCCCGTGCGTCGCTGGAGCGCGTCTATCTGCTCCACCCCGATCCCTGGCCCAAGGCGCGCCACGCCAAAAGGCGGATGGTCAATCCGGGCCCGCTCGACCTGATCGCGGCCAAGCTGAAGCCCGGCGGCGAGTTCCGGCTGGGGACCGACGATCCCACCTATTGCCGCTGGTCGATGATGGTGATGAACGGGCGACGCGATTTCGACTGGCTTGCGCAAACCCCGCACGATTTCCTCGACCGCCCCGCCGACTGGCCCGAGACCCGCTACGAGCGCAAGGCGCGACGGCACGGGCACGAGGTGTGGTATTTCCGCTATCGCCGCGTGTGAGGCGCCGCCAGAAATCGGTTCAACCCGCCGCCGCGATGCGCTAGGCGCGCGGTCATGCTCAACATCAACGGCATTACGGTGCGGCTCGGCGGCCGGACGATCCTCGACGGCGCGACCGCGGCGCTGCCGCCGGGCAGCCGCGTCGGGCTGATCGGGCGCAACGGCGCGGGCAAATCGACGCTGGTGCGCGTGATCGCCGGCCTGCTCGAAGCAGACGACGGCGCCGCGGAGATGCCCAAGGGCGCGCGGCTCGGCTATATCGCGCAGGAAGCGCCCGCCGGCGACGCGACGCCGTTCGAGACGGTGCTCGCCGCCGATACCGAACGCGCGGCGCTGATGATCGAGAGCGAGACCTGCCACGACGACGCCCATCGCCTTGCAGAAGTGCATGAGCGGCTGCTCGCGATCGACGCCTATGCCGCGCCGGCGCGCGCGGCGCGCATCCTGGTCGGGCTCGGGTTCGACGAGGAGATGCAGGCGCGCCCGCTCGACAGCTATTCGGGCGGGTGGCGGATGCGCGTCGCGCTCGCCGCGCTCCTGTTCTCGCAGCCCGACGTGCTGCTGCTCGACGAGCCCTCGAACCATCTCGACCTCGAAGCGGTGCTGTGGCTCGAGGATTTCCTCAAAAGCTATCGCGCGACGATCCTGATCGTCAGCCACGAGCGCGATTTCCTCAACAATGTCGTCGATCACATCCTGCACCTTCAGGGCGGCAAGCTGACGCTCTATCCCGGCGGCTATGACGCGTTCGAGCGCCAGCGCGCCGAGCGGATGGCGCAATTGGCGGCGGCCAAGGCGAACCAGGATGTGCAGCGCGCCAAGCTGCAGGACTATATCGCACGCAATTCGGCGCGCGCGTCGACCGCCAAACAGGCGCAGTCGCGTGCCAAGGCGCTGGCGCGGATGCAGCCGATCGCGGAGCTCGCCGACGATCCGTCGTTGTCGTTCGGTTTCCCCAATCCGAGCGAGCTGCGCCCGCCGCTGATTACGCTCGACATGGCCTCGGTCGGCTATGGCGAGACGCCGGTGCTCAGCCGCCTCAACCTCCGCCTCGATCCCGACGACCGGATCGCGCTGTTGGGGCGCAACGGCAACGGCAAGACCACGCTCGCCCGGCTGCTGGCCGCGCAGCTCACGCCGATGGACGGCGGCATGACCGCTACGGCCAAGATGAAGGTCGGCTATTTCACCCAATATCAGGTCGAGGAGCTCGACGCGGGCGACACCCCGCTCGAGCACATGACGCGCACGATGAAGGGCGCGAGCCCGTCGGCGGTGCGCGCGCAGCTCGGGCGGTTTGGCTTTTCGGGCGACAAGGCGACCACCAGGGTCGGCAAGCTTTCGGGCGGCGAGCGCGCGCGGCTCGCGCTCGCGCTCATCACGCGCGACGCGCCGCACATGCTGATCCTCGACGAGCCGACCAACCACCTCGACGTCGATGCGCGCGAGGCGCTGGTCCAGGCGCTCAACGCCTATTCGGGTGCGGTGGTGGTGGTGAGCCACGACCGGCACATGCTGGAGATGACCGCCGACCGGCTGGTGCTGGTCGATGGCGGCACCGCGCGCGAGTTCGACGGCAGCCTCGACGACTATATCGCTTTGGTACTGGCGGGCGACGGCGCCAAGGCCGAGGGCAAGTCGAAGGCGAGCCGCAAGGAAGACCGCCGCGCCGCCGCCCAACAGCGCGAGAACGACAAGGCGCTGCGCAAGCGGATTCGCGAGCTCGAAACCGAGACGGCGAGGCTGGCGGCGGAGCGCAGCGCGATCGATCGCGCGATGTTCGATCCCGCGAACGCAGCGCCCGCGCTCGCGCGCCTCACCATGACCGATCTGATGAAGCGCCGCGCCGCGTTGCAGGAGCGAATCGACGCCACCGAAGCAGAATGGCTCGATGCCAGCGAGGCGGTCGAGGCGATCGCCGCCTGACCCTGCGCACGGCGGGCGCCCCGCGGCGGCGTCAGCCCAGCGCCGCCGCGCCCCGCCCGAGCGCTGGCGAGACGTAACCCGCATCGTGCGCGAAGGGCATGGCTGCGCCATCGCGCAACGCGTCCAGCACAGCCGCGAAAACGGTGCGGCAGCGGAAGCCCAGCACGCGTTCGGCCCGCGACGCATCGTAAATCCGGTCGATCGTGCGCGGCAGCGACCAGCCGCGACGGGCGTAGAGCGCAGGCGCGTCGGGGAAATAGCGTTCGATGACCGAGGCCGCATTGGTCCGCAGCGCCCGTGCATCCGCCGGAACGAACGGCGTGGGCGCAGAGAGGATGAAGGTGTCGAACCCCAGCTCGGGCGCTTGATCGAGCGCCGCCACATGCGCGGCGGCGGCATCCTCGACCGTCAGCCGGCGGTGGAGCAGCTCGTTGGCCTTCATGTTCTCGCCCGAAAGCGCGCGGTGCGTGTCGTCTTCCTCGGGGAAGAAGCGGGCGGTGCGCAGCACCACGCACGGCAGGCCGTCGCGCTGATGGGCGAGGCGGCAGAGCTGCTCTGCGGCGAGCTTGGTGACGCCGTAGATGTTGCGGGGTTCGAGCGGGGCCAGCGCTTCGTCGATCCAGACCGCCTCCTCCGCTTCCCCGGCGCGGATCGCCTCGGAAATCATCAGCGAGGTGGTCGAGGTGAACACGAAGCGCTCCACCCCCGCCGCGACCGACGCTTCGAGCAGGTCGAGCGTGCCGGTGACGTTGACGTCGACGAACGCCTGCGGCGGATAGCGCGCGATGTCGGGCTTGTGGAGCGCACCCGCGTGGATCACCGCGTCGAATTTGTTGTCGGCGAATGCGCGATCGACGAGCGCCCGATCGGCGACCGATCCGACGATATCGGCGTCCGGCCCCGGCGCGATATCGAGGCCGGTGACGGCATGCCCCGCTTGGCGCAGCATCGGCGCGAGGAATCGCCCCAGCCAGCCCGTCGCGCCGGTAAGCAGGACGCGCATCCGTGAGCGGCCCGTCAGGCCGTCGCCAGCGCCACCTCGTATCTGGCCGTGGTCTTCGCGGCGACCTCCTCCTCGGTCACGCCCGGCGCCAGCTCGATCAGCCTGAACGGGCTGTCGTGATCGGCCCGCTGGAAGACACACAGGTCGGTGATAATCATGTCGACCACGTTCCTGCCCGTCAGCGGCAGCGTGCATTCGGGGATGAACTTGGGGTCGCCGTGCTTCGACGTGTGCTCCATCACGATGATGATCTTCTTGACGCCGGCGACCAGGTCCATCGCGCCGCCCATGCCTTTAATCATCTTGCCCGGGATCATCCAGTTGGCGAGGTCGCCCGTCTCGGCCACCTCCATCGCGCCGAGCACGGCGAGATCGATATGCCCCCCGCGGATCATCGCGAAGCTCTGGTCCGAGCTGAAATAGACGGTCCGGTCGAGCTCGCTCACGGTCTGCTTGCCGGCGTTGATGAGATCAGGGTCGACCTCGTCCGGATAGGGAAACGGCCCGATGCCGAGCATCCCGTTCTCGGACTGGAGCGTCACCTCGACGCCTTCGGGGATGTGGTTCGCCACCAGCGTCGGGATGCCGATGCCGAGGTTCACGTAGAAACCGTCGCGCAGCTCCTTCGCGGCGCGCGCCGCCATGTCGTCGCGGGTCCAGGGCATCAGTTCACACTCCCGTTGGTGGTGGCCGGCGGCGGCGTGCCTGCCGCGCCGGCCGGATCGATCCATTGCCTGTCGGCGGGGAAGACCTCGTCGAGGTTGCCCTTGAGCGCGCTGCCATAGACCGGGTTGGGCAGCAGGAACCAGCCCAGCCCCCACAGCCATTCGACCTCGCGCCCGCTCGCCGACGCGCGGCGGAGGCTGACATCGCTCGTCGCCGTGTTGAACAGATCGGTGAAATCGCCGAGCTGGTCGCCGACCTGCGCGATCACGCAATATTTCTGCGAGATCCGCCAACGGCGCGCATCCTTGCCGCTCTCGTCCGGCCCGGCGAGCCAGAGCGTGTCGCCCACGGTCACATCGCCGAACCCCGCCGCCCGAAGCATCGCCGCCGTCGCCTCCGCATTGGCGAGCGTGCGGTTCGAGTTGAAAATGACGGCGACCCCCGCCTCGCGCGCGATCCCGACCGCGTCGAGCGCACCGGGAACGGCCACCACCTTGTCGCCGCCGGTCTGCTCCCAGCGCAGCCAGCGCTGCTGATCGTACACGCCGCCGCGCCTCGCCTGATCGGCCTCGAACCCCAGATTGAGGATCGCGGTCTCATCGACGTCGAACACGACCGCGAGCGGCTTGCCGTCGCATTTCTCGAACACCGGGCGGGCGAGCGTCGAACCCTCGGCAAACACGACCGAGGTTACCTCGTGCCCGATGCTGCGGTCCGACGCGCGCGCCATCAGATAGGTGTCGAGCGCGCGGAAGGTCTGGAGGCTGAGCGCCGCGGCTTCCCCGGATCCATAGAGATATTGCATGCCCGGCGGCGCCGGCGGCGCTCCCGGTGCGCTGCCGACGGGGCCGACATAGGTCAACGACGGCTGGGCCTCGGCAGAGGGTGGCGCCGCACGATCACCGCCGTGATCGTCGCCGGTGAAGCGCTGGCCGGCGATCGCCGCTGCGGCGAGCCCAGGCACCGCCGCCGCGCAACCCTGGAGCAGCGATGCGCCCGCCGCCAACGCCAGCAGAGGCAGCGCCGCCTTCACGCAGCCGCGCGCTCGCGGGTCGTCACGAACTCGATTCGCTTGTCGTAGGGCGCGCCGAGGATCAGGCGGTTGACGTAGATGCCGGGCAGATGGACCTGATCGGGGTCGAGGCTGCCCACCGGCACCACCTCCTCGACCTCGGCAACACAGATCTTGCCCGCGGTCGCCATCGGCTGGTTGAAGTTGCGCGCGGTCTTGCGGAACAGGAGGTTGCCCGCCTCGTCGGCCTTCCAGCCCTTGACGATCGACAGGTCCGTGCGGATGCCGCGCTCGAGCACGAACTCCTCGCCGTCGAAGACCTTGGTCTCCTTGCCCTCGGCGACCTTGGTGCCGACCCCGGTGCGCGTATAGAAACCGGGAATGCCCGCACCCCCCGCGCGGCAGCGCTCGGCGAGCGTGCCCTGCGGGCAGAACTCGACCTCGAGCTCGCCGGCCAGGAACTGCCGCTCGAACTCCTTGTTCTCGCCGACATAGGAGGAGATCATCTTCTGGACCTGGCGGCTGCGCAGCAGCTTGCCGAGCCCCTCGCCGTCGATGCCGGCATTGTTGGAAGCGATCGTCAGGTCCTTGATCCCCGAGGCCTGGATCGCGTCGATCAGCCGCTCTGGGATGCCGCACAGCCCGAACCCGCCCGCACAGATGGTCATGCCGTCGAACAGCACGCCGTCGAGCGCGGCCTCGGCGCTGGGGTAGAGCTTTTGCATGCGAGTCCTCCACTGCTTGGCGCGGGGCATAGGCGCGGCGGCGGCGGCCGGTCAATGAGGGCGGCGTTAACCGCGCCTCGAAGCAAGCAGTTAGCCTGCGTCTGCTAGGGCGTGTACCATGATCTCGAGCCGCATCTTCCGCAGCCGCTGGGCGGCGTTGCTCTGGGCGGCGGGCATCCTCTGGACCGCGGTCGAGGTCGCCGGCACCGCGCAGGCGCCCGAGCCGCAGGGCAACGAGGCCGCGGTGCAGACCGACGCGCTCGGGCAACCGGTGAACAACGAAGAGCTGACGATCCTGGCGAACGCGATGGGTTAGGCCGGACGCCGACGAACCGAGTCGCCCCCTCCCCTCCTCCGTTCCTCCCTTCCCCGGCGAAAGCCGGGGCCCAGTATCGGGCCGCTCGCAACTGGACGCCGGCCTTCGCCGTCGAAGCGTTTGAATGTGTCGCGCTCGCTTCATTGGAAGGCGCTACGAGC
>CAMLGC010000065.1 GCA_946479505.1 uncultured Sphingomonadaceae bacterium
GCCGGGGCCCAGTTGCGAGCGGCCCGATACTGGGCCCCGGCCTTCGCCGGGGAAGCAGATGTTCAAATGACGAAGTGCCTGTGACTGCCAGTCGTTCTCCTCACGTCGACCTCCCCGTCCGCCTGATCGCCGGCGGCGCGGCGACGCTTGCGTTCGCGGTGCTCGCGGACTCCGGGCTCGAACACTATCGCGGCTCGTTCCACGATCCCGCGATGGTGCTGCCGATCGCCGCGTCGAGCATGGGGATTGCATTCAACGGCGCGCGCGCGAGCCTGCCCGAGCGGAAGCTGTCGGAAGCACCGACGGTGAGCCATGTCGCCGCGGTGGCAACCGGGCTGATTGGGCTCGGCTTCCACGTCTACAACATCACCAAGCAGCCCGGCGGCGTGCGGATGAGCAATTTCTTTTATGCCGCGCCCGTCGGCGCGCCCGCCGCGCTGACGCTCGCGGGCGTGCTCGGCCGTGCCGCGGACAATCTTTCGCGGGGGAAGGAACTGCTCGGCCCGCTCCATCTCGGCTCGGGCCGTGCGGTGGGTGCGATCGCGGGCGTCGGCATTCTCGGCACCGTCGGCGAGGCGGCGCTGCTCCACTTTCGCGGCGCCTTCCACGATCCGTTCATGTGGGCGCCGATCGTGCTGCCCCCGGTTGCCGCGCTTTCGCTGCTGAGGGATATCGCCACGGATGAGCCGCGCCGCGCGACCTTCATCCTGCTCGGCGCGACCGCGACGCTCGGGCTGATCGGCATGGGTTTCCACGCCTACGGCGTCAGCCGCAACATGGGCGGATGGAAGAACTGGCGGCAGAACATCCTCGCCGGGCCGCCGATTCCGGCACCGCCCGCCTTCACCGGGCTTGCGATCGCCGGGATCGGCGCGCTCCTCTTGATGCGGAGGCGCCGCAATGGCTGACCGCTTCCCCGGATACGACGTGCTCGCCAAACGCGACACGCCGAGCTGGAACGAACAGACGCGCGAGGCGATCGACGCGCGGATGGCGCGCGCGCCGCGCGACGACGCGCTGAGCGCCGAACGTCGTGCCACGCTGGAACTGGTGATCGAGCGCATCGTGCCGCAGCCCAGGGAGCGGCCGCCGACCAACACGCTCGCGCTCGTTCTCGACAAGATCGCGGCCGACGCGCGCGACGGCTATCGCCACCATGAGCTTCCTGCGACGCGCGCCGCGTGGGAGCAAGGGCTCGATGCGATGGAGGCCGAAGCACAGGCGCATTTCGGCCGCGCCTTCGCGGCGCTCGACGGCGGCGAGGCCGATGCGGTGCTCCGCGCAATCCAGTGCGGCGAGACGCGCGCGGCATGGCCCTTCCCGCCGATGATCTTCTGGACGTGGCGGCTGCTGCCCGACATCGTCTCGGCCTATTATTCGCACCCTTCCGCGTGGAGCGCGATGGGCTTCGGCGGCCCCGCCTCCCCACGCGGCTATGTCCGCCTCGGCGCCGACCGTCGCGACCCCTGGGAAGCCGCCGAGCGCGGCGACGGCAACCCGATTCCCGCGAAATGGCGCAATCACCGTGTTGTTTGAGGTCGTTGCGCTCCCTGTGTTCCCGCGAAGGCGGGAATCCAGTCTGGGCTCCCGCCTTCGCGGGAGCACAACGACATGACAGCAAGCCTCTCCTCCACCCCCGGTCACGGCGCGACCGTCCATCCCCGCAGGCCGCGCGCGATTTCCGGCCGCGCGCCCGACGTATTCACCCCCGGCGGCTGGGTACCGATGCGCAGCCATGCCGAGACCGAGGAGGTCGATTTCGCGATCGTCGGCATCGGCGCGGGCGGGGGCACGCTGGCGTGCCGGCTCGCCGAGGCGGGCTTTTCGGTCGTGGCATTCGACGCCGGCCCCTATTGGCGCCCGCTCGAGGATTTCGCCTCGGACGAGACCGAGCAGCACAAGCTCTACTGGACCGACGAGCGGATCACCGACGGCGACGACCCGATCGTGCTCGGCGCGAACAATTCGGGCAAGTCGGTTGGCGGATCGACCGTGCATTTCGCGATGGTCTCGCTGCGGTTCCGCCCCGAGCACCTCCAGACGCGCACCAAGCTCGGCTACGGCGCCGACTGGCCGATCGGCTGGCAGGAGATGTGGCGCTATTACGACGAGGTCGAGCGCGCGCTGTGCATCGCCGGACCCGTCACCTATCCGTGGGGTCCGAAGCGCCCGCGTTACCCCTATCGCGCACACCCGATGAACGCGCCTGCCCAAATTCTCGCGCGCGGCGCCGAGGCGCTGGGCATCGGCTGGACCGAGACCCCGCTCGCCACGCTGTCGGCACCGCGCGGCAAGGCGCATCCGTGCGTCTATCGCGGGATGTGCGTGATCGGCTGCTCGACCAACGCCAAGCAATCGGTGCTCGTCACCTGGCTGCCGCGCGCGCTCGAGGCAGGCGCCGAAATCCGCGATCTCGCGATGGTCGGCCGAATCGAGACCAAGCACGGCCGCGCGACCGGCGTCCACTACCACCGCGAGGGCGAATGGCGTTTCCAGCGCGCCAAGAACGTCGTCGTCGCGGGCTATGCGATCGAGACGCCGCGGCTGCTGCTCAACTCGGCCAACGACCAATTCCCCGACGGCCTCGCCAACAGCTCGGGGCTGGTCGGCAAGAACCTGATGGTCCAGCTCAACCAGGCCGCGTGGGGGCAGGTGAAGGAGGAGGTACGCAGCTACAAGGGCCCGCCGAGTCTCGCGATCAGCGAGCATTGGAACTACGAGGACAAGGGCAAGGACTATTTCGGCGGCTGGTCGTACATGAGCCAGGGGCCGCTCCCGATCACCTGGGCGAACGAGCTGTCGCGCCGTCGCGGCCTGTGGGGCCAGGCGCTGACCGACGAAATGGCGCGCGCCAACCATTCGGTGGGCCTCAAGATGGTCGGCGAAGTGCTTCCGTATGAGCATAATCGCGTCACGCTCGTGCCGGACGAGACCGACCAATATGGCCTCCCGATCACCCGCGTCTGCTTCTCCTACGGCGACAACGAGCGCGCGATGATGGCGCATGCGGTCGATTTCATGGACCGGAGCCTCGACGCCACCGGCGCGACCGAGCGGTGGAAGGAGATGGACGACACCTGCCACCTCAACGGCACCGCACGGATGGGGGATGATCCGGCGACGAGCGTGGTGAATGCGGACTGCCGAAGCTGGGACATTCCCAATTTGTGGGTGTGCGACGGCTCGGTCTTCCCGACCGTCGGCGGGGTCAATCCGTCGCTGACGATTCAGGCCGTCGCCTGCCGCACCGCGGATCGGATCAAGGCGATGAACGAGCGGGGCGAGTTGTAACCCATCGATGTGCCCCCGCGAAGGCGGGAGCCCAGTCTGGACCCCCGCCTTCGCGGGGGAACACGCGAGAAGGACGAAGCCATGCCCGATCAATCTCGGCCCCCCGTCGTCGTTGTCACTGGCGCCTCGGCCGGCGTCGGCCGTGCGGTCGTGCGGCGGTTCGCGAAGGACAAGGCGAAGATCGCGCTGATCGCGCGCGGCCTCGACGGCCTCAAAGGCGCGGCCGAGGAGGTGACCGCCGCAGGCGGCGAGGCGATGATTCTGCCGCTCGACGTATCCGACGCTGCCGCGGTCGAGGACGCAGCATCCAAGGTCGAAGATCGCTTCGGCCCCATCGACATCTGGGTCAACGCCGCCTTCGCGGGCGTGCTCGCGCGTTTCCTCGACATGAGCATGGCCGACTACAAGCGCGTCACCGAGGTGACCTATCTCGGCCAGGTCCACGGCACGCACGCGGCGCTCAAGCGGATGCTGCCGCGCAACAAGGGCTCGATCGTGCTCGTCGGCTCGGCGCTCGCCTATCGCGGGATTCCGCTGCAATCGGCCTATTGTGGCGCCAAGCACGCGATCCAGGGCTTCGAGGATTCGCTGCGGTCGGAGCTGCTTCATGCCGGCACCGACGTCCATGTCGCAATGGTTCAGCTCCCCGGCGTCAACACCCCGCAATTCGACTGGATCAAGACCGACATGCCGATGCAGCCCAAGCCCGCCAGCCCGCCCTATCAGCCCGAGATCGCCGCGGAGGCGGTCCATTTCGCCGCGCTCCACCGGCGCAAGAGCGTCAAGCTGGGCTGGCCGACGCTCAAGGCGATCTGGGGCGACAAGCTCGCCTCGCCGCTGCTCGATCGCTATCTCGCCCGCACCGCCTTTGCTGGCCAGCAATCGGATGAGCCGGTCTCACCCGGCCGGCAGAACAACCTCTACGCCTCCGTCCCCGGCGACCACGGCGCGCACGGCCGCTTCGACGCCATCGCGCGCACCGCGAGCCCGCAGCTCTGGATGACCAGGCACCGCAAGGAGCTCGGGCTGCTCGGCCTCGTCGGAACCGCGCTCGCCGGCGCGATGCTCGCGAGACGCCACCAGCGGACATAGTATCCGAAGCGGAAACACCGGGCCGCTTGCCCTTCCCCGCCCCTTCGCCTATAGCGCCGCGCTTCCGATCATGGTCATCCCTGGAGGCGTGATCGGGCAACGCATATCCAGATATTCGGAGAAAGTCGCATGAGCGATCAGCTTACGCTCGCTGCCGAGACGCGTGACCGGGTTGGCAAGGGAGCCTCCCGTTCGCTTCGTCGTGAAGGCCGCGTGCCCGCCGTGATCTACGGCAACAACGAGAACCCGACGCCGATCCATGTCGAGGAGAAGGCGCTCGTCAAGCTCCTGATGACCGGCCATTTCACCAATTCGGTCATCATGGTCGATATCGGGGGCAAGCCGCAGCGCACGCTGCCCAAGGACGTGACGCTCGACGTCGTCACCGACCGGCCGGTCCATGTCGACTTCCTGCGCATCTCCGAGCACGCCAAGGTCCACGTGCATGTGCCCGTCCACTTCGCCGATGAGGAGAAGGCGCCCGGCATCAAGCGCGGTGGCGTGCTCAACGTCGTGCGCCACGAGCTCGAGCTGGTCGTCGATGCCGCCAAGATCCCCGACGAGATCGTGATCTCGCTCGCGGGGCTCGAGGTCGGCGATTCGATCCACATCTCGAACGTCGATCTGCCCGAAGGCGCCGCCTCGGCGATCGAGGACCGCGACTTCACGATCGCGACCGTGGTCGCGCCGTCGGCGCTCAAGTCGAGCGAAGGCGACACCGAGACCCAGGCGGCCGCCGAGGGTGAGGCCGAAGAGACCGAGGAAGCGGGCGAGGAAGAAGCCTGACTTGATGGGAAAACCCTCTCTCCTTCAAAGGGAGAGGGTTTGGGAGAGGGGAATAGCGGGCAGCACTCGACTGCCCCTCTCCCCACCCTTCTCCCCAGGGGAGAGGGAGGTTTTCGATGCAGCTTTGGGTCGGCCTCGGCAATCCGGGCCCGCGTTACGCGATGAACCGGCACAATGTCGGGTTCATGGCGCTGGACGCGATCGCCGAAGTGCACGGGTTCGAGACGCCCAGGAAGCGCTTCGCCGGCTGGGCGACGGAGGCGCGGCTCGGGGCTGAAAAGCTGCTGCTGCTCAAGCCCGCGACCTTCATGAACGAAAGCGGCCAGTCGATCGGCGAGGCGATGCGGTTCTATCGGCTTGGACCGGAGAACGTCACCGTCTTTCACGACGAGCTTGATCTCGCGCCCTTCAAGGTCAAGGTGAAGATCGGCGGCGGCACCGCGGGGCATAATGGATTGCGCTCGACCGACGCGCATATCGGCCCCGATTTCCGCCGCGTGCGGATCGGCATCGGCCATCCCGGGCACAAGGATCGCGTCCACAATTACGTCCTCGGCAATTACGCCAAGGCCGAGATCGACCCGCTCGCCGACATGCTCGGCGCGATCGCGGCGGAGGCCGAATGGCTGGCGCGGGGGGACGATGCCCGCTTCATGAACGATGTGGCGCTGCGGTTGCAGGATTAGCGCACGAGGGGTGCTTCGGCATCTCGTACCTGGCAAAGAACATCGAAAGATCGTCACCCGAGAAGATCGAAGACACGCCATCGTTCGCCGCGTCCGGAGCGTGGCCCGCCAAACCTCACGCTTCAAACGCCGCGATGATCGGGCACGGACCCTCGTCCGATACCGCACATTCCTGCTCCAGCCGTCGAAGCGCCTCGCGGGCCTGTTTCAGCTCCGCGATCTTCGCATCGAGCGCGGCGATGCGGGCGCGGGCGAGCGCCTGCGCGCGGGGGCGGTCGTTGGTCGCCTCGAGCGCGATCAGCTCGTCGATCTCGGCGAGCGTGAAGCCGCCCGCTTGCGCCGCCCGGATGAAGCGCAACCGGCGCGCGTCCTCCTCGTTGTACCGGCGGATGCCGCTCGTGCGCTCGGGCGTGCGCAGCAGGCCGCGGCGCTGGTAATAGCGCACCGTCTCCACCCCGACGCGGCCTGCGCGCGCCAGCCCTGCGATCGTCATCATGCGCCCTTGACTCCGTACCATGGTACGGACGCTATATGGGGCGCATCATTGGTTCCGCTACTGGAGACGCCGCGAGATGCTGACGCCTACGCCCAAGAAGGCCGTCCTCTACCGCATGGTGATGCCCGAGCATGTCTGCCCCTACGGGCTCAAATCGAAGGACCTGCTCGAGCGGGAAGGCTACGAGGTCGAGGACCATTGGCTCGAGACGCGGAGCGAGACCGACGCGTTCAAGGCCGAGCACGGCGTCAAGACCACGCCGCAGACCTTCATCGCGGGCGCGCGGATCGGCGGCCACGACGATCTCAAGCGCTTCTTCGGCAAGCGGGTGGTGGAGCCGGGCGCGACCTCGTACCGGCCCGTGATCGCGGTGTTCGCGATGACCGCGCTGATGGCGCTCGCCGCGAGTGTCGCCGCCTTTGGCACGCCGTTCACCGTCCGCGCGGCCGAGTGGTTCATCGCGTTCAGCATGTGCGTGCTCGCGATCCTCAAGCTCCAGGACGTCGAGCGCTTCTCGACCATGTTCCTGAACTACGACCTGCTCGCGCGGCGCTGGGTGCCCTACGGGTATCTCTATCCGTTCGGTGAGGCGGCGGCGGGCGTGTTGATGATTACGCACCGGCTGCTTTGGCTCTCGGTCCCGATCGCGCTGTTCATCGGGACGATCGGCGCGGTGTCGGTGGCAAAGGCGGTCTATATCGACAAGCGCGAATTGAAGTGCGCGTGCGTCGGGGGCAGCAGCAACGTCCCGCTGGGGTTCGTCTCGCTGACCGAGAACCTGATGATGATCGCGATGGCGGTGTGGATGCTGGTGCGCTAGGCGCGACGGCGATGCCGATCCGATCGCTCTTCGCCACGCGTTTCTATGAGGGCGCCCTCGACGACGACCCGTTGCTCGCGGAACTGGAGGACGCATGCCTCGATCTCGCCGAACAGGACAACGCGGGGCAGGACTGGTCCGCGGCGCACGGCTATCGCGGCTATACGAGCTATGCGTCGCTCGACGACCTGCCGCAGCGCGATCCGCGGTTCGGCGATCTCATCCGGCATCTCAACAGGCACGTCGCCGCGTTCGCGAAGGAGTGCGCGTTCGATCTCGGCGGCAAGCGGTTGAAGCTCGACAGCCTGTGGGTCAACGTGCTCGAGCCGGGCGGGAGCCATTCGGGGCACATCCACCCGCACAGCGCGGTTTCGGGTACGATCTATGTCGCGGTGCCGCCGGGATCGGGCGCGCTCAAGCTCGAGGACCCGCGGCTGCCGATGCTGATGGCGGCGCCATCGCGCCCGGACACGTTCGTCTATGCCGAGCCGGCGGCGGGGAGCATCTTCCTGTGGGAAAGCTGGCTGCGCCACGAGGTGATGCCCAACAGCGCGGACGAGCATCGGATCAGCATCAGCTTCAACTATCGGCTTTAGCCCCGCGCTGGCATCGCGCGGCCGATCGGCCTATCGGGGCGGCGGCATTTCAACACAGGATCACTTCATGGGTTTTCGTTGCGGCATCGTCGGTCTTCCCAATGTCGGCAAATCGACGCTTTTCAACGCGCTGACCGAGACCGCCGCGGCGCAGGCGGCGAATTATCCGTTCTGCACGATCGAGCCCAATGTCGGGAATGTCGCGGTGCCCGATCCGCGCCTCTACAAGCTGGCCGAGATCGCGGAATCGGCCAAGGTGATCGAGACGCAGCTCGGCTTCGTCGACATTGCGGGTCTGGTGCGCGGCGCGAGCAAAGGGGAAGGCCTGGGCAACCAGTTCCTCGGCAACATCCGCGAGGTCGATGCGATCGTCCATGTGCTGCGCTGCTTCGAGAATGACGACATCCAGCATGTCGACAACCGCGTCGATCCGATCGCCGATGCCGAAACCGTGGAAACGGAACTCATGCTCGCCGACCTCGACAGCCTCGAAAAGCGCGTGCCCAACCTCGTCAAGAAGGGCCAGCAGGGCGACAAGGAAGCCAAGGCCGCCGCAGCCGTGCTGGGGCAGGCGCTCGATCTCCTGCGCGAGGGCAAGCCCGCGCGGTTGGTCGAGCCCAAGGATCCGGAGGAGGAGCGGCTGTTCGCGCAGGCGCAGCTCCTCACCGCCAAGCCCGTGCTCTACGTGTGCAACGTCAACGAGGACGATGCGGCCGAGGGCAATGCATACTCCGCGCGCGTGTTCGATAAGGCCAAGGTCGAGGGCGCCGAGGCGGTGGTCGTCTCCGCGGCGATCGAGGCGGAGATCGCGACGATGGCGGCGGACGAACGCGGCGAGTTCCTGGCGGAACTGGGGCTTTCCGAGACCGGCCTCGCGCGCGTGATCCGCGCCGGATACGCGCTGCTCCACCTCATCACCTTCTTCACCGCAGGCCCCAAGGAAGCGCGCGCCTGGACCGTGGAGAAGGGCGCGAAGGCGCCGCAAGCGGCGGGCGCGATCCACAGCGATTTCGAACGCGGCTTCATCCGCGCCGAGACCATCGCCTATGAGGATTACGTCGCGCTCGGCGGTGAGGCGGGCGCGCGCGAGGCGGGCAAGCTGCGCCAGGAAGGCAAGGAATACGTCGTCCACGATGGCGACGTGATGCTGTTCCGGTTCAACGTGTGAGATGCTGGCGCGGCTGATCCTGGCTGTGCTGCTGACGGCGCTCGCGCTGCCCGCGACGGCGGCGATGCCGTGCCATGACGATGCGCCGATGATCGGCGAGATGATGCACCACGCGCCGGCCGTGCCCGATCGCGCGGTGCCGGCGCATATCTGCATCGGCTGCGTGCCGCCGTCGAGCTGGCGGACGGCCCCGATCGATACGCCGTTCCTGCTTCCGGCGGCACCCGAATTTCAGGCCCTCGCCGGGCTTGTCGCGGGCCCGGCGCACGCGCCCGATCCGCCGCCGCCGCGCATTTCTGCATGATCGCAGGGGCATTCGCCCCGACCGACCAGCGCGATTTTGCGGAGAAATTGAAATGAAACCGATCCTGCTCGCGGCACCCGTCGCGGCGGCGCTGCTCGCCATGCCGGCGGCGGCGCAGACGATGCACGACATGAGCCAGCACCAGGGCCACATGCCCACCGAACCCTCTCCTGCTGCCCAGCCGATGGACCACATGCACGACATGCCGATGGCCAGCCCCGACTTCGGTGAGGGATCGGGCACATCGCGGCTGCCGGTGAACGAGGGCATGATGCACGGGCTCCACTTCGAGGCCGGCGACTGGATGCTGATGGCGCACGGCTATCTGTGGGGCGTGGCGACCGACCAGGGCGGGCCGCGCGGCGACGACATGGCGTTTGTCGAATCGATGGCGATGCTCACCGGCGAGCGCGATTTGGGCGGCGCGCAGCTCCAGCTTCGCTCGATGCTGAGTCTCGAGCCGCTGATGGGAGCGGAAGGCTATCCCAATTTGTTCGCGACCGGCGAGACTGCGCACGGCGACCCGCTGATCGACCGCCAGCACCCGCACGATCTGTTCATGGAGCTTGCCGCGCGGGTGGATGTACCGGTCGGCGGCGGCGACAGCGTCTTCCTCTACGGCGGCCCGGTCGCCGAGCCCGCGCTGGGACCATCGGCGTTCATGCACCGCGGCTCGGGCCGGTACGCGCCGCTCGCGCCGATCACGCACCATTGGTTCGACAGCACGCACATCACCTACGGCGTGGTGACGGCAGGCTGGTCGAGCCCGCGCTTCCAGCTCGAAGCCTCGGCGTTCCGCGGGCGCGAGCCCGACGAGGAGCGCTGGGGGATCGAAACTCCCAAGCTCGATTCGTGGAGCGTACGCGCGACGTGGACGCCCTCGCCTGCCTGGGCGCTCGAGCTGAGCCATGGCCGCCTCGACAGCCCCGAGGCGCTGCACCCAGGCGAAGACGAGGCCCGCACGGTGGCGAGCGTGCAGTATGCGACGGGCGGGCTCGCGACGACCTTCGCCTTCTCGGCCAAGGACCGGCTGCCGGGACCGACGCTGACCGCGTGGCTCGCCGAGGCGAATTGGAATATGGACCGGCACCACACGCTGTTCGGCAGGATCGAGAATGTCGCCAATGACGAACTTTTTCCTGAGGAGGCGAGCCCGCTCCACCATCGCACGTTCCGCGTGACCAAGGCCGAATTGGGCTATGCCTATCGGCTGCCGGTCGGGCCGTTCGAGTTGGCGCTCGGCGGCGCGCTGGCGGCCTATGCCAAGCCCGATGCGCTCGACGCCGCTTATGGCGACGCGCCGGTGAGCACCACCTTGTTCGCCAGGCTGTCGCTGGGGCATTAGGGCGCGCAACCAAGGAGATGCCGATGAACCCGCTGCGCCTGTTTCTGCCCGCTCTGCTCGCGCTCGGCATCTCCGCCTGCGCGGCCACGCCGCCGCCCGCGCCGCTTGCCTCGGCCGAGGTGGAGGCGAAGCCGCCGGTGACGATCCTCGTCTCCATCGACGGGTTTCGCGCCGATTATCTGACGCGCGGCGTGACCCCGCGGCTGGGGGCGCTCGCGGCGGAAGGGGTAAGCGCGGCGATGCGGCCGTCCTTCCCGTCGAAGACTTTCCCCAACCATTGGGCGCTGGTGACGGGCGAAACGCCCGATCACAACGGCATCACCGCCAACAGGATGGAGGATCCGCGCCGGCCGGGCGAGGTCTTTACGATGGCGAGCGACGACCCCTTCTGGTGGAACGCCGCCTCGCCGATCTGGGTCGATGCGGAGAAGGCGGGATTGCGCACCGCGACGATGTTCTGGCCGGGCGCCAACGTCGCCTGGGGCGGCACGCGCGCCGCCGACTGGCCCAACGACATCACCGGCGGCACGAGGCCCGAGGACTGGCAGCAGTTCAACCAGGCGGTGTCGAACACGCAGCGGGTGAATGCCGTGCTCGATTGGCTGCGGCGCCCGGAAGCGATCCGGCCCCGGTTCGTGACGCTCTATTTCGACACGGTGGATACCGCCGGGCACATGTACGGCCCCGCCGATCCGCACACCACGCAGGCGATCGCCGAGATCGACGCCAGGATCGGGATGCTCGTCGATGGCCTCGCGCGGCTGCATCAGCCCGCCAACCTGGTGATCGTCGCCGATCACGGCATGGCGGCGACCTCCGGCGACCACGTTGTCGCGCTCGACAAGATCGCCGATCCGACGCTCTACCGCGTGGTCGAGAACGGCCCCTACGCGTCGCTCGAACCCACCGAAGGCAATGCGGATGCACTCGCGAGCGCGCTGCTGGCCAGGCACCCGCACATGACGTGCTGGCGCAAGGGCGACATTCCCGCGCGCTTCGCCTACGGCGCCAACCCGCGCATCCCGCCTTTCTTCTGCCTCGCCGAGACCGGGTGGCTGATCCAGCCGACAGCCCCTGCCGAGCCCTTCACCGGCGGCAATCACGGCTATGACAACGCGGCGCCCGAAATGGCGGCGCTGTTCGTCGCGCATGGACCGGCATTTGCAGACGGGGCGACGCTGCCGCCGTTCGACAATGTCGATGTCGAGCCGCTGTTGCGCGATCTGCTCGGCATGCCCGCCGATTCGAGCACGGACGGCACCGACGCGCCGTTCCGCAATGTGCTCACGCGCGACGAGGAGCGCTGAGGATGCAGGTTTTCGAGGATATCGAGGTCGGCCGGAAGGCGCGCTTTGGCCGCTACGAGGTGACGCGCGACGAGGTGCTCGCGTTCGCGCGCAGATACGATCCGCAGCCCTTTCACCTTTCCGACGAGGCGGCCGCCGAAACGCATTTCGGACGGCTTTCGGCGAGCGGCTGGCACACCTGCGCGATGACGATGTCGATGATCGTCGAGAATCTCAAGACCCATCGGCAGGCCGGCCTCGGCTCGCCGGGGGTGGACGAATTGAGGTGGCTCAAGCCCGTCTATCCGGGCGACACGCTGCGCTGCGAGACCGAGGTGATCGACAAGCGTCGATCGCGCAGCCGGCCGGAGATGGGCAGCTATCGCAGCCGCATGACCGTGCTCAACCAGCATGACGAGGCGGTGATGACCTTCGTGTCGATCGGCCTCATCCGGACCCGGTCGGCGGAGTAGGCCGTTGAAGAAACCGGCGGCGGTCCCGAGAGCCCGCCGCCGGTTCAAGCCTCAGTCGCGCCGATCGCGGCGGTTCTGCCGCTTGAGCTGGCGCCGCTCATGATGGCGCTCCTGACGGAACTCCTTGCGAGCCTGGCGCCGCGCCTGGCGCGCCTGCGGACGACTGATTTCGCCGCTGCGCCGATCGCGCCTGATCTCGCGTCGGTCGCCGCGAAGCTCGTCGCGCTCGACGCGGACGTCGCGATGATAGGCGCGCCGATTGCCGCGCAGCTCGCGCCGGTCCTCTCGGTGATCGCGCCGCGAGGCCCAATGGCGCCGCTGCCGGTCGTTCCACCGATGGCGCGAGCCCGAGCGATCATAGACGTAAATCCCGGTGCCCGGATAATAGAAGTTATCATACCATCCGTAATAGGATGACGGATAGTATCCGCCATAATAGGAATCGTCATAATAGCCGCCATAGCCGGCCGAAACGCCGCCATAATAACCATCGGTGGCGCAGGCGGAAACGCCGATACCGGCCGCGAGCACAAGGCCCAGCGTGGCCAAACGTGAAAGTGCCATGAGAAACTCTCCTGATACGCGGAAACTTACCGACGGCATAGATAGCACAGCCACGATGACCCGGGGCTGAACCGCGACAGAATGGCAACGCGCTAGTTTGACACACGGTTCCGGCGCCGTCGAGGGCCGGCGCGAGGACGTCGTCAATGCCCGCCGAACGCCACCAGCGAGCAGACGTCGAGCCCGTCGGCACGCAGCGCCTCGGCGCCACCGAGATCGGGGAGGTCGACCACGAACTGCGCCTGGCTAACGGTCGCTCCGGCCTTGCGGAGCAGGCGGACGGCGGCGCGCGCGGTGCCGCCGGTGGCGATGAGGTCGTCGACCAGCAGCACGCGCGCGCCGGGCGCGCAGGCGTCGGCGTGCATCGCGATTCTGTCCGATCCGTATTCGAGCGCGTAATCCTGGGCGATCGTCGCGCCGGGAAGCTTGCCGTCCTTTCGGATGAGGAGCACGCCCGCGCCAAGTGGCACCGCGATCGCCGCGGCGAACAGAAATCCGCGCGCCTCGATCCCGGCGACGAGATCGACAGGGCCGTTCACGCGCGCCACCAACCGCTCGACCGTCAGCCGGAGTCCTTCCGGATCGAGCAGCAAGGTGGTGATATCGCGGAACTGGATTCCGGGCTTCGGAAAATCCGGGATCGTGCGGATGCGTGCCTTGAGGTCGTCGTTGGTCATTTGAGCGAACTCTCGGCGACGCTCGTTCCGATCAATGCTCCACGTCGCGCCAGACGTTCTGATAGGCGCCCCAGGCGAGGAAGCAGAAGATCAGGATGAAGATCACCGCCGCAGCGCCTGCGGCATGGCGCGTCTCGAGATTGGGTTCGGCCGTCCACACCAGGAACGCGCTCACGTCCTTCGCCATCTGATCGACCGTCGGCTTGGTCCCGTCGACATACTGGACCTGTCCGTCGGTCGTAAGCTGCTTCGCCATCGCGATCGCGAGCGAGGGGAAATACGGATTGTAGTGCAGCCCCGGCAGAACCTGAAAATCGGGGAACTCCTTCTGGAGCTCGGCCGGCATCGGCTCGTATCCGGTCAGAATCGAGTGGATGTAGGCCGCCCCGCCCTCACGCGCCTTGACCATGTCCGACAGGTCGGGCGGCAGCGCGTTGT
>CAMLGC010000066.1 GCA_946479505.1 uncultured Sphingomonadaceae bacterium
CCTGCGGCCAGTGATTGCGGCCGTTGACGATGATCATGTCCTTGGCGCGGCCGACAATGTAGATGTAGTCATCCGAGACATAGCCCATGTCGCCGGTATCGAGCCATCCGTCGGCCATGCAGGCATCGGTCGCGTCCGGGTCGCGGAAATAGCCGCGCATCAGCGACGGCCCCGCGCACCAGATCTTCCCGATCGCGCCATCGGGGAGCGGCGTTCCGTCTTCCTCGCGGACCTCGACCCGCATGTCCTTGACGGGTTTGCCGCAATTGACGATCGCGCGGAAGCGCTGCGGCCGATCCTGCCCGGCGGGCACGCCCGAAAGCTGGGTCTCCTCGACCAACTCGACCCGGATGCCTTCGCCCGGTGGCATGATCGAGACCGCGAGGGTCGCTTCGGCTAGCCCGTAGCTCGGCAGGAAGGCCGATGCCTGGAAGCCCGCATCGGTGAACGCATCGACGAAGCTCTGCATCACATCGGGACGGATCATATCGGCGCCGTTTCCGGCGAGCCGCCAGCCGGAAAGGTCGAACCGATCCGAGACCTTGGTCTGGCTCGACATGCGGCGCGCGCAGATATCGTAGCCGAAGGTCGGCGAATAGCTGATCGCGGTGCCGCCGGTCAGAGCCGCGCGTGTGATGAGATCGAGCCACGCAAGCGGGCGTCGCGCAAAATCCTCGGTCTTGAGATAGTCGACCGATACCTGGTTCGCGACGGGCGACAGGAAACAGCCGACCAGCCCCATGTCGTGATACCAGGGCAGCCACGACACGCAGCGGTCGGTGCCGGTGAGCTGCATCCCGTGCGCATGCGCGGCGAGATTGTTGAGCAGCGCGTGATGCGTGATGATGACGCCGTGCGGGAAGCGCGTCGAGCCGCTCGAATATTGCAGATAGGCGATGTCGTCGCTCTTCGCCGGGGGAAGCGCCGCCTCCGGGGCCTCCCGCGCCGCGAGCGCATCCCAATCGATCGCGTCCAGCCCCGCCAGATGGGCGGCCTCGATCGCCATTGCGGAGAGCTCGGGCGGGAAGATCAACAGCTTCGGATCGCAGCTCGCGAGCTGGACGCGGAGCTGTTCGACGTACGATTCCTTGCCGCCGAACGATGTCGGCAACGGAAGCGGCACCGGCCATGCGCCGGCATAGACCGCCCCGAAGAAAAGCATCGCGAATTCGGGACCCGTCTCCGCAACGAGCGCGATTCGGTCGCCCGGGCGGATCCCGGCGGCGATGAGCCGATAGGCCGAGGCGAGCGCATCCCGGCGCAGTTCGGCAAATGAATAGGCCTGCACCAATGCGCCGCGCGGATCGTGAAAATTCAGGCCTCGCGCGCCCATCGCGGCATAGTCGAGCGCGTCGCCCAACGTCGCGAAATCGGCGCAGCGCCGCGGCAGCGCGTCGTCGGTCGGGGTTGCAACCAACCCGGTCGCACCGACGACGTCGACCCGCTCGAGTTCGTTGGTCATCATCCGTTCGCGCCCCTCTCGTCGCGCAGCATCTGCGAAAAACGTCGACCGCATGCCGCGGCCAGGCTCGCTCTGCCCCGCGCTGACGTTCAAATTCCGTTGCGAGTGTGGCACAATGATGGCGCATGACCGCCCCGCGCCGCCCCCCCAAGCCGCTCGACGCCGCGGCGCTCGATCGGTTGGCGTTGCGCTACGTCGAGCGGTTCGCAACCACCCGTGCCAAGCTCGCGACGTATCTGACGCGCAAGATTCGCGAGCGTGGGTGGGAAGGGGCCGCCGCCGACCCGGCAGCAATCGCGGAACGGATGGCGATGCTCGGCTATGTCGACGATCGCGCCTTCGCAGAGGCGCGCGCCCGATCGGTGACCCGGCGCGGGCTGGGCGGCCGCCGAGTCGCGGACGCATTGCGCGCCGCCGGGATCGATCAGGCCGACGCCGAAGCGGCCGCTCCGATCATCGACGCGGGCGCGCTCGACGCCGCGCTCGCCTTTGCTCGCCGCCGCCGAATCGGCCCGTTTGGCGGATGCGAGCCCGATCGGCAGGTACGCGAAAAGCAGCTCGCGGCGATGATTCGCGGCGGCCACGATTTCGCGCTCGCGCGCAAAATTGTCGCGACCGCCCCCGGCGAGGATGTCGACTGGTTCGATTCGGCACGATCGTAAGCGCGCGATCAACCCTTTTCGACTCGGCGTTTTCTTGTGATACAGGGCGTCCTTGGGGGTAGTTCGTGATGAGTGTGAGTCCGCGGCCGGCACCGCACGCGCCGGAAGAACGAGAACAGGCCGTTGGTTCGGAGGCCGGCGAGCGCGCCTATTCGGGCACGCTCAAATGGTTCGATGTTACGCGCGGCTTCGGCTTTCTGGTCGCCGACGAGCCCGGTGTGGGCGATATCCTGATCCATTTTACCGTGCTGCAACCGCACGGCCGTCGAAGTCTGCCCGAGGGCGCGCGGGTCGAGTGCGTTGCGGTGCAGCGCGAACGGGGGCTCCAGGCGCGCGAGATCGTGTCGATCGATCTCAGCGATGTCGTCGAGCCCGAAGCGCGGCCGCGCAATTCGAGCCATGGCGATATCGACGAGCTCGTCGATCGAGCCGGGCCGTTCGAGCCGGTTCGGGTGAAATGGTTCAACCGCCTGAAGGGCTACGGATTCCTGGTGCGTGACGGCGGCCCGGCTGATATCTTCATCCATATCGAGACTTTGCGCCGCGCTGATATTGCCGACATCGAGCCGGAGCAGATGCTCCGCGCGCGCGTTGTCGAGGCGGGCAAGGGGCCGCTCGCGGTCGCAGTGGAAAAAGAAGGGTAACGGGCAATGAGATCACGGTTCCTCGTCGCGGCGGCCGCGGCGCTCGCACTTTCCGGATGCACCGGCGGCAATGCCGCTCAGAGCGCCTCCAACGAGGCCGCCGAGGCCAAAATGATGCCGGTGACGATCACCAGCGCGACCACCGGCCCGCACACGTTCGATGTCGAAGTCGCCAAGACCGCGGCCGAGCAGGAGCGGGGCTTGATGTTCCGCACCGACATTCCGCAAGACGGGGGGATGATCTTCTGGCCCTATCCGGCAGGCGGCGGGGCGCCGCGTGAGGCGAGCTTCTGGATGAAGAACACGCCGAGCCCGCTCGATATCATCTACATCCGGCCGGATCACACGATCGCGCGGATCGCGGAGAACGCCACACCCTATTCGACCGCGCCGATCATGTCGGGCGAGCCGGTGAGCGCGGTGCTCGAATTGCGCGGCGGGCGGACAGCCGAGCTCGGCATCGCCGAAAACGATCGGGTGAGCTGGCCGGGAAACTGATCGCGGCTGGTCCGATCGTTGGGCGCATGGATGCCGATACGAGTGTTGCCGGGCCTTTCGCCACGGGCTAAGCGCGAGCCATGGGACTGCTCAAATCGATCTTCACCTGGTGGGAAGGCGCCACCTTCGGCACGTGGATGGGCCTCGGCGGCAAGAACAGGGTCGGCGAGGATGCGCTCGGCAACAGCTATTACGAAGGCGGCCGCACCGTCCACGGGCTGCCGCAGCGCTGGGTGATCTACAAGGGGTCGAACGACGCAAGCCGGGTTCCGCCCGACTGGTTCTCGTGGCTGCATCATCAGATTGACGACGTGCCCGATCGTGCGCTGCCGCCGGTGCGGCGCTGGGAAAAGCCGCCGGTTCCGAACATGACGGGCACCGGGCTCGCCTATCGGCCCCCCGGCGCGCTCGAGAAGGGCGGACACCGGGCCGCCGCGACGGGCGATTACGAAGCCTGGTCACCCGAATGATCGGCGGCGTGCGGTTCCTCGGCGGGGCGGCGCTCGCGGGCGCGCTCGGCATCGGCGCCTGGCAGGGCATCGAAGCGATGCGCGCGCCCGCCGCGCCGACCGCCGTGCCCACTTCCTCGGTCGAGGAAGGGAGCGAGACCACGTCGGACATCGTCACGGTCGACGTGCCGCAGGAGACGATCAGCGAGGCCGGCGCGACGCCGATGGCTCAGCGCGTGGCGGTGCTGGGGTTCTTGAACAAGCGCAACGGCGAAAGCCGCGACATCACGCTCAAGCCAGGTCAGGCGGTGCGCGTCGGCGATGCGGTCGTGCGGCTGCGCGCGTGCGAACAAACGGCACCCTGGGAGCAGACGCAGGATACCGGCGCATTCGTCCAGCTCGACGTGCGGCAATCCGATGAGAGCTGGCGGCGGATTTTCTCGGGCTGGCTGTTCAAGGAGCGCCCGGCGCTCAACGTTGTCCAACACCCGATCTACGACGTGTGGACCAAGAGCTGCAAGATGTCGCGTCCCGACAGCGGACCGGAAACCGTGTCGCTCGGGTCGGTCACGGCCGGCGCGTCGAGCGCGAAGAAGTCGGGCGGGGCCAAAGAGCCGGCTGACGAGAATGACGCGGCACCCGAAGCGGTGCCCGCGGCCGAGCCGGCGCGGCCCGCGCCCGCCAGCTCGCCGAGCGCCGACGCCAACGCCGCGAGATAATCGTTTCGCGGAATTTCGATCGCGCCCAGCGATGCGAGGTGATCGGTCTGGAACTGACAGTCGAGCAGGGTGAACCGCCCGGCCTTGAGCCGCGCGACGAGCCAGGCGAGCGCGACCTTGGACGCATCGGTGGCGCGGCTCACCATGCTTTCGCCGAAAAAGGCGCGGCCGAGCGCGAGGCCATACAGCCCACCTGCCAGCCGGCCGTCGATCCAGCATTCGATCGAATGCGCGAAGCCCATCCGGTGGAGCTCGGTGAAGACGCGCTCGATCGGCCGGTTGATCCAGGTGTCGGGGCGGTCCTGAACCGATTCGGCGCACAGGGCGAGCGTGTCGGCGAAAGCGGTGTCCGCGGTGACACGGAAGCGGTCGGCGGCAATGACCTTGCGGAGCGAGCGCGAGATGCGCAGCCCGTGGAGCGGCAGGACTGCGCGCTGGCGTGGCTCTACCCAGAACACGCCGGCCGCCTCGCGGCTGTCGGCCATCGGGAACACGCCGGCCGCATAGCCGCCGAGCACAAGCTGCGGATCGAGCATGTCCATCATCGGGCGTCCGGCGGTGTCGTCATCGACTGCGGATTGTGCCAGCTAGCGGACTGCGAGGGTAGCCCGATGCGAAAAGGGGCCGGCACGCTGGCCGACCCCTGTTGCGTATCCGATCGATGCGAAGCGATTCAGTGCTTGCAGGTCTTGGTGCCGGAGGGCGTGGTGAGCGTGATGTTGTTCTCGTCGCCGCTCAGCTTGTAGCCGCCTTCGGCCGTCAGCGGGTCGCCTGCCGTCTGCGCGGTCAGGTGGACGATGTTGCCATCCTTCTCGGTGCGGAGGTTCGCCTGCTTGTCGCCGGCGAAGAAGTCGACATAGGCGAGGCTGTTGTCCTCGCAGCGATACGACACCGATGCGGTGACGGCGGGCGGCAGCTCGACGGGCGCGGCGTTGGCGAGTGCGGCAGCCATCGGATCGGGCGCGACGGTGCTGACGGTTTCGGTCTTCTGTTCGCAGCCGGCAAGGGCCAGCATCGCGATCACGGCGGTGGTGATGGGGAGGGTCTTCATAGCGGGGCGGTGCTTCGCGCACGCAGCACGTTTCGTCAAGGGGCCGTTTAGCGGCACCACGCGCGGACTTCGGCGGCGGAACATCGTAGAAACGGCATTTCCCTATCGCCGACGCGATCGGCGGATCGTGCGCCGCACGATCACGACGGTCAGGCCGAGTCCGAGGAGCACCAGCACGGCAATGCCGGCGAGCGACAAGCCTGCGCGCAGCAGCGCCCAGAGCAGCGTCTCGATGAACCGTGCGATCGCGACCGACAGATGGATCAAACCGGCAGTCCTCTCTTCCGGCCGCCTTCCCGAATCGCAGCGGCATCCGACACCAAACGTGCGAGAGCTTGATAGCTGCCAAATATATGATTGGTTGTCCCAACCGCTCGCCAAGGCCTATCTGAACGACATGCACATTACCAAGGACACGCTTTCGCTCATCGGCAACACGCCGCTCGTCCGCCTCGCCGGGCCGAGCGCGGAGACGGGCTGCGAGATCTACGGCAAGTGCGAGTTCATGAATCCGGGCGGTTCGGTCAAGGATCGTGCGGCGCTCACCATCGTCGAGGATGCGGAGGCGAAGGGGCTGCTCGCGCCCGGCGGTACCATCGTCGAGGGTACTGCGGGCAATACCGGGATCGGGCTCGCGCTCGTCGGCAACGCCAAGGGCTACAGGACGATCATCGTCATGCCCGAGACGCAGAGCCGGGAGAAGATGGACACGCTCACGGCGCTCGGCGCGGAGCTCGTGCTGGTGCCCGCGGCACCGTATTCGAATCCGTGCCATTTCGTGCATACCTCGCGCCGAATTGCGGAGGAGACCGACAACGCGATCTGGGCCAACCAGTTCGACAACACCGCCAACCGCCGCGCGCACATCCACGGCACTGCGGAGGAGATCTGGGCGCAGACGGACGGCCGCATCGACGGCTTCACCTGCGCGGTCGGCACCGGCGGCACCCTCGCGGGCGTCGGGCTGGGCCTGAAGGCGAAGGACGAGCAGGTGACGATCGCCCTCAGCGATCCCTATGGCGCCGCGCTCTACGAATTCTACGCCTGTGGCGAGCTCAAATCGGAGGGCTCGTCGGTGGCGGAAGGCATCGGGCAGGGGCGGATCACCGCCAATCTCGAAGGCGTGCCGATCGACACCCAGTTCCGCATCTCGGACGAGGAGGGGCTCGCATGGGTGCGGCGGCTGCTCGCCGAAGAGGGCCTGTGCCTGGGGCTGTCTTCGGGGATCAACGTCGCGGGCGCGGTGCGGCTCGCGAAGGAGCTCGGGCCGGGCAAGCGGATCGCGACAATCCTGGCCGATACGGGCTTCCGCTACCTCTCGACGCTCTACAATCCAGAATGGCTTGCCGCGAAGGGACTGTCGGCACCCGACTCGCCGGCGGTGCGCTGATCGCCGGCGCATCGACAATCCGGCCACCGGCGGGTACAGCTCGCTCCGGAATGAAGGCAACCGAGGATTCCGGCCAGACGATGCAGCGGCTCAAGGTCGGTATGACCGGGCTCGCGCTGGTGCTGCTGCTCATCGGCCTGGCAAGCGTGGTCTTCAGCTCCGCGAGCAAGGAGAGGCCCGTCGACGTCGCGGGCGCGGCGCAGCCGGACGTGGTTGCTAATCTGTCGCTCACCAACGAGCCGGAGCCAGCCGAACCGACCTCGACCGAGCCGCTCGCGGAACTCGGCGTCGCGCCGAGCACGACGGCTCCGACCAACACGGTCGAGCCCGCCCCCCCGCCACCAGCGCAGCCGCGGCAATAGCGCCGGTTTTCGGGCGGATCGCCGGTCGGCCCGCCCGGAAAACACCTAAGCCAAATAACGGTTTGCGGTGATGGCTTTGGACCGCGCGCCGCTATCCGCCAGTCCGGACGTCCTCGTCCATCGTTTCAGCCGCGGCCGATGCAGGCACGCGGCGCTCGCGCCTGTACGGCCGTTTCCCTCCAGCCAACCCGGTGCTCGAAGCCCCTCTTCGATCGGCGGAGGAACATTCCATGAATCAGTACATCTAGGCGCTACTTACCCGTAATATCCCCAATAATCCCCTTGGCACCCCAAGCCTCCCCTGATATTAGTTTGGCAACAGAGGGGCAGGCTTTCTTGCATCCCAAGCCGGGACCGGGACCGCAGCGATGGCTGCCTTTCGGAGCGGGGAAGGTGTGTGCGCCGCTGATCGAGGTGGGCGTGTTGGACCGGGGAAACTATCAGGGCTACGGGTTGGCGCAGGTGGACGACAAGGGTCGCGTCGCCATTCCCGCGGCCCTGCGCGCCACCATCGAAGGCAACACCCCCCCAGACCCCAACGGCAAAGACGTGCGCCGCGTCATCATCTCGACGCATCCCAAGGAATCGTGCCTGGTCGGCTACGATCTCGCCTATGTGACCGAGCTGAAGGAGCGGCTGACCGCGCGCGAGCTCGCGCACACCGACCAGAACGGCGAGGTCGATTACAATATCAAGCGGCGGGGCACCGGAGCGGCAGAGGCGGTGCCGTTCGACGGTAGCGGGCGCTTCATCCTGCCGCCCTTCCCGCGATTCGAGGCCGGGATCGAGAATTTCGCCTTCTTTTGGGGGGTGATGGATTTCTTCGAGATCTGGAACCCTAAGACGCTGATCGAATGCCCCACCGCGACCGACGTGCAGAAGCGCGCGGCGCGCTTCTTCATGGCCGAAAAGGGCATTTCCCTATGATCGCGGATGCCCCCCACATTCCCGTTCTTCTCGACGAGGTGTTGGATGCGCTCGCCATTGCGCCGGGCGAACGCCATGTCGACGCGACGTTCGGCGCGGGCGGGTACACCCGCGCAATGCTCGGCCGCGGCGCCGAGGTGATCGCCTTCGATCGCGATCCCGACGCGATCGCCGAAGGTCGAGCGCTGGCAGAGGAGGCCGAAGGCCGGCTGATTCTCGTGTCCGCGCCCTTTTCGGCGCTCGACGGAGAGATCGTGGCGCGGGAGCTCGCGCCGGTCGATGGCGTGACGATGGATATCGGCGTCTCCTCGATGCAGATCGACCGCGCCGAGCGGGGATTCTCGTTTCAGGCAGACGGCCCGCTCGACATGCGGATGAGCCAGGAAGGCCCGACCGCGGCCGATTTCCTCAACGATGCCGACGAGTCCGAGATTGCGGACGTGCTCTATCTTTATGGTGAGGAGCGCCAGTCGCGCCGCGTCGCACGGGCGATCGTCGCTGCACGGCCGATCACCCGCACCGCGGAGCTTGCCGCGGTCGTGCGCAAGGCTCTTGGCCACAAGCCGCACGACAAGAAGGATCCCGCAACGCGGACGTTTCAGGCGATCCGCATCCACCTCAATCGCGAATTGGACGAACTCGAGCAGGGGCTTGCCGCGGCGGAGCGCGTGCTCAGGCCCGGCGGACGGCTCGCGGTCGTCACCTTCCACAGCCTCGAAGACCGGCTGGTCAAGCGCTTCCTGCGGACACGCAGCGGCGCGGCGCCCGGCGGATCGCGCCATCTGCCGCAGGCACGAGCCGGCGCGGCCCCGAGCTTCGAGCAGGTCGGGCGTGCGGTACGCCCGAGCGACGACGAGATCGCGCGCAACCCTCGCGCGCGCTCGGCAACCTTACGCGTAGGGCGGCGGACCGCCAACGCCGCCTGGACAGGAGGAGCAGCATGACCGCGACCTATCGGCTCAAGGGCATGGGATGGTTCCTGAGCTGCGTCATCGGCGCGCTCGGCTTCTATCTGATCTCGCTTCAGGTGGCTACCGAGCGCAAGAAGCTCGACGATCTCAACCGCGATATTGCCCAGGCCCATCGCGATATTCGGGGATTGCAGACCGAGTTCACGACGCGATCGAATCTTGCACAGCTCGAACGGTGGAACGGAGAGGTGCTGGCACTGACCGCGCCGACGCCGGATCAATACATCGGGAGCGAGGCCCAACTCGCCGCGCTCGACTTCAATGGAGGCATGGCCGCCGACGTGCAGACCGCGCAACTCGTAATTCCGAGCGCGGCGCCGCTCGACGGTCGCGCGCCCGAGCCGATAGTGGCCACCCGCCCGATCGTGATGGCGGCAAACGCGCCCGTTGCCGTTGCACCGGTGCCCGCCGCGCATGGGCACGCATCCGAGCCGAGGGAGTCCGTCCGGGTTGCTGTCGCTACGCCCACACCACGCGCTGCCAAGCCTGCGATGCGCCGGACCAAGGCCGAGGCGGTGGCGATGCTCGATCGCACATTGCTGAGCGACGCGACGCTTGGTGATCTGATCGCCGGCGCGCGTGCCGAGCGCCGCTCGCGTTGAGCGTCCTGCTCGCCCGACCCCTGCCGCAACGGCGACTGACCGGGCAGCGCCACGCGCTGGTCGTGACGTCGCACCAGCGGCTGGTGATGCTGCTGATGCTGTTCGCGGCAGGCGCGCTGCTGATCGTCGGCCGGCTGAGCTATCTCGCCGTTTTCACGCAGCCCGCGACGAGCCGCGATGCAGCCGCCGCGCTCGTCCCGCTGCGCGGCGATATCGTCGATCGCAACGGCGAGCCGCTGGCGCGCACGATCGACGCGTGGTCGATCGGCGTCCATCCTCGCAAGATCATCGGCGATCGCGACGAATTGGCGCGCCAGCTCGCCGACCTCATGCCGGAGCACGACCAGGCTTATTTCTCGGAAATGCTCCACGCGGATGTCAATTTCACCTATATCCAGCGCCGCGCCCTGCCCGATCTGGTCGAACAGGTGAACGCGCTGGGCGAGCCGGCGATCGTCTTCGATCGCGAGCCCGAGCGGCTCTATCCACAATCGACGCTCGCCGCGCACGCGCTCGGCTTCATCGACTATTCGGGCCACGGCGCGCGCGGCATGGAGCGCGCGCTCGACGAGCGGCTGATCGACCCGGCGCTGCGCGGACAGCCGGTTGCGCTGTCGATCGACAGCCGCGTCCAGGCGGCGATGGAAAGCGAGCTGGGTACAGCCGTTTCGACGTTTCAGGCACAGGCAGGCGCTGGAATCGTGCTCGACGTCCACACCGGCGAGGTGCTCGCGATGGTGTCGCTGCCGCAGTTCAATCCGAACAGGATCAAGGATGCGACCGAGGACGAGCTGCGCAACAACGTGACGCAGAGTGTGTTCGAGCTCGGCTCGACGTTCAAGCCGATCACCGTCGCGGCCGCGATCGATACCGGCGTCGAAACCTCGATGTCGAAGCGGTTCGACGCAACCAAGCCGCTCAAGGTCGGCCGCTTCACGATCCACGACGATCCGGGCGACGAGCAGGAGCGGTGGCTCAACATTCCCGAAACGCTGATCTATTCGTCGAATATCGCGACCGCACGCATCGCCGACGAGCTCGGCGCCGAGCGGCTCCAGGCGATGTTCCGCAAGCTCGGATTCGACACCCGGCCCGACATCGAGCTCAAGGAAAAGGCGACTCCGCTCTGGCCCGATTATTGGGCGCGGGTCACGGTGATGACAGCGGCATACGGGCACGGCGTCGCGGTGACGCCGCTGCATCTCGCAAGCGCCTATGCGGCGCTCGTCAATGGCGGTATCTGGCGGCCGGCGACCTTGCTCAAGGTGCCCGAAGGGGAGGCCGTGAAGGGACGACGCGTGTTGAAGCAATCGACCAGCGACCGGATGCGCCAGCTCCTGCGGCTGATCGTGATGAAGGGCACCGGGCGCAAGGGCGACGCGCCGGGCTACCGCGTCGGCGGCAAGACCGGCACCGCCGAGATGGCACAGGCGGGCGGCTATTCGAGCCATCGCAACGTTTCGACCTTCGCGGCGGCTTTCCCGATGGATAACCCGCGCTATGTCGTCGTCGCGACGCTGGTCGCGCCCCACGGCACCAAGGAAACCTATGGCTTCACCACCGCGGCGTGGAATGCGGCGCCCGTCGTCGGTCGCGTGATCCAGCGAGTCGGTCCACAATTGGGCGTGATCCCGGACGCCGACAAGGATATCGACGTGTCCGAGCTGTTGCCGCTCCTGTGGGAGTCGCCTGCCGAAAAAAGGGCGGCGGCGGAATGAGGCTGGGTGCGCTCACCGGCGGGAAGGAGAGCGCCACCGTGACCGGCTTCGCGATCGACCACCGCAAGGTGGCGCCGGGCACGGTATTCGGGGCGTTCCAGGGCACGCGCGTCAACGGCGAGGACTATATATCCGCCGCGGTCGCCGCGGGCGCAATCGCGGTGGTCGCACGGCCCGAGGCGCGGGTCGAGGGGGCGCTCCACCTCGCCGACGATCGCCCGCGCGCTCTGTTCGCGCGCCTGGCTTCGCGCTTCTTCGCGCCGTTCCCAGCGACCGCCGTTGCCGTCACCGGCACCAATGGCAAGACCTCGACGGTCGAGATGACGCGCCAGCTCTGGCGGATGGCGGGGCATCACGCCGCATCGATCGGCACGCTCGGCGTGACCACCGCAGACGACAGCGTCTCGACCGGGCTGACGACGCCCGACATCGTCACCTTCCTGGCGAACGTCGCGGGGCTGGGACGCGAGGGCGTCACGCACGTCGCGTTCGAGGCATCCAGCCACGGTCTGTCGCAATACCGCACCGAGGGGTTGCCGGTCCGCGCTGCGGCGTTCACCAATCTGAGCCGCGATCACCTCGATTATCACAAGGACATGGCGGATTATTTCACGGCCAAGCTGCGGCTTTTCGCGGAGGTGCTCGAGCCGGACGGCACCGCGGTGGTGTGGGCGGACGATCCCAATTCGGCGCGGGTAATCGATCTGGCGCGCGAGCGGCGAAACGGGATCGTGACGGTCGGCACGCATGGCGACACGCTGCGCCTCGTCTCGCGGGCGCCGACGCTGTTGGGGCAGGGGCTGGTGATCGAGGCCGAAGGGCGCGAGCACAAGGTCTGTTTGCCGCTGATCGGCGCCTATCAGGCCGCGAACGCGCTCACCGCGGCGGGGCTGGTGATTGCGACCGGCGGCGACGTGGCCACGACGCTCGCCAACCTCGCGCGGCTCCAGCCGGTGCGCGGACGGCTCGAGCGCGCGGTGATCGCGCGCAGCGGCGCCCCCGTCTATGTCGATTACGCGCACACCTCCGATGCGCTCGAGGCGGCAATCGCGGCGTTGAAACCGCATACCAGGGGGCGACTGATCGTCGTGTTCGGCGCGGGCGGAGACCGCGACACCGGCAAGCGCGAGCCGATGGGGCAGGTCGCGGCGGCCAATGCCGACCTCGTGATCGTCACCGACGACAATCCGCGCACCGAAGATCCCGCGGCGATCCGCGCCGACGTGATGAAGGGCGCGCCCGGCGCCGTCGAAATTGCCGGCCGCCGCGAAGCGATCGCCGAAGCGATCCGGCGCGCGGAGTCCGACGACATCGTGCTGCTCGCCGGCAAAGGCCACGAACAGGGGCAGGTGATCGACGATCTGGTGCTGCCGTTCGACGACGTGACGGTCGCGCGCGAGGCCGCGGCGTGAGGGGCTTGGGGAGCTCGTCCCCCCCCCGCTTGCGGAAGGGGTCAGGGGTGGGCGCCCGGCCTGAATTTTCGTTGTGCTGTCTGGATTGCGGGAGCCCACCCCTCGATCCCCCCCCGCAAGCGGGAGGGCAGGGATGAGCCTCTGGACCTCCGCCGAGATCGCCGCTGCGACGGTCGGGACCGCATCCGCCGATTTCGACGTGAACGGCGTCACCTTCGATTCGCGCGAGATCCGACCGGGCGATCTCTTCATCGCGCTCAAGGGCGAGGCGACCGACGGGCATCGCTTCCTCGATTCCGCCTTCGACCGGGGAGCAGCGGGTGCGGTGGTCAGCGTCGCGACGCCGCACCCGCATGTGCTCGTCGACGACACCACCGTCGCGCTCGATGCGCTCGGGCGCGCGGCGCGGGCGCGAACCGGGGCGGCGATCGTCGGCGTAACCGGCTCGGTAGGGAAGACGGGAACCAAGGAGGCGCTGTTCGCGGCGCTCGACCGGTTCGAAGCGGGACAGGCGCACCGTTCGGTCAAGAGCTACAACAACCATACGGGCGTGCCCTTGAGCCTCGCGCGGATGCCGGCGAAAAGCCGCTTCGGCGTGTTCGAGATGGGGATGAACCACGCCGGCGAGCTTGCGCGACTGACCCGACTGGTGCGGCCGCACATCGCGATCGTGACCGCGATCGCGCCGGCACACACCGCCTTCTTTCCCGACGAATCGGCGATTGCCGATGCAAAGGGCGAAATCTTCGAAGGGCTCGAGCCGGGCGGCACGGCGATCGTCCCTTATGACAGTCCGCACCGCGACCGGTTGATCGCCGCAGCGCAGCCGCATGCCGGCCGTATCGTCACCTTCGGGCTCGATCGCGGCGCCGACGTGCATGCGATCGAGATGATGCGCACGCCGACGGGCGGCACCTTCGTCACCGCGCGGCTCGGGGAGGACGAGCTGAGCTACACGCTCTCGCAGCCCGGCGCGCATTGGGTGTCGAACAGCCTCGCGGTGCTCGCGGCGGTGCAGGCGGCGGGCGGCGACCTGGCAATGGCGGGGCTCGCGCTCGCCGAATTGGGCGGGCTGCCCGGGCGCGGATTACGGTTCATAGCGAATGTCGGTGGCGGCGAGGCGCTCGAAGC
>CAMLGC010000067.1 GCA_946479505.1 uncultured Sphingomonadaceae bacterium
CGCTCAGTAATCCTGCGATATCATCTTCGGAGATACCGTTTCCGGTGCGGTGAGCACGATCGCCATACGCAACAGAGCACGTGTCGAACGGCGTGTTGCTCTCCGGAACAGATCACGGCGCAACCCTGCGCGACCTCAACAAGGGTGTTCGATGTACGTTGTTATCTATGGCCTCGGCTATGTGGGGCTCACCGCGGCGGCATGCCTGACGAAAGCCGGGCACAAGGTGCTTGGCGTCGACGTGAGCGACGAGAAGATCGCCGCCGTGAACCGCGGCGTTTCTCCCATCACCGAGCCGGGGATCGAGGAAGCCTTCGTCGAAGCGCGCCGAGCGGGCTTGCTGAGCGCGACGCACAATCCATCGGCGGCTCTCCGGGAAGCCGATCTGGCGATGGTATGCGTCGGCACGCCGAGCGCCGCCGACGGAGCGCATAACCTGTCCTTTATCGCCGAGGTCACGCGGCAGATCGCCGGCGCGGTCGAACCCGACCGGGCGCGTCCACTGACGATCGCCTATCGCTCGACGATCCGCCCCGGAACGACCGAAGACCTGATCGTTCCGATCTTCCGGTCGTTGCTGGGAGATGCGACCGAAAAGGCGGTAGAAATCGTTTACAATCCCGAATTCCTGCGCGAATCGAGCGCCATGGCGGATTATTTCAACCCGCCCAAGATCGTCGTGGGCACCGCCGACGCAACGCCCTCGGAAGCGATGGCGCGGCTTTACGACGGCATCGATGCGCCGCGTTTCCATACCGGCTACCGCGAAGCGGAGATCACCAAGTTCGTGGACAATAGCTGGCACGCAATCAAGGTGGGCTACGCCAACGAGATCGGGCGTCTGTGCGTCAGCCTGGGCATCGACGCCCAAACCGTCAGCCAGATTTTCCTTTCGGACACGAAGCTCAATATCTCGCCCTATTACATGCGGCCCGGCGGGGCGTTCGGCGGTTCCTGCCTGCCGAAGGACCTTCGCGCGCTCCAGCACCTCGCGGGCGAGACCGGCATAAATGCCGCGATCGTCGATTCGGTGATGCGTTCGAATGATGCGCACAAGCATTTCGCATACGAGCTATGCGCGCGCGATCTCGCGCCGGCGTCGCGCGTGCTGGTGGTGGGCCTCGCATTCAAGTCGAACAGCGACGACCTTCGCGAAAGCCCCAATCTCGATCTGGTAAGCCGATTGCTGCGGGCTGGTCACCGGGTGTCGGTCTATGATCCGTCGATCGTTGCGCAGAGGCTGATGGGGCAAAATCTCGGCTATGCCTACGCGACCCTGCCGTCGCTCAAGACCTTGCTGGTGGATCGCGAGGAGGCGGAACGCGAGCAATACGACCTGTTCGTCGACGCGAACGGCCAGGGTGGCGCTCTTTCGGTTCGCGCCGACCGGGTGGTGAATCTTCACAGTCTTTGATCGGCGCGGCAAGGCTGCGCCCTTTTACGAGGCGCCGCCCTCGCTCGCCGTGAGACGATGGCGATATGTGCGAACGAACATCGTCCACCATAAGATCGAAGAGAAGGCAGTGCAGCCAACCTGCGCCCAGATGACGGTGCTGATATCGCCGAAATAGGCAGCGATGGCGATAGCGACAAGCGTCAGAGGGGTGATGATAATCCGGACGAAGAGCGCTACCCCAACCCGCATCATTGCCCGCAATGCCCCTGTCGCCGTGAAATTTATTACCTGAAGCGGAATGATGAACGCCATAATCCGCAAAACCGGCTCACTCAGCGCCCAGGATCTTCCGATCAAAGCGCGCCCCAGCACGTCGGGCATACCCGCTGCGATTTGGGTGACGAGAAGAAGGCCAACGCCGCCGAACGCCGCGATCCTGATCGATTCCGCGGCCAGCGTTGCCGGACGTTGCCGCCAGACCCCGACGAAATAGGGGATCATCGCGGTGACCAGTCCCATGGCGAAGACGTTGATCGGCCCCATGACGATCTGCGCACCGCGATAGGCGGCATTGCCCTCCAGCCCGATGAAGATCGCGATCATATACGTGACGCCTTGTTGCATCGCGGAGAGAATGCCGCGGTCAACGAACAGGCTGAGCATCACCCCCTTTTGATCGTGCAGCCAGGTGCGCAGCCGGGAACGGGACGGCTTCGTCGCTGTCAAAAAGGGAAGCGTGCATATCGCCGCGCCGACCCCCGAAGCCGCCCAGATGCTCGTCACCCTTCCCACCCCGGGATGATCGGAGAGAAACAGGAGACAGCCGAGCAACATGAAGGCGAGCCATAGAGTATCGGCCGTCAACGCGATTCCCGGCCGCTTGGTGGCGAAGCCGACATAGCGGATAGCATCTTGTACGGTGAGGCCGCCGATGGCGATCGCCAACGGTATCAAGCCGGCTCGTATCGTTCCACCGACGACCAGCCCGCCGCAGAGGATGAGAGCGCCGGCCGCGAAGCCAGCCGCCGCGGCGATGACGAGATTCGTTGCGATATCCGCCCGCGCGCGATCGGCGCCGACCAGCAACAATACTTCGCCGGTGATCGCGCGCGCGGCGAAGATAACGAGCATAAAGGTTGCAAAGACAATTCCGAATGCGCCGAATTCGCTGGTCGACAACGCATGCGCAGCGATGATCGACGCGGCCAGGTTCGACAGGCTCGATATGCCCTGGTCCACGCTAAACAGACTGACGCGCAGGCCCGATTTCAAGATCGAGCGAATAGACCGATTCATCACCGTCGCCCCGCGCCGCCGCTGATAGGCCGGCCGCCAAGGCACACGGCGCTCATGCGCCGAGCACATTCCTCAAAAGCGCATCGGCGCGCCGACTTTCAATTGCCTCTTGAGCAACTCGCTGTCCCAGCAGAGCGACACGATCGGACCGGTTGTCGAGTTCCTCTTCTACCTGAGCAAACAGCATATCGGCGTCGATGGTTTCGAAACGCTGGATCGAGCCGCCCGGAAGCAACCGGCCGAACACCTCTTCGGTCTTGCGCTCGTAGCTGATCGGAACCGTCGGTACGCCGGCACAAAGTGCAAGAATGCACGCATGAAGACGGGTGGCGATTACCACGTCGCCTGCGGCGAACAAATCCATGAGCTGCTCCGGTCGATGAAATTCTCGATCGATGCTGACGTTCGATTGCTCGGCCTCACCGATCAGAGCCATGATGCGTTTTGCTTCCGCGGCATCGTCAATCGGGTATTCGGCAACACCCTGACATGTCGACACAAAGACGACCCGGGCATCCCATTCGCGAACCGCTCGCATACAGAAGCGCGCGATCTCCGCGCGATAGCGGCTCTGCGCTATGTCACCCCCCTTCGCGTGCCCCCAATAACGGACCGATACGTAGAGGCGCGGCGGCCGCGTCGATGCGGCGGGATGTACCGGACGATTAAAGCGGAACACCGAATCGGGCAGCGGGAAAAGACGGGATTCGGGTACGCCCAGCTCGTGCGCAACCTGTTGCGATAACGCGCCCCGAACGAGAACGAGATCGGCCGGCATGAGGATGCTGCGCATCAGCAAGCGGTTGAATCGGCGTCGGACCGGCTCGAAGCTCTGGGTGAACATGACCACAGGCTTGGCAAACAGATAACCAAGCCAGACATCCAGCGCGCGCGGCACCAGATTGTATTTTTCGACGAACATCGTGCCGCCGGTATTCACCACCACCGCACTGCGCCGGTACAATTCGAGCAGGTTCCATTGAGCTGTCGAGAGCCCGAACCATGCCCGCCGCCCGCCGGTCAGGCGAAGAGCCAGCGCGCCGGCCATCAAATTGGCGATTCTCGCCGCTTCTATTGCGGTCGAGAAGAGACCGCGGCCGGGCCGACGGCACGTTTCAAATGCGCTGGAATGGAAGCGATATTCGGGATAGAGCACCCGCGACACGTCAGGATATTTGTCAAGCACGGCGATCCGCGCCTTGCCGGCGAAGGCACAGGATACCGAGGCGATCACCGCCTCGAGGATCGCGGCATCGCCACCGTTGAGCGCAACGGCGTTGACGATCAGAACGTCGCGCAGTCCTGGTTCACTATCGGTCGCATCTCCTGTCGTACCATCAACGTTTTCAAGTGATATGCTAACCATATAACGCCCATGATCGACGGAGTTTCTCGTCGCTTGCCCTTTTCCATAGTGGGGCGCCGTTCAAACACAACGGCCGCATTGCTCTGCCGCGCCATTTTCAGGATCGTTCATGACTGATCTATCGAGCCATTCACTCGACACCCCTGTCTCCACGGATCGCGAAATCCGCGCCCGGCCAAATCTGCGGGTCGGCGATGCCTATGACGTTGCCGCCCGGAAGTTCCGATACCAGCGCGAGGTCAGCAACGCAGAGTTCTGGCGACGCCTCGGCAGCGTCGCGTTCGAGGGCCGAAACGTGCTCGAAATCGGATGCGGCCTCGGCGCGCTGTCGGTCGATATTGCGTTACGAGGCGCGGCCCACGTGGTCGCCATCGATCTTGACCAGTATAGAATTGATTTTGCTCGCGAACATTTGAAAAATGAATACCCTGCCTTGGCCGAACGCATCACGTTTCAGAATATCGATCTGGAGAGTGTCGATGCGCAATTCGACTGCGTGATCGCGAAGGATACCTTCGAACACATCGAAAATTTGGATGCAATGATCGCCGAAATTCACCGGCTCTTGCGGCCTGGTGGTGTCCTCGTAACGGGCTTTGGGCCCCTTTATTTCAGCCCTTTTGGAGATCACGGCAGGTTTATGAAAAAGATGCCTTGGCTTCCCGTTTTTGTTCCAGAGCCTGTATTGCTGCGGATCGCGAACCTGCGATGGCATCGAAAGATGGGATCGGTAAGCGACCTCGGGCTCAATAAGTTGACTCCCAAGCAGTTCCGAAAGCTGATGGATCCGGCGCGGTGGGAAACGCTGTCGTTCTTCTATAATCGCCGGATCGGCCGTCTTGGAAAATTGTTCGATCTCTTTCGCCGTGCCGGTTTTCTGGAACGGTTCTTTACCGTCAACATCTATGCCCAGTTCCGCAAGCGCTAACTTGCCGCAAGCGGGCGGGCCGCCCCTTCGACAGAATGGGCACGCCGGTTGCGCCGCCGCTTGGTCGAACGCGGCATCAGAACGCTCGCGCGCGCCAGTGCCAGCGCACCGAACACGTAAAAAAGCGAGCCGAGGAACTCTTCGCCCAGCGCCGCCGTGGCGACCGAGATGACGAGAATGCCGACCATGCCGGAGAACAGGACGAAATCCTCGGGCGTTCGCGTCTTGAGCACCAATCGGAGCGCAGCGCGGATCAGGATGCCGATCGTCAGCACGAAGAACAACAGGCCCAGCACGCCCGTTTCCGCGATGATCTTGGGCCAGAACGTGTCGAGAAGAAAGCTGTCGTTCTTGTAGGTTGCGCCCCACAGCCCATACACGCCGTGCGTGAAATAGAGGCTGCTGTACCCGTTCGTCCTCGATCCCTGGCTTCCGAACGTCCCCGTACCGCTGCCGATCGGCATCATCTCTCCGGCGATCTCGAAGCTGCCGTGATAAAGGGCGCGGCGTACCGTGTCGGTTCCCTCATCACCCGTATAATAGGAGATCCGGGCGGTGACCTCGTTGCCGATCGGGGATGCGAACACCGATCCGATCGCCGCCACGGCGACCAGGAGCGCCACGAACTTGGTGAACGCGTTGTTGCGCACGTAAAACAGAACGAACAGCATCAGGCAGAGACACCCGACGACGATCTCCTTTACCGAGATATGGATGATGAGCACGAGGAACAGGAACGCCGTCGAACCGAGCCTGCGAGCGGTGACGCCTCTTGCCAGAAATCCGAGCGCGGCGATGAAGCCGAACAACGCCACCTGGGCGCTGGCCACGGGATGGTGGAAAAAGCCGTTCGGCCGATAGAAGCCGCCGCGTATATCGAGCGGCGTGCCGTCGAGCCCTACGCCGTTCCCCATGAGGTCCCTGAACACCTGGAACGAATCGACAAAGGCGACGAAGATCAGCGCCTGCATGATGAGCTCGACGTTTCGCCGCGAAACGCCTGCTCGAGCGCTGCGCAGCGCAAGAACGTAAGCGCCGAAGAACAGCGCGAAAAATTTCAGATCAAGTGCGAGGCTGCTGTAGAAAACATCTCTCCCTCGCTCGAAGGAGTACGTGTGCAATAGACTGGAAGCCAGAATTACCACTATATACGCGCACGTATAAGCTATGAATTTAAGACCGTTGTTGATCTTCAACAGGGAAATGATGCCAAGCGGCGCATATAAGCCGATGACGACGACCAGAATTTCGTCGAGCGGAGACGGCAGGAATTCCGACTGGAACAATTGGAAAACAAGCCGGCCGATCAGAAAGACCGTCATGATGATGCCCAACGCCGCGCGCCGCCGAGACCTGACGGGGGTTGCTGCAGGTTCGATGGCGTAAGAAGCGGGAACGGGTCGACCGACGGGCAAGTGCTCGATTCCTGTCTTGATTGTCCGGCCGGCGCCCGCCTTCCAGGCGTTGCCAGCCGCTTAGCAAGCGTCCTGGGGAGCGGCAAGGGCGCTTGGAATCGGAGTGGCGCGGTTGTAAGGCGTCTCCTCGTTGGCTATCCGCCCTGCCTTCATTGATGGAATGCGGGCGGCATGCGGAGAAATGCGGTAGCGATCGTCCTCGCCAACGGCGTCGAGGGTCGTGGCGGGATCGAGCGGATCATGCTCTATCTGTCGCGGCAGATCGCGGCTGATGCTCCCGATCTTCCCGTGATCGTCCAGACCTCGCGGTGGGATTGGCCGGGCCCGCTCAAGCATCTCGGCATGCCGATCGCGCTCGCCCAGTTCGTCGGCAGGCTGCTCACGCGTCGGATCGGCGTCGCCCACATCAATGTGGCGCCCCGCGGCTCGACATTCCGCAAGATGCTCTTCGCTGCGGTGGCCCGATGGCTCGGCGCGCGCACGATCCTGCACCTGCACGGCAGCGGCTACGACGCGTTTTTCGGGCGGCTCCCGGATCCGGTTGCTCAGGCCGTCGCGGCCTTTTTCCGAAAAGCGGACGCCGTCGTCGTGCTGGGCTCCTATTGGCGCGACTTTGCGCTGACGACGCTTCGGATCGATCCGTCCCGGCTGGTCGTCATCGAAAACGGGGTCGCGGCCGCCCAAAAGCGGGCCGAGCCGACCCACGCCGTTCCGATCATCGCGTTCATGGGGCAGCTCGGCGAACGCAAGGGCGTCGACATTCTTCTGGGGGCGCTGGGAATCCTGAACGCGCGCGGGATCACGTTCGAGGCGCGGCTCGGCGGCAACGGCCCGGTCGACAGGTTCCGCGATCTCGCTGCGGAAAACGGGATCGCCGACCGCGTCGACTTCCTGGGTTGGGTTAACGAAGCGGCGGTGGCTCGGGCGCTTGCCGGGGCCGATTTGTTCGTGCTGCCCTCTCGCGCCGAAAATCAGCCGGTTTCGATCCTGGAAGCGATGGCGCACGGTCTTCCGGTCGTCGCGACGCGCATCGGCGCCATACCGGAGCAGGTCGTCGACGGCATCACCGGATCGATCGTCCCGTCCGAAGACGCGGAATCGCTGGCCGCCGCGCTCGAGCGGCTGTGCCTCGACCCGGACCTTCGACAAACGATGGGCAGGGCGGGGCTGGCTCGATGGCAGGACCATTACTCGATCGAGAGCACCGCCCGCCGGATGATCGATCTGTACCGCCGCCTGCTGGCCTGAATTCGGAACAGCCGCCTAGCCGAAATCGTCCGCGACCGGTAGCGGAAGCGGATGCCGGACGCGGTCGGACAGATCAGTACCCTGTTCGATATTGGTGAACCACACCGTCGCGGTCGACGTCACCGGCTTTTTGTTCGCGCGGATTCCCCAGCGATAGATCCCGAACTTCATCACGCCCATGCTCGGTTCGATCGGGCCGCCCGTATAGAAATCACCCAGCGGGCCGCCCGTCCAATCCACGACCTTGCGCCCGTCGATCCAGACCCGCACGAGGCCGTCAACAAGGCCGGTCCGCGCTTCGACAACGAAATTATACCAGCGATCCGGCACGACATCGATCGTCGTCGTTATTCGCGGGCGCATCCGGCCGCGCTTGTCGGAGCCGCGATGGCTGATTTGCAGCTTTCCCTTTCGGCCGCGCTTGAGCTCGAAACGCAGCCATGGGCCGGCTCCCCTTGGCGTCACGTACGCGGAAACGTCGCTGAGCCACTGCGCGATGATGTTGAAATCTCCATCGGGAACGAAATCGCCGATCCGAAAGGCGCCCGAATACCAGCGCGTCGCGCCGAGCGGCGCATCGAAGCGCGATCTCAGCTCGACACGTTCTCGTTCCCCGCGTTCTCCCTTGCGCTGCTCGCCGGGGCTCAACTCGAAGCGAAAAACCGGGCTTTCACCGGAGCCGCGATCGAAGATGCGGAGGTTGTGCGGCCGCTGCGGTGTTTCGACCCCGTAGCGCTGACCCGATAGAACGATGCCGCTGCCGTTTGGCACGGTATCCGATTGCCCGCGATCGCCGTAGCGCGCTGAGATTTTCGCGCCGACCATCGTCAACGGCATCATCGCGAACGAACGAAGGAGCCCGCGCCGGCTGAAGCGAAAGACGTTCATCGTTGCCGCCTATCCGATGAATGTGGCGCCCATTTGATTTTGTGCGGCGCGGAATTATTCCGCTGCCGCGGGCGCCGTTCGCGGACGTTCGTGAAAACGGCTACGTATCCGGCGCACCGGCGCTGTCACCCGATACGATATATTCGCCGCAAGGAACGTCAGCGCAAAGCCGAGCGGGATCATCACCAGCTTGGCGGCAAGGCCAGCGTCATGGATACCGTGGCCGGTAACCTTGATAAAGATGAAGAGGAATTCGAGGTGCCAAAGATAGGCGCCGTAAGAGAGCACCCCCATCTGCCGCATCGGCCCAAACTCCAGCAGCCTTATGACCGGTGCGCCCCCGCATCCGAACAAGCCATAGAAGAACATCATGAGCGAAATGCCCTGGATCGAATAGCGGAACGTCTCTCGAAACATCGGGTCGCGATATAGAAGAGAAACAAGCATGAGCACGCCCGCTCCAACGATTGCGGCCCAACTCATCTTCGCCGATCGTGCGGTCGCGTTCCATCCGTTGAATAAGGTTGCGGTCAAGCATCCGAAGGCGATGCTGTCGATCCGGGTATCCGTCGCGCAATAGGTGTAGAGATGATCTTTTCCGCCCAGGCCGAACGGTGCGCCGTCGACAACGATCCAGATTCGCCAAAGCAGGGCCGCTATGCAGACGCCGATAAGCAAAAGCGCGAGAACGCGTGCTCGACGGCCGAACAGGAGCACCATCAAAGGAAAGCTTAGATAGAAATGTTCTTCGACGGCGAGCGACCATAGATGCGGCCATCTAGCCGATATATCCGTAAATGCTCCGGTGTATAGAACGTAATAATTGGTCGTGTATGTAAATGCTGCAATAATGCTTCCAACATTTACATAAGCGTAGATCAATCCGATGGTACAGCCGAAAACGACGAGCAACAAAAGTTCCGGGCTAAGCCTCAGAAACCTCCTCGCATAGAAATTTTTTAGGGAAATCGTCCCGTATTTCTGACGTTCCTTCAACAAGAGAGTCGTGATGAGGAACCCACTGACAAAAAAGAAGACGGTCACGCCAAGACCGCCAGGAACGATCCAGCCGAAACCGAAATGGCCGATCATGACAAGCAGGATGCTGATAGCGCGAATGCCATCCAACCCAGGGATGTAGCCGCTCGGTTTGGATACCAAGGCATCATTGACTGGCAAGTTTTTACTCCGTCCACTACCGGGTCGACGACACCGCAATCGTTGACGGACGCGGCGCCCAACCATTCCCCTACATCGCGGGACCGCGACCTATCGTGAGTTTTCTCCCCAAGCGCAACCTCGCGCCGACGCGCGCGCCAGGTGGTTGGAAGGCCCGGATCCGCGGATGGCGGTGTCGTCGCGTCACCGCGAAATGCGGTGTGCGCGCCGCTCCTGTTCGGCCTCGGCGCGCGCTCGGTCTGGCGCTGTTGGGCCTTTCGGCCTAGGTGTGCCGCGGCATGCAGTCGACGATGTGGAAAGCGAGGTGCCGGAGCGTGCGAGTTCCCGAGAAGATCATGCGAATTGCGAGCGATTTCGACCACGACAGTGGCACGCGTGCCCGAGCGCCGCTTTCGATCGCGCGCGGATCGCCGCGCAACCTTCACCTGAAACGTCGACGCACCGGGGGTTCGGCCGTCCATGCGTGCTGAAGGCGTGGCGTCGCCCGACATGATCGGCGGCGTTCCGCATGCCGCCGGTGCGCTGCGTGGGCGCAAGATCCTCATCCTCGTCGAAAACCTTCCCGTTCCGTTCGACCGCCGCGTGTGGCGCGAGGCGCGCACGCTCAAGGAGGCGGGGGCCGAGGTTTCGGTGATCTGCCCGACGGGCGCGGGGCACGATTCCGAATATGAGGTGATCGACGGCATCCATATCTATCGCCATCCGCTGCGTGAGGCGGGGTCGACCGCAGGATATTTGCGCGAATACGGGGCGGCGCTGTTCCACGAACTGCGGCTCGCGGTGCGGATCGCGCGTCGACATGGGTTCGACACGATCCAGGCATGCAACCCGCCCGACCTGCTGTTCCTCGTCGCGCTGCCCTTCAAGCTGCTGGGCAAGCGGTTCATCTTCGATCACCACGACATCAATCCCGAACTGTTCGAGGCGAAGTTCGGCCGTCGGGGTCTCGCGTGGCGGCTGCTCTGCCTCTTCGAATGGCTGACCTTCAAGGCGGCCGATGTCGTCATGTCGACCAACCAGAGCTACCGCCGGATCGCCATGACCCGCGGCGGCAAGCGCGGCGAGGACGTGTTCGTCGTGCGATCGGGCCCCGATCTTTCGCGCGTTCGTGCGGTTTCGCCCGATCCCAGCCTCAAAAAGGGGCGCCGTTTCCTGGTCGGCTATGTGGGCGTGATGGGCGAGCAGGAAGGCATCGACCTGCTGCTCGAATCCGCCCGCCACCTGATCCACGACAAGGGTCGCGACGACATCCAGTTCGTCCTCGTCGGCGGCGGGCCTGCGCTGGCCGAGATGCGCGCCTGCGCGGAGCACCTCGGCCTTGCCAATCATGTGACCTTCACCGGCCGCGCGCCCGACGAGATGCTGTTCCGCGTGCTCTCGACCGCCGACGTCTGCGTCAACCCCGATCGGGTCAACCCGATGAACGACAAATCGACGATGAACAAGATTCTGGAATATATGGCGTTTTCCAAGCCTATCGTTCAGTTCGACGTTGCCGAGGGACGCTTCAGCGCGCAGCAGGCGTCGCTTTATGCAAAGGCGAACGATCCCCTCGATTTTGCGGAAAAGATCGAGGAGCTTCTCGCGGACGATACGGCACGGGCGCGTATGGGCGCGTTCGGCCGGAATCGTGTCGAAAGCGAGCTTGCATGGGACTACGAAGCGCCGAAGCTGATCGCGGCCTATCAGCGCGCCGGCAGGCCTCGGGCAAATCGATAAGGCTGACCTCGGAATCGACCCGCCCCGTGCAACGACCGCAGCTATTATGTCGGCGCGGTGGATATAGCTAATCAATGATTGGCCGGGCCTTGACCAGCTTTTCACGGGAGACCGACGCCATGGACACCACCCCCACGATCGACCAGATCATCTCGACGCCCGGCACGGACGCCGCCGCCGCAAACGACAATTCGACCTATATCGGTCCGAGCTTCCGCGCGCTCGGCGTCCCGGTCGACACGGCCACGCTTACCAGCCTGACGATCAACATCGCGGGTTTCGATGGCACCGGAAACGGCGAGATTCACGTCTATCTCGCGGCCGAGGTTTCGGCAGGCGTGTTCGAACGCGTCGCCACTGCCGTATTCGTCGGCGGGATCACCCAAGCGGGCGATTTCGACGTGCCGATCGCCGCGCTGGGCCTGACCGATGGTGCGATCCAGGCCGATTGGCACGTCTGCACCTATACGCCCTCGCTGTCCACGGCCGGCGTCTCGCGCGGCATGGTCAATAGCACGGGGTGGCGCTGCGATAACAAGACGCTGCCGGTCACACCGACCGCATGCAATGCGATGACGGTCGCGCCCAAGTTCACCGCTGTCGTCTCCTATTCGTCGAGCGCGCGGGACGCGAACCTCATCGCCATGCTGAAGGTGGCCTACGAGCATGAGGGCATCGGCGTCGGCAATTATTATCAGCGCCCCGCGCTGAAGCCGATCCTGATTACCTATTTCTTCGACACCGATTATGGCGGCCTGATCAAGGGGTGGGGCTCGATCTGGTACGACGCGATTACCGGCGATGCGTTGCCATGGTGGGCGCCCGGCGCGACGGCGGACTTCGACTTCGCGAACGACCGCTACATGCTGGACGGTGCCGAAGTCAGCCGCGCCGCCGCGATCGCGACCGACATCAGCGGCCGGCTGAGCGCCGATGGTTTGGCATTCACCGGCGTGTCCGGCGAGCAGGTGCAGGTGGCCAACGACGCGTCGGCCTCCATCTTCGCCAATGCTGCGAACGCATTCGAACTGCTCGTCGAGCAGGCGGACGACGCGACGGTGCAGGCGCTGATCGACGCGACCGCAGCGACCAGCCCGACGAGCAATCGGTACTTTCTCTTTCGGCGATCGGGGAGCGACGGCACAGCCTACCTGCGAGATTTGCTCGATCTCAATATCTATGCAGGATCGAACGTACCTGCGCAGCAGCTCCGCCAAGGCCAAACGTCGGTATTCGCCGCCGATCCGATTTGGATACGCGGGAGCTTCGGCGTCGATGCGATCGCGTTGCAGGACCATAGCGGCGGGGTGGCGACAACCGATCCCGAAGGTGCGCTCCCAACCGGGCTCGCGCGCATCTATTACGGGGGTGCCTATGACGGGTCGGCGTTTCCGTTCAACGGGTCGATCAAACGGGCGATTCACTGGAACGAGGCGCGCGATTTCGCGGCCGGCACGATCCGGAACGGGCAAATCCTGACGTTGAGCGACGTCGATTTCAGGGCCGAATGCAACAGCACGCCGTATGCGATGCGGCTTGCCGACGGGCTGACGTCGAGTCCGCTGATTTTCGAGACGCATCCCGGCGATCACCGCCCCGGCGAGACCGACCGATCGCGCACCGAAATCGGCATGATCCACGAGGTGGACCATCAACAGGTCTATTGGGCGGCGTGGGCGTTCAAGCCTGTCGAACTGACCTGGTCGGGAAGCTATTTCATCGTCTCGCAACTCCATCCCGATTCGACCTATGGCGTCGCACCGATGTTGCGGATCGACTGGACCAATGCGCCGGGCGCGTTCGCGATCAGCGGCAACCATGTGGCCGCCGACGCTCCCGGCAATCCGCCCCAACCGACCGAGGTGTTCAACGTCGCCTTCGATCTGCCGATGGACGAATGGTCGTGGATGGTGCTCAAGCTCAAGTCGAGCACCGCGGATGGTCTCGTCGCGCTATGGGCCAATGGCCAGCAGGTGCTCGATTACACCGGCCCGTTCGGTTTCCTGCAGCTCGGACAGGCCGGCTATCTCAAGTTCGGCAACTACCAGTTCCCGCTCGCCACCGATACATCGATCACCAAGATCGCCAACGTCCGCGGGCTGACCACCGAAGACCTGTCGCACCTGATCGATGCGCCGGAACCGATCGTGGGGGACGGGGCATGATAGGCCACCGGCTGCCCGGTAGCCACCGTCCCTACAAGGTCATCGCCGAGCTTTTGAAGCCGTCGGGAACGCCTTCGCAGATCCTAGCCATGACAGCGCATCAGGCC
>CAMLGC010000068.1 GCA_946479505.1 uncultured Sphingomonadaceae bacterium
CCTCAGCGCGAGCGCGGGCCGCCGAAAGGCAGCGGCGGCGGCGGGCGGCGGTCGCGACGCGGGAGCTGCGCCTGGTAGGCGTGGCCGCAATGCCCGACGCAATAAGGGAAGCCCGGATTGACCGGATCGCCGCAGAAGTGGAAATCCGGTTCGCCGGGATGGCCGATCGGCCATTTGCAGATCCGGTCGTTGAGGTCGAGCAGGGTCGTCTTGCCGGCGATCTCGGGGCTCGGGCGCGCGGGCACGAGGCGGCGCGGCGGCGCGGGCGTGGAGGGCGGCTGCTGCTCGCCCGGCGACTGGCGGATGAACCCGCCCGGGCCGACCGAGCGCAGCACCACCTTCGGTTCGGGAGCATTCGCGGGCGTCGCCGAGGCCGCGGCGGCGGGCGGCAGTGTCGGAGCAGGCGCGGGCGCCGCCTGGGCGGGCTTTGCCGCCGGCCTCGGCTCGGCGGGCTTCGGAGCAGGCGGGGGCGGCGTCTTGGCCGCCGGCTTGGGCGCCTCCTCCTCGTTGGGCTTGACGGGCGAAGGGCGCGATTGCAGCCCCAGCCGGTGCGCCTTGCCGATCACGGCATTGCGGCTGACCCCGCCCAGCGCCTCGGCGATCTGGCTCGCGGTCACGCCCTTTTCCCACATCGTCTTCAACGTATCGATGCGTTCGTCGGTCCAGGCCATTCGAGTCCTCAAAATCTTGTGCCGGGTTGCGGGCGGCAGCGGCAGCGATTACGCGATCGCAGCATGAGCAGCCAGCCCGAAATCGGCGAAATTCAGTCGGCGGTGGCGAACGCCCCGGGCGTTCCCGTCATCAGGAACGTCAATTGGGGCGGACTTCGCACCCTCTATATCAAGGAGGTGCGGCGGTTCTTCAAGGTCCAGCTTCAGACGATCTGGGCGCCGGCGATCACGACGCTGCTGTATCTCATCATCTTCACCGTGGCCTTGGGCGGGCGCGGGAGCACGACGGTGATGGGCGTGCCCTTCGCCGATTTCATCGCGCCCGGCCTGATCGTCATGGGCATGCTCCAGAATGCGTTCGCCAATGCGAGCTTCTCGCTGCTCGTCGGCAAGATCCAGGGGACGATCGTCGATTATCTCCAGCCGCCGCTTTCGACCTCGGAGCTGCTCGCGGGGATTGCCGGGGGGGCGGTGACGCGCGCCTTCTGCGTCGGCGGGGCGGTATGGATCGCGATGATGCTGTGGCCGGGGATCGACGTGTGGCCAAAGCATCTGTGGGCGGTGCTGTGGTTCGGCTTTCTCGGCGCGCTGTTCCTGTCGTTCCTCGGGGTGCTCACCTCGATCTGGGCGGAAAAGTTCGATCACGCGGCGGCGGTCACCAACTTCGTCGTCGCGCCGCTCGCCTTGCTCTCGGGCACCTTCTATTCGGTCGACCGGCTCGCTCCGGCCTTTCGCGCGATCAGCCATCTGAACCCGTTCTTCTACATCATTTCGGGTTTTCGCTACGGCTTCCTCGGCGTCGCGGATTCGCCGATCCTGCTCGGCACCATGGTGGTGCTCGCGCTCGACGTCGTGCTGGGCGTTCTCTGCTATGCGCTGCTCAAGCGCGGCTGGAAGCTCAAGAGCTGAAGCGGTGTTGCGCCGTTTCGGCGGCGGCACTAGAAGCGCGAGTGGGCAGCCTTGGGCTGCCTTTTTCCGTTCGCTGACAGGAGTCTTCCGATGACCATCACGCCGCTCATGCCCGTCTATCCGCGGTGCGACGTGCGGCCGGTGCGAGGCGAGGGGGTCTATCTCATTAGCGAGGACGGTCGCCGCTTCCTCGATTTCGCGAGCGGGATCGCGGTCAATGCGTTGGGTCACAGCCATCCCGGCCTGATCGGCGCGATCAGCAAGCAGGCCGAGACGCTGATGCACGTCTCGAACATGTACGGCAGCCCCCAGGGCGAGCATTTCGCGCAGCGGCTGGTGGATAGCACCTTCGCCGACACGGTCTTCTTCACCAATTCGGGCGCAGAGGCGGTCGAGTGCGCGATCAAGACCGCGCGGCGCTATCATTTCGCCAACGGCAATCCCCAGCGGCACGATCTCATCACCTTTTCGATGGCGTTCCACGGGCGCACGATCGGCACGATCTCGGCGACCAACCAGGCGAAGCTGCGCGACGGCTTCGATCCGCTGCTGCCGGGCTTCAAATATGCCGAGTTCAACGACCTCGAGGGCGCGCTGGCACTGATCGACGAGCATACGGCCGGCTTTCTCGTCGAGCCGATCCAGGGCGAGGGCGGCATCCGCCCCGCCACCGACGAATTCCTGCACGGCTTGCGCAAGGCATGCGACGAGCACGGGCTGCTGCTGGTGCTCGACGAGGTGCAGGCGGGCTACGGCCGCACCGGCAAGCTGTTCGCGCACGAGCTCTATGGCATCACGCCGGACATCATGGCCGCGGCCAAGGGGATCGGCGGCGGCTTCCCGCTCGGCGCTTGCCTCGCGACCGAGGAAGCGGCCAAGGGCATGGTGTTCGGCACCCACGGCTCGACCTATGGCGGCAATCCGCTGGCGATGGCGGCGGGCGAGGCGGTGCTCGACGTGATCTTGGAACCCGGTTTCCTCGATCACGTCACCGAGATGGGCGAGCGGCTTCGCTCGAGCCTCGAGCAGCTCATTCCCAACCATGACGAGCTGTTCGAGAGCGTCCGCGGCGTCGGGCTGATGCAGGGATTGAAGCTTAAGCATCCGAGCCGCGATTTCGTCGCGCACCTGCGCGATCATCACGGGCTGCTGACGGTCGCGGCGGGCGACAATACCGTGCGCCTTTTGCCGCCGCTGATCGTCGAGGAACAGCACATCGCGGAGGCGATCGAGAAGCTCTCTGAAGGCGCGCGGACCTACGCGCCGCCGAGCGATGATTGATATCCTCCCCGGAACGGGGAGGAATTAGGATGCGCCATTTCCTCTCGCTCTCTTCCGCCGGGTCGGACGGCGTCGCCGCGATCCTCGCCGATGCGCTCGATCGCAAGGCGGCGCGCGCCGGCCGGCCCAAAGGCCGCGTCGATGCCGATGCCCCGCTCGCCGGCCGCGTTCTCGCGATGGTGTTCGAGAAGAGTTCGACCCGGACCCGCGTCAGCTTCGACATGGCGATGCGGCAATTGGGCGGTTCGGCGCTGGTGCTCGACGCGGCGACGACGCAGCTCGGCCGCGGCGAGACGGTGGCGGACACCGCGCGCGTGCTCTCGGGCTATTGCGACGCGATCATGGTCCGCACCGACGATTATGCCAAGCTCGACGAGATGGCGGATTACGCCACGGTGCCGGTCGTCAACGGCCTCACCGACGCGTCGCATCCGTGTCAGATCATGGCCGACCTGCTGACGATCCTCGAAAGCGGCAAGGCGCTGCCCGGCCTCAAGGTGGCGTGGCTGGGGGACGGCAACAACGTGCTCGCTTCGATCATCGAGGCGGCCGCGCTGATGCACTTCGACGTCGTCGCCGCGTGCCCGCAAGGGTATCAGCCGAGCGCCGCCGATCTCGCGCTGGGGCGCGGCAGGGCGCGCTGCGTCCGTACCGCGCGTGAGGCGGTCGAGGGGGCCGACGTGGTCGTCACCGACACATGGATTTCGATGGGGCAGGATCACGCGGATGCAAAGCTCGCCGCGATGATGCCGTACCAGGTAACCGAAGCGCTGATGGCGGGCGCAAAGCCCGATGCGGCTTTCCTCCACTGCCTCCCCGCGCATCGCGGCGAAGAGGTGACGGCGGCGGTGATCGATGGCCCGCAGTCGCTGATCTGGCCCGAGGCCGAGAACCGGCTCCACGCGCAGAAATCGATTCTGCGCTGGTGCTTCGGGCAATTGGGGTGAGTTGCGTCTCCCCCATTCGTTCCTAAATCGCCGATGACGATGAATTTGAATGACACCGCCACCGACCTCGATCGCGCGCTCGGCTTCACCATCCCCGCCCGCCATGCCCGCGGGCGGCTGGTGCGGCTCGGACCGGTGCTCGACGAGGTGCTCGCCGCGCACGCCTATCCGCCGCCAATCGAGGCGCTGCTCGCGCAGGCGCTGACGCTGACGGCGCTGATCGGCTCGACGCTCAAGGATGCGGGCGGGCAGCTCACGCTCCAGACGCAGTCGAAGACCGGAGTCGTCCAGCTCCTGGTATGCGACTACAAGGGCGGTGAGCTGCGCGGCTATGTTCAGTTCGACGCCGACCGGCTCGCCGAGGCGCCCGCCGATCCGACATTGTTCGCCTTGTTCGGCTCGGGCTATCTTGCGATCACCTTCGATCAGGTCGCGAGCGGCGAACGCTATCAGGGGATCGCGCCCCTGGATGGCGAGACGCTGGCCGAAGCCGCGCAGGGCTATTTCGTCCAATCCGAGCAGATCCCGACGCTGGTGCGGCTCGGCATGGACCGCGATGCCGACGGGCATCACCGCGCGGGTGGGCTGTTCCTCCAGCACCTTCCCGAAGGCGAGGAAGGGCGCGACCGGATCCACACCAGGCTCGACCATCCCGAATGGGAGCACGTCGCCACGCTCGCCGCGACGATGGGCGTCGTCGAGCTCGCCAATCCCGCGATCCCGCTCGAGACGTTGGTGTGGCGGCTGTTCAACGAGGAGGAGGAGGTGCGCGTCCTCGCCGAGACGCGGCTGGTGCGCGGCTGCCGCTGCACGCCCGACTACATCGCCCAGGTGCTCGCCAAATTCCCTCCGCAAGAGCAGCGCGAGATGGCCGACGAGAACGGGCTGATCCACGTCGATTGCGCCTTTTGCGCGCGCAGCTTTCCGGTGCCGGTCGCGGGCGATCGAGGCGCCGCCCGTTAAGGTCATGTTTACCCTGACGGTGCTAGGGTGCTTCTTGTGTCATTCGTGGGCACGCTTTTCTCCCTAGATGGCCCGCAAGGGCTGACCTGGGCCGCTCTTACAGGCGGCCCTCTTTTTGCGCGCGGGATTGCGCCCAGCGCGGCGGGCTCCTAGCGAACGCTCATCATGCCAGCAGACCAGACCTATGCCGTCGCCCTCGTTTCGGGCGGGCTCGATTCGATGGTGGCCGCCGCGCGCGCGCGCGAAGACGGGCACCGGCTGCTCGCGCTCTCGATCGACTATAATCAGCGCCACCAGGTCGAGCTCGCCGCCGCGCGCCGCATCGCGGGCGTGCTGGGGGCCGAGCGCCACATCGTCCTGCCGCTTGATCTGTCGGCGTTCGGCGGCTCGGCGCTGACGGCGGATATCGACGTGCCCAAACAGGGCGTCGGGACGGACATCCCGATCACCTATGTGCCCGCGCGCAACACGATTTTCTTGAGCCTCGCACTCGGCTGGGCCGAGGCGGCGGGCGCGCGCGACCTCTATATCGGCGTCAACGCGCTCGATTATTCGGGCTATCCCGATTGCCGGCCCGAGTTCATCCATGCCTTCGAGGAGATGGCGGCGCTCGCCACAAAGGCGGGGGTCGAGGGCGGGCGCTTCACCGTCCACGCGCCGCTCCAGCACATGAGCAAGGCCGACATCGTCCGCGAGGCGGCGCGGCTCGGGCTCGATGCGGGGCTGAGCTGGTCGTGCTACGATCCCGCGTCGGGTGGCGCCCATTGCGGGCTGTGCGATAGCTGCCGGCTGCGCGCCAAGGGCTTCGCCGAGGCGGGGATCGCCGATCCCACCAGCTACGCCGCGCAGCCATGAGCTACGCCGTCAAGGAAATGTTCCTCACGCTCCAGGGCGAGGGCGTGCATACGGGGCGACGCGCGGTGTTCGTGCGGTTCGCCGGGTGCAACCTGTGGTCGGGCCGCGAACAGGATCGTGACACCGCGATCTGCCGCTTCTGCGATACCGATTTCGTCGGGACCGATGGCCCCGGCGGCGGCAAGTTCGCCGGCGCCGACGCGCTGGCGGATGCCGCAGCGGCCTGCTGGGGCGGTGACGAGGCGCATCGCTTTGCCGTGCTCACCGGGGGCGAGCCGATGCTCCAGGTCGACGGCGCGCTGATCGACGCGCTCCACGCGCGCGGCTTCACGATCGCGATCGAAACCAATGGCACGCTGCCCGCGCATCCCGCGCTCGACTGGGTATGCGTCAGCCCCAAGGCGGGGAGCGCGGTCGTCCAGCGGACGGGCGACGAGCTCAAGCTGGTCTGGCCGCAGGACGGGATCGATCCGGCCGTGCTCGAAGGCTGGAGCTTCCGCCACTTCCTCGTCCAGCCCAAGGACGATCCGCAGGCCGCGGCCAATCGCGAGGCGGCGATCGCACTGGTGCTGGATCGTCCGCGCTGGCGGCTTTCGACCCAAACGCACAAGGCGCTGGGTCTGCGGTGAGCGCGGATTTTTTATAGGTTACGGTGCCCTAGCGCTGTGCCAGCGCGGTCGCGCCTTGCGGCGCGGGATAGGCGCGGCCGCAGCGTTCGGCATCCCATTCCTCGTCGTCCCAGCACGCATCGTCAAAGCGCGGCAACACCGGCGGGCCGACCCAGATGCGCCCAGGAAAGCGCTGCTCGCCCCAAGGGACCAGGCTGCTATGGAGCTCGCGCATCCGTTCGAGCGCGATGTCGCCGAGGTGCCCGCGCGGCGCATAGAGCACGTCGCGGCCGATCGACGACATCGTCTGGCAAAAGATGCGCTGCGCCGAAACGGTCGAGAAGGTCGAATAGAGGATGGTGCTGAAATGATCGAGCGCCGCCTGCCCCTCGCGCTTGTTCTTGCCGTTCACGCGCGCGAAATAGTCGCGCAGCGTGTCGATCGCGGTTGCGAGCTCCTCCTTATGGTCCTTGAGCATCGCATTGTAGTTGGGCCGGGTCAGCAGCGTCGGCTCGAACTCGCATTGGAGCGCGGCCACGTTCATCGCCGCGCGCAGCGTCCATACCATGCCCGCGCGCAACTCGGCGGGCGTCGCGCCGGGCATCGGCTGGGCGATCCCGGGCTCGTTGCCGACCACCGGCGCGCCGCTCAGGTCCCGCGACTTGAAGAAGAACTGGGCCGAAGCCGGCGTCGCGGCGAACACGGTGATCGCCGCTGCGGCCGCAGCCAGAATACGCAATACGCTCATGTGATCCTCACCCGGGCTCTCGTGGCCGGGAATCTAGAAGAATCGGCGCGTTCGCCCAAGTCCTTTCTGCCCTGTTTTGAAACAAGCAGTCGTCGCGGCGGCCGATCGGGGCTTCTTTCGGTTCCGAATCGAAAGGGCCGCCCGGTTGCCCGGGCGGCCCTTTGATCACGTGGCGCCGCGAGCGTTCGCGACAGCCGGCGCGAGCGATCTTACATCGCGTTCGACATCGTGTCGTTCGCCATCATGTCGTTCGACATCATCGTGTCGTTCGACATCATCATGTCGTTCGACATCATGACGTCGTTGCCCATCGTGCCGTCGACGGCGGTCATGTTGTCGGTCATCGTGCCCATGTCGTCGGTCATGTTCATGTCGGTGACGAGGGTGTTGTCGGTGGTCGTCTCGGTCTTGTCGCCGCAGGCCGACACCGCGAGCGCGGCACCGGCAACCATCGTACCGGTAACCAGCTTGGAAATGAGTGCACGCATGTGAAGCTCCCTAATATAATGGATTTGGACGGCCCTGTCGGCCTTAATACCCAAACCGGCGTGGACATTAGTCTGATATGGAGCGCCTCTCAAGTCTCGTTTTCTCCGGAGGCCCCAAGAGACCTGAGGAACGCGTCGGCGTGCAACGCGAGAGCGGCGTCGAAAGTTGCAAAATTGCTCGGTTTCCCGAGTGCTGCGATGCTGGTGACGGGGAATTGCGGCAGCCCGCACGGCACGATTCCGCCGAAATGCGCAAGGTCCGGCGCGACGTTCACCGAAAAGCCGTGCAGCGTAACCCATTTGCGCACGCGCACGCCGATCGCGCCGATCTTCGCCTCGACGCCGCCTTGCCGCGTCCAGATGCCGATGCGGTCGCACACCGGATAGGAATCGATCCCGATCTGGGACAAGGCGGCGATCACCCAGCGTTCGAGCGCATGGACATAGGCACGGATGTCGCGCCCGCGCCGGTTCAGGTCCAGCACCAGATAGCCAATCCGCTGGCCGGGGCCGTGATAGGTGTATTTGCCCCCGCGCCCCGATTTATGGACGGGAAAGCGAGGGTCCAGCAGCTCGGCCGGGTCGGCGCTGGTGCCCGCGGTATAGATCGGCGGGTGCTCGAGCAGCCAGACGAGCTCGGGCGCGGTGCCGGCGAGCACAGCCGCCGCGCGCGCCTCCATCGTCGCGACGGCGTCCTCGTACGGAACCGGCGCGGTCGAGACGCGCCACTCGATGTCGGGCAGGGGCGATTCCACGGCCGCTTCTTGGCGGTCCGGCGCCGTGCGCGCAAGCATTGGCAACCGCGCGCGCGCTGGGCTAAACCCGGTGCAATCGAGCAAAGGGGGAGCGCGACGATGGTCAAGATGGGAACGGTCTGGGACCGCACGACGACATTCCTCGGCGATCGCGCGACCGCGCTGACGCCGATCGTCGTGCTGCTGATCTTCGTGCCCGTGTGCATCCAGGGCAACCTCCAGCCGCTGATGGCCATGGGCGGGGCCGGTGCCAAGGCGGGGCTCGGGCTGCTGCTGCTCGCGCTGTCGGTGGTGATGGTGTGGGGGCAGCTTTCGATCCTCGCGCTGGCGGTCGAACCAGGTGCGAGCACCGCTTCGGCGACGGCCACGGGTGGAAAGCGCATTCTGCCGGCGATCGGCGTCGGCATCCTCGTCGGTCTGATCTTTCTCGTGCTGGTGTTGCCGGTTCTGATCGCTCTGGCGGCGTCCGGCGTTCACTGGGTGGCAATCGCGCCCGGCCGCTGGATTCCCGAGGCGCCGTTGACGTCGGGGCTCGGGTGGTTCATCGGCCTTTATCTGCTCGTCTATGTGGTGGTTCTCTTCTGGGGCGCGGCGCGGCTCGTGCTGCTCAACACCGTCGTCGTCGCCGAGCGGCGCGGCGTCGGCGCGATCAAACGGGCGTTCCTGCTCACCAACGGTCTCGCGCTCAAGATCGTCGGCGTCGTCATCCTGTTCCTGATCGTGTGGCTGGTGTGCAGCCTGGCGGTGACGACGGTGTTCGGCTCGGTGTTCCAGCTCCTGTTCGGCGGCGACGGCGCGATCACGCTCGCGACCGTGCTCACCGCGATCGCGAGCGGCGTGGTGACGACCGCCTTCACGACGCTTGCCGCCGCCTTTACCGCCGAGCTCTATCTTGCTGCCCGCGCTGTTCGGGATCTTCCCGCAGAGGCCGAATGACACCCAATCTTGCCGGAGCATTGCGCGGTGCCTGGGCGCGGCTGCGCGCCGATATCGCCGTGCTGCTCCCCATTGCCGGGCTGAGCCTGTTCGTGCCGCAGCTCGCCCTGCTGCTGCTGCTCGACGCGCCGGATCCGGCACCCGGCGGATCGACCGCGGCCACCGACGCCTATGCGCAGCGCGTCGCCGAATGGCTGATCGCCAATAGCGGCTGGTATCTCGCGGCCTATCTGTGCGCCTTCTACGGCGCGCTGGTGATCCTGGCGCTCTATCTCGACCGCCCGCGCCCCGATCTCAAGGGAGCGCTCGGCCGTGCGCTCGGGCTGCTGCCGCGCTATCTGCTCGCGGTGGTGCTGACCGGTTTGCCGGTGGTTCTCGGCATCGGGCTTGTCGGGCCGCTGATGGGCCCGCTCATCGTGATCCTGCTCGTGCCGGCCTTCTACTGGATCGTGCGAACGATGCTCGCGGGCGCAGTGATCGTCGCCGAGCGGCCGATCGGTGCGGCGCGCGCGCTGAGGCGGAGCCTTGCGCTCACGCGCGGGCACGGCCTTATTCTCGCCGCGCTCGTTGCGCTCGTCACCTTCGCGGCCGAGCTCGTTGCCGAGATCTTCATCGGTGCCGGCACGCTGATGACGTCGGCGCACGCGGTCAACCCGATCGCGATGGCGATCATCGACGCAGTCGCCGCCCTCATCCAGTCGGGCGCGGCGTTGCTCCTGATCCTGCTCCAGGTCGAATTTTACCGGCGACTCGCCAGATAGGGAATCTGCGGCGCGATGTCGGCGGGAAGCACGCCGAGGCCGCGCGGATCGGCGAAGGTCTCGATCGTGCGGCGGATGGGCACGAACCCGCTTGCGCGATAGAAGCCGAGCGCCGACGGATGATCGAGCGTGCAGGTGTGCAGCCAAACGCGCGCGACATCCTTCCGCCAGGCCAACGTCAGCGCGTGCGCCATCAGCCAGCGGCCATGGCCTTGCCCGGTCAGCTCGGGCACGAGCCCGAGATAGGAGAGCTCGCACTCGGCGTCGGTGCGACAGTCGAGTTCGAGCATCCCGACCTCAATCTCCTGTCGATCGACCACCGCGAATATCGAGACGGCCGGATCGCGGATGATCGCGACGAGGTCGCGCTCGTGGATGACGAGCCGCGAATACCAGAGCCACGGTCCGCCGACGCGACGGAACAAGGCGCGATACTTTTCGGGATCGGGCGCCTGCCACCGCACCAGTCGCAAGGACGAGTCCGGGATTGGTTTGAGCCGCGGCCGCTCCGTCATCTCGAGCGTGGTGACGATCGTCGCGAGCTCGTCGTCGGGAACAGGCGTCAATCCCATGTCGAGTCTTTCGGTGCGGTGCCGGCCCACTCCCCCATCCAACCACCCGACGACAGTATCCTATGGGTGGCCGGGTGGGGGAGCGGGCTGGTGCCGGCCACGATCATCAATCCCATGTCGCGATCGGCGGCAGGCTCATCAGGATCGCGTCGATATTGCCCCCGGTCTTGAGCCCGAACAACGTGCCGCGATCATAGACGAGGTTGAACTCGGCATAACGTCCGCGCCACGCGAGCTGGCGGGCGCGGTCCTCCTCGGTCCAGGGCATATCCATCCGCCGCCGCACGAGCTGGGGGAAAATGTCGAGGAAGGCGCGGCCCACGTCCTGCGTGAAGGCGAAACCCGCATCGAAATCGCATTCGAGGTGATCGTAGAAGATGCCGCCGACGCCGCGATGCACGCCGCGGTGCGGGATGTAGAAATAGTCGTCCGCCCACTTCCTGAAGCGCGGATAAAATGTGGCGTCGTGCGCGTCGCACGCGGCCTTGAACGCGGCGTGGAAGTCGGCGGTATCCTCCTCGTAAGGGATCGGCGGGTTGAGATCGGCGCCGCCGCCGAACCAGCGCTTCGTCGTCACCAGGAAGCGCGTGTTCATGTGGACCGCGGGCACGTGCGGATTTGCCATGTGCGCGACCAGGCTGATCCCGGTCGCGAAGAAGCGCGGGTCCTCGTCCGCGCCGTGGATCGACTTGGCGAACTCGCCCTCGAAGGCGCCGCCGACGGTCGAGACGTTGACGCCGACCTTCTCGAACACCTTGCCCTTCATCGCGCTGCGCACCCCGCCGCCGCCGGGCTCGCCGGAGGGATCGGTGCGGTCCCAGGGCGTGAACACGAAGCGCGCATCGGAGCCCGCCTCGGCCTCGATTGCCTCGAACTCGGCGCAGATTCGGTCGCGCAGCGCCTCGAACCAGGTGCGGGCGGTTTGTTGCTGCGGATCGAGAGAGAGCATTGAAAACCTACGTCCGTTCGCCCTGAGCCTGCCGAAGGGCTGTTCTTCTGGCGTTGATTGAAGGAAGAGCGGTGCTTCGACAAGCTCGGCATGAACGGGGGGGCGGTGGACTGATTGCGGAATCAGTATTGCGGGCCGCTCGTTAGTCGAAAGATCATCCAGAACACGAACAACACCGTCAGGCCTCCCCATGCCGACATTGTCCAATTTCGGCGGCAAAGGTCTCTGATCGTCTGCACGATGGCATATACCAGAAAGGGGAGTAGCACGATTGCAGCAAGCCCACCCACGTGCATTCTCCCGAGCAGGTGGCGCTTGGTAGGCGGACGCCAGCTAAGCGGCAAGCGGCGCAAGCGCCTGTGTCTGGCACCGATCGCGAGCAATCACCGATCAGATGGCCACCCACCCGTCTGCCGCAGCGCCTCTCCCAGCGCCATCGCGCCAGCGACCGCGACGTTGAGCGAGCGAAAGCCCGGCCGCATCGGGATACACACCCGCAGGTCGGCGCGATCGTGGACGTGGGCTGGCACGCCCGCGCTTTCGCTGCCGAGGAGCAGGGTGTCGCTGCCCTCGAACCGTACCTCATCGAGCCGCACGCCCCCGCCGGTCGTCAGCAGCACGATCCGCCCCGCCTGTATTTCGAATGCCGCCCAATCGGCGTGCCGCGTCACCTCGGCCTCGGCGGCATAGTCCATCCCGGCCCGCGCGACCGCACGGGTCGAGAAGGCGAAACCCATCGGCTCGATCAGATCGACCGGCACGCCAAGGCACGCGGCGAGCCGCAGGATCGTGCCGACATTGCCCGCAATATCGGGCTCGTAGAGGGCGAGGCGCATGGGGCATGCGCTTAGCGGGCGCCGGCGTGGCTCCACAAGAGTCCAGAAAAGCCATTGGCAAAGCCGCATGTCGGGCGCTATCAGGCCGCCGACCGCCATGGGGATGGACGGTTCGGCGTGGCGTTCTGCCGGTTCACCGTATCCGTCTGCCGGGTGCGGCCGCGTGGGGAATTCGAAGTGCAAGGGCAAGTGAATGGCAAGTGCTGACAACGCGATTCCGCCGGGCGAATCGCCCGAACCCTATCTCGAGGAAACGCACGATCCCCGCCGCCGCGATTTCATCAATATCGCCGCGGTTGCGTTCGCCGGCGTCGGCGGGGGCGTCATCGTCCTGCCGCTCATCAACCAGATGAGTCCCTCGGCCGACGTGCTCGCGCTGTCGACCACCGAGGTCGATCTTTCCAAGATCGAGGAAGGCCAGGCGGTCACCACCAGCTTTCGCTCGCAGCCGCTCTTCGTGCGCTACCTGACGCCGAAGGAGATCGCCGAGGCCGAGGCGGTGCCGCTTTCCGACCTGCGCGATCCCGAGACGCTCGAGCAGCGCACCAAGGAAGGCAAGCGCAACTGGCTGATTACGATCGGCGTCTGCACGCATCTGGGCTGCGTCCCGCTCGGCAACAAGGAAGGCGAGCCGCGCGGCGAATATGGCGGCTATTTCTGCCCCTGCCACGGCTCGCAATACGATACGGCCGCGCGCATCCGCAAAGGCCCGGCACCGCGCAACCTCGCGGTGCCCGAATACGCATTCACGTCCGATACGGTCGTAACGGTGGGGTCGTAAGATGAGCTTTCCCTGGGCACACCAGTATCAGCCGAAAAACCCGTTCATGCGCTGGATGGACGACCGGCTGCCGCTTCCCCGGCTCGCCTACAACGCGATCGGCGCGGGCTATCCGGTGCCGCGCAACCTCAACTATTTCTGGAATTTCGGCGTCCTCGCGGGCGCGGCGCTGGCGATCCAGATCGTCACCGGCGTCGTGCTGGCGATGCACTATGCGGCGAATGCGGACATCGCCTTCGCCTCGGTCGAGCACATTATGCGCGACGTCAATGCGGGCTGGTTCCTGCGCTATGCGCACGCGACCGGCGCGTCGATGTTCTTCATCGTCGTCTATCTGCACCTCTTCCGCGGCCTTTATTACGGATCGTACAAGGCGCCGCGCGAGATGGTGTGGCTGCTCGGCGTCGTCATCTTCCTGCTGATGATGGCGACCGCGTTCA
>CAMLGC010000069.1 GCA_946479505.1 uncultured Sphingomonadaceae bacterium
CGGGCGCTCGCCGGGGTCGCGTCCGCAGTCGACGCGGCGATCGCGCGCCTCTCGAACGCCGCCAATGGCGACCTCGACGCACGCGTTCCACCCGAAATCGAGAAAACGCTGCCCGACCTCGCAACCGCGATGGGCGGGCTGTTCCAGCAGCTCGGCGCCAGCCTCGAAAGCGCGCAGCGGCTCGCGATGTACGATCCGGTAACCGGGCTTGCCAACCGAACCTATTTCCGGCGGAGCTGCGAACGCGCGCTGGCGGAGCTCGCACCCGGCACCGTCGCCGCCTTGTTCTTCATCGATCTCGACCGGTTCAAAGCGGTCAACGATACCTTGGGTCATGCGATCGGCGACGCACTGCTCGGCATGGTGGCCAATCGGCTGCGCGCGGTCTCGACATGCGCCGGACGATCGGACGAAATACTGATCGGCCGGCTTGCCGGCGACGAGTTCACGATCTTCGTTCCCGACATCGGCTCGGCTGCCGATGCGGCGCGGATCGGGCGTGCGGTGCTGTTCGCGCTGAGCGAGCCGTTCGAGATCGTGGGGCAAGAGATCGAGATCGGCGCGTCTGCCGGCATCGCGCTGCGCCCGCGCCACGGCAGCAGCTTGACCGAGCTGATGCGCGCCGCCGACGCCGCGATGTACCACGCCAAGGCGCGCGGGCGGGGGCGCGTCGAGCAGTTCAGCGAGGCGCTTGCCGGCCAGATCGCCAGCCGCGCGCAGCTCGAGCGCGATCTTCGAGCCGCCATCGACCGCGATCAATTCACGCTCGTCTATCAGCCGCAGGTGCGCCTTGCCGACAGCGGTATCGTGGCGGCCGAAGCCTTGTTGCGCTGGGATCACCCAACGGCCGGTATGAAGCTGCCCGGCAGCTTCATCGAGCGCGCCGAGGAGACGGGCCTGATCGTCGAGATCGGACAGTGGGTGATCGACACCGTCGCCCAAACGATCGCGCGCTGGGGGCGAACGGGCGTCGAGCACCGATTGGCGATCAACGTCAGCCGCCGTCAGCTCGATCACGCGAGCTTCTTCCGCGGGCTGCGTGAGGCGATGCGCGCCGCGGGGGCGCCGGCCCGGCTGCTCGAACTCGAGATCACCGAGACGCTCGCGATGCGGTGCAGCGACGATGTGATCGCGGCGATCGCGGAGCTGCGCACCGACGGCGCGGTGATCGCGATCGACGATTTCGGAACGGGCTATTCCAATCTTGCGCGGTTGAGGACGCTTCCGATCGACCGGATCAAGCTCGATCGCAGCATCGTCGAACATATCGTCGATCGCGCAGAGGCGCGTGCGGTGGCGCAGGCGGTGATCGGACTGATCCATGGGCTCGGCTGCCAGGCCGTCGCCGAAGAGGTTGAGACCGATGCGCAGGTGAACCTGCTGCGCGTGCTCGGCTGCGACGTCGTGCAGGGCTTTGCCATCGCGCCGCCGATGCCGGAAGCCGCGTTCATCGACTGGGCGCGTGCCGAGGCTCGGCTGGTCAGCGCCGGCTGAGAAGCCGCGTCGCGATGTCGGCGTAGATCGTCGTGAGAAGGCGCAGATCGGCGACGGCGACCGCCTCGTCGAGCTTGTGCATCGTCGCGTTGACGAGGCCGAACTCCGCGGTGCGGCAGAGCTTCGATAGAAAGCGCGCATCCGAGGTGCCGCCCGAGGTCGACAGCTCGGGACGAGCGCCGGTCGCGGCTTCGATCGCATCGCCGATCGCGTCGGAAAGCGCGCCGGGTTCGGTCAGGAACGCCTCGCCAGAGATGAGCGGCGTCACTTTGGCGCCGGGCGCATGGGCGCAAGCGATCGCCTCGATCCGGGCAGCAAGATCGGCGCCGCGATGGAGATCGTTGAAGCGGATGCTGAGCCGGGCCTGCGCGCGGCCGGGGATGACGTTGTGCGCGGGGTTGCCGACCTCGATATCGGTCACTTCGATGTTCGAGGGCTGGAACCAGTCGGTGCCGGCGTCGAGCGTGATCTCCTCGATCTCGGCGAGGATCGCGATCAGCGGGGAAATCGGATTGTCGGCGAGGTGCGGATAGGCGACGTGGCCCTGCTGGCCGGGCACATCGATCCAGATGTTGACCGAGCCGCGGCGGCCGATTTTGATCGTGTCGCCGAGACGGGCAACCGAGGTCGGCTCGCCGACGAGGCAGAAATCGGGGCGGATATTTCTCGCGTTCATCCGCTCGATCAACGCGCGGGTGCCGTGGAGCGCGGGGCCTTCCTCGTCGCCGGTGATGATGAAGCTGATCGTCCCTGCGTCGGCAGGGATGCGCGCGGCGGCCGCGGCGAAGGCGGCGATCGCGCCTTTCATGTCGACCGCGCCGCGGCCGTAGAGTAGCCCACTGCGCTCCTCGCCCGCAAACGGATCCGCCGACCAGCCGACGCCGGGCGGAACGACGTCGAGATGTCCCGCGAAGGCGAGGTGGCCGCCGCCGTGCCCACGCGTCGCAAGCATGTTCTCGACCGGGCCATCGAGTGCCTCGCCGGACATGAAACGGTCGACCGCGAAACCCAGCGGTACGAGCGCCGCCTCGAGCACGTCGAACACGCGTCCGCGGGCCGGCGTCACGCTGTCGCAGGCGATGAGCGCCTTGGTGAGCGCAACCGGATCGGGCATGGCGGAGACAGACATCGGAAGGCTCCATTGCCCAAGCGCGCCGTGGAGACAATCCCGCAGACGTGGTCTCGGCATTCTCGTTCCTGCCGACGCAGGACAGGTCTCTACCCCGCGGGGGGCTGCTCGAACTGCTCGATCACCCATTCCTCCTCCTGCGCGGCGGCGATCCAGTCCTGCATGAAGGGATGTGCGAGCACCGCGTGCATGTAGGCAGGCGCGAAGCGCGGGACGGGAAGCTGGTAGGTGACGATGCGCGTCACGACGGGGGCGAACATGATGTCGGCCGCGCCGAAATCGCCGAACAGGAAATCGCCGCCCGAGCCGTAGCGGGCGCGCGCCTCGGCCCAGATCTGCATGATGCGCTGGAGATCGGCGATGACGTCGTCGTCGGGGTGCTTGCCCTCGAAGACCTGGCGGATGTTCATCGGGTGCTTGCGGCGCAGCGCGGGAAAGCTCGAGTGCATTTCGGCGGCCATCGATCGCGCCATCGCGCGGGCGCCGTCGTCGGCGGGCCAGAAAATTTCGCGGCCGGTTTTTTCGGCGAGGAACTCGATGATCGCGAGGCTGTCCCACACCACGATGTCGCCGTCCCAAAGGAGCGGCACCTTGCCCGAGGATGGGCCGAACTCGGCGCCCTCGCGGCGCTTCTCCCAATCCTCGTCGTAGAGCGGAACGACGACCTCCTCGAAGGGCAGGCCGGACTGCTTGCACGCGAGCCAGCCGCGCAGCGACCAGGAGGAATAGGCCTTGTTGCCGATGATGAGTTTCATGGGGGCGGGTTAGTGATGTGATGCGGGCCTGTAAATTCCCCTCCCGTTTACGAAAACGGGGCGGCGCGGCGCGCTGCCGGCACAGGCGCGACGCCGAACCCGCGCGGAAATTGACTAACTTGACCGTCCGGCGGGGTGCTGCGTCCACGAAAATGGCGGATATTCGCCGCTGCCGGTCGAGGCTTTAGGCGCTTGAGTAAACTTTGCGGCCTGGAGTCACCATGGCGCAGGCTTGGATCGACGGTGTCAAAGAGCGCGTGCACCATGACACAAAAACGGGGTTGTAGGACAGCACGGACGACGAGCGATTTCGACCCACGAAGGCGCGAAGGAGAGTTTTACACGCGGAGGCGCGGAGAACGCCGAGGGCGTGTCGAGAAGGAACAGGCCCTCCCCCGGCCCCTCCCGCAAACGGGAGGGGAGACTCAGCCGATCGCGTCGAGCACTGCGGCGCGCAGCTCCGGAATGCCGAGCCCGGTTTCGCTCGATGTCGCGATGATGTCGGGGTGCGCGGCGGGGCGCTTGCGCACCTCCTCGGCGGTCGCCTCTGCCACCTTGTCGAGCTCGGTTGGCTTGATCTTGTCGGCCTTGGTGAGGACGAGACGGTAGCTGACGGCGGCCTCGTCGAGCATCTTCATCACGTCGCGGTCGACGTCCTTGAGGCCGTGGCGCGAATCGATGAGGACGAGCGTGCGCTTGAGCACCGCGCGGCCGCGCAGGAAATCGTTGATCAGGAAACGCCACTTCTTGACGATATCCTTGGGCGCCTTGGCGAAGCCGTAGCCGGGCATGTCGACCAGCCGGAAGGCGAGGGGCGTGCCGACGTCGAAGAAGTTCAATTCCTGCGTGCGTCCCGGCGTCACCGAGGTGCGCGCGAGCGCCTTGCGGCCCGTGAGCGCATTGAGGAGCGACGACTTGCCGACATTGGAGCGGCCGGCGAAGGCGACCTCGGGGGCGTCCGCATCGGGAAGGAACTGGAGCGCGGGCGCGGATTTGAGGAAGGCGATCGGCCCGGCAAAGGTCTTGCGGGCCTGTTCGAGGGCATCGTCGGAAAATTCCTCCCCGGTACGGGGAGGGGGACCAGCCGAAGGCTGGTGAAGGGGCCCCGCTGCAACCGAATCGTTCGTGGCGGGGCCCCCTCCACCAAGACGCTTCGCGCCTTGGTCCCCCTCCCCGTTCCGGGGAGGAGTGCTCATTTCACCACCGCTTGTTTGAGAGCGGGATGCTTCGAATAGAGCCATTGCTGCTGCGCGATGGTGAGCAGGTTGGAGGTGATCCAGTACACCTGGAGCCCCACCGCAAAGGGCGCCATCACGAACATCAGCACCCAGGGGAGCAGCGCGAAGACCTGCTTCTGCGCGGCATCCATCGGCGCCGGGTTGAGCCTGAACTGGAAGAACATCGAGATGCCGAGCAGGATCGGCACCACCCCGATCGCGATGACGTGCGGCGGGGTGAAATCGAGCAGGCCGAACAGGTTGAGCGGCGTCAGCGGATCCGGCGCCGACAAATCCTTGATCCACAGCACGAACGGCTGGTGGCGCATCTCGATCGTCAGCATCAGCACCTTGTAGAGCGCGTACATGATCGGCACCTGGAGCAAGGTCGGCAGGCAGCCCGCGACCGGATTGACCTTCTCGGTCTTATAGAGCTGCATGATCTCCTGCTGCTGGCGCGGCTTGTCGTCCTTATGCCGCTCCTGGATCGCCTTCATCTTGGGCTGGAGCGCGCGCATCGACGCCATCGAGGCGAACTGTTTCTGCGCGATCGGGAACAGAAGCCCGCGGATCGTGATCGTGAGCAGGATGATCGCCAGGCCGAAATTGCCCACCATCCGGAACAGCCAGTCGAGATAGTAGAAGATCGGCTTTTCGACGATGCGGAACCAGCCCCAATCGATCGCGTAATCGAGCATCGTGACGCCGCCCTGATCGGTGTAGCGGTCGAGCAGGCGGACCTCCTTGGCGCCCGCGAAGAAGCGCGAGGTCTGGGTGATCGCCTGGCCGGGGGCGAGCGTCTTGGGCTGGAGCGTCGCGTCGGCCTGATAGGCCTGGTTGGCGCCCGCGCGGAACTGGCCCGCGAACGACTGGTCCTGATCGGGGATCAGCGCGGTGAGCCAGTATTTGTCCGAAAAGCCGAGCCAGCCGCCGGTCGAATCAAAGCGCTTGGCGCCCTCGTCGATGTCGTCGAAATTGACGTCGTAATCGGCGCTGCCGTCATGCACCGACATCGGACCGGTATGGATCGTCCAACTATCGGGATCGGTCGAGACGCCCTTCCTGTTGACGAGCGCGTAGGTCGCGACGGGCACCGCGGCCGCGCCGCCATTGGCGACGCTCTGCTGAATCGTGAACATGAAATCGTCGTCGACCGAGATCTTGATCTGGAAGCGCTGGCCCTGGGTGTTGGTGGCGCTCAGCGTCACCGGCGTGGTCGGCGTCAGCTTGTCGCCGCTCGCCTGCCAGAGCGTGTCCGGCCCCGGCGGGTTGAGCCCCTGCGCCTGCCAGCCGAAGCTCGCGAAATACGCGTGCGCGCTGCCCGACGGCGAGAGGAGGCGGATCGGCGCTGAATCCTTGGCGACGGTCTCGTTGTAGTTCTTGAGGACGAGATCATCGATCCGCGGGCCCTTCAAATTGATCGAGCCCGAGAGCGCGGGCGTTTCGATCGGAATGCGCGGCGTTTCGGCGAGCACCGCCGTGCGGTCGCGCACCGCGGCGGGCGCATCGGCGGCGGGATCGGCAGACGGCTGCGGGATCGCCTTGGTCTCGCCCCCCTCGATTCTGGTCGCGGGCGGGTTCGCGGTCGGCACGACATAGTTCTGGACCAGCGGCCAGCTCAAGAAAACGAGCACCGCGATGATCGCGAAGACGATGAGATTGCGATTGTCTTGGCTCACCAGGCGTGATCCTCGTTCGTGTCAGGGCACCGGATCAGGCCCGAACCCACCCCAGGGATGGCAGCGCGCGATGCGTCTCGCGGCAAGCCAGCCCCCCTTGAGCGCCCCATAGCGGCGGAGCGCCTCGATTGCATAGGCCGAACAGCTCGGCTGGTATCGGCACGACGGCGGCAACACGGCCGACGGCCCGACCTGCCAGGCGCGACAGAAGAGAATGAGGAGCCGCGCGATCACCGCGCCACCTTCGCCAGCGCCTTGACGAGTTCGGCCCGGAGCTGCGCGAAATCGCGCTCCACGCCGCCCATGCGGCCGATCAGGATGTGATCGGCGCCTGCGATACCGTGTTCCGGCAGCACCTCGCGTGCGAGCGCCCGAAAGCGGCGCTTCATGCGGTTGCGGATGACAGCGTTGCCGATCTTCTTGGTGACGGTGATGCCGATCCGCATCGCGGGATCGCCGTCTTCACGCGGGCGGGCGAGCAGCACGAACCCCGGCATCGGCGCACGCCTGCCTGCATTCGCCGCGAGGAAATCGCGGCGAATGCGGATCGTGCTTAGGCCGACAGCTTCTTGCGGCCGCGGGCGCGGCGCGCGCGGATCACGCTGCGGCCGCCCGGCGTCGCCATCCGCGCGCGGAAGCCGTGCCGGCGAGCACGCACCAGATTGCTCGGCTGAAAGGTCCGCTTCATCGATCATTCCCTGGAAGTCTGAATTGAAAAGGGCCGCCCCTGGGACGGCCTGACGGTCTGCGCCCATAGGGAAAGGCGCCCCGTGAGTCAACGCGAACGCTCGCGTTTGTTGCGCTCGCCGAACCATCGTTTGAGCCGTTCCCCGACGCTCGGCGTCGGCTCGCGCAAGCCGCGTTCGATGTCGCGGGCTCGGCGGCGACGGAAGCTGCGGCGCCGAAGCCCGAAATCGGCCATCTCGCCCAATTTGGGCCAGCGCCGCTTTAGCCGCGCGAACCGCCGGCGCACCCATAAGGAGTTTCGCAGCAAGAGCGCGAGCCCCCCTGCAAACACGAAGATGCCGCCGGGACCCGGCAGGGCACCCACCACGGGCGCCGAGAGGACGAGCAGCACGCCGACGACCAGCAGCGCAATGCGTACGGCGGGATGCGAGCGGCGGCGGGTCGGGCGATCGGGCGTCACATTTCCTCATCTGGGGCGGGTGTGTTGCATGCGCAAGCCGCGGACGATCCGGCACGAAGCGAGGCAGCCGCGCCTTGCCGCGGTTCCCTCGCGACGAAAAGCGGCTATGAGACAAGGCGTTGGCTTTTGGGGGGAAGCATGGCGGCGATCGTATCGACAGTGGCGTATCTCGGGCTGGAGGCGCGCGCGGTCGAGGTGCAGGTGCAGCTCATTCCGGGGCTGCCGGCGTTTCACGTCGTCGGGCTCGGCGACAAGGCGGTGGCCGAAAGCCGCGAACGGGTGCGCGGCGCGGTGGCGGCGCTGGGGCTCGCGCTTCCGCCCAAGCGGATCGTGGTCAATCTGTCACCGGCGGACCTGCCCAAGGAAGGATCGCATTTCGACCTCCCGATCGCGCTTGCGCTGCTCGGCGCGATGGGGGTCGCCGATGTCGAGACGCTCGCCGATTACGTCGTCGTCGGCGAGCTCGGGCTCGACGGGCGGATCGCGCCGTCGCCCGGCGTGCTGCTTGCGGCGTTGCATGCGTCGGCGGAAGGGAAGGGGCTGGTCTGCCCCGCGGCGCAGGGCGCGGAAGCCGCGTGGGCGGGGTCGATCGAGGTGATCGCCGCACCCGATCTGCTCGGGCTGCTCAACCATTTCAAGGGACACGGGCTGCTATCGCCGCCACAGCCGGGCGAGGCCGAAGCGCCGGGTATCGGGCCCGATCTCAAGCAGGTGAAGGGCCAGGAAACCGCCAAGCGCGCGCTCGAGATCGCCGCGGCCGGCGGGCACAATCTGCTGATGATAGGGCCGCCCGGCGCGGGCAAATCGTTGATGGCGAGCTGCCTTCCCGGAATCCTGCCGCCGCTCGATGCCGCGGAGGCGCTCGAGGCCTCGATGGTGCAGTCGGTGGCGGGGACGCTTTCGGGCGGACGGCTGACGCGGACGCGGCCCTATCGGAGCCCGCATCACTCGGCCTCGATGGCCGCGCTCGTCGGTGGCGGGCTCAAGGTAAAGCCGGGCGAGGTGAGCCTGGCGCATCTGGGCGTGCTGTTCCTCGACGAGCTGCCCGAATTCCAGCGCAGCGTGCTCGATTCGCTGCGCCAGCCGCTCGAGACGGGGATGGTGAGTGTCGCGCGGGCGAACGCGCACGTCACCTTTCCGGCGCGGGTGCAGCTCGTCGCGGCGATGAATCCGTGCCGGTGTGGGCATCTGGGCGACGCCTCGCTGGCGTGCTCGCGCGCGCCGCGCTGCGCGGCCGACTATCAGGCGAAGGTATCGGGACCGCTGCTCGACCGGATCGACCTGCATGTCGAGGTGCAGGCGGTGACCGCGGCCGATCTCGTCCTGCCGCCGCCCGCCGAAGGATCGGCCGAGGTGGGCGCACGCGTCGCCGAGGCGCGGTCTGTCCAGGCGGAGCGCTATGCTGATGCCGATGTGCGCACCAATGCCGAAATCGACGGCGACCTTCTGGAAGCGGTCGCGACGCCCGACGAGGCGGGCCGCAAGCTGCTGGCGCAGGCGGCTGAGGCGATGCGGCTCTCCGCGCGCGGCTATACGCGCGTGCTGCGGGTGGCACGGACGATCGCGGATTTGGCCGGCGCTGGTGAGATCGGGCGCCTCCACGTCGCCGAGGCGCTGAGCTACAGGCGGCAGGCGCCGCGCAGCTAATCGGCCCAGCGGACGTTGGACGAGGATGGACGAGGATGGCGCCCAGGACGACTCGCTGAGCCGCAAGCCCCAGGAGGGCGAGCACGAAGGCAAGGTCGAGCTTACCGGCAACGAGAAACACCAGGTCGAGAAGCGCGAATCGCCCGGTGCGCGCGTCGTCCACGAGGTCATCCGCCGACAGGGTGACGAGGAGCTCAAGCGCCCCGCGCTGTCGCTGATGTGGTCGGGATTTGCAGCCGGGGTTGCGATCAGCGCGTCCGTTCTGGGGCAGGCGCTGCTGCTCGAGCATTTGCCCGACGCGCCGTGGCGGCCGCTGGTGGCGAGCTTCGGCTATACGCTCGGCTTCCTGATCGTGATCCTGAGCCGGCTCCAGCTTTTCACCGAAAGCACGCTTTCGGCGGTGATCCCGGTCGCGACGGAGTTGACGCCGATCAACGTCGCGCGGATCGCGCGGCTCTGGGGGATCGTGTTCGCGGCGAATCTCGCCGGAACCTTATTCATCGCCTGGCTCACGATCGAGGGATGGATCGGCATTCCCGATCAGCTCGGTGCGCAGCTCGCGGTCGCCCGTCATGCGCTCGACCATCCGCCGGTGGAGGTGCTGAGCGCAGGCGTGCCGGCGGGGTTCCTGATGGCGGCGGTGGCCTGGGCGCTGCCGAGCGCACGCGGGCAGGAATTCTTCGTCGTGCTCACCTTCACCTATTTCATCGCGCTCGGCGGGTTCGCGCATGTCGTCGCCGGATCGAGCGAGGCGTGGCTGCTGCTCATTGCCGGCGAGATCGGCATCGATCGGGCGATGGTCGGCTTCATCTTCCCCGCGCTGGTGGGAAACGTGATTGGCGGCACCGGGCTGTTTGCGCTTCTCGCGCACGCGCAGGTCCGCCACGAGCTGTAGTCGACGCGTCGCGCGGTTCGCTGTTTTTCCGGCTGGAAGAACCGGCTGTGCCCACCTATAGCCGCTTGCGACGGTCGATCCCGGCGGCTTTGGCCGGGCGGGCGACACGCGGGTGTGGCGGAATTGGTAGACGCGCCGGACTCAAAATCCGGTTCTGGAGACAGAGTGTCGGTTCGAGCCCGACCACCCGTACCATCTTTGTCGCGATCCGGGCGTTGCCGCGCGGGCTCGCTCAGGCGGTGTGCTTGTCGCAGGTGGCGCGCTCGGACGCGGGAGCGAAATTGTAGAGCTGGGTGAAGTCGCGGTCGTCGCGAACGACGAACGAGGCGATGTAGTGAATCCGCGGCTCGCCGAGCAGCCAGCGCCCCATCAGCGGGCGATATTGATAGTTGATCTCGACGAACATCACCCCCGAATCCTCGGGCGCATTCACCTGGGCGCCCGCCTCGCCCATCCCCTGTGGTACGGGCGTGCCGATGGTGTCGGAGGTGTTGTCGGTGCCGTCCTCGGGATCGGTCGTCCCGTAGCTCGAATCCCATCCTGCGCCGCTCATCTTGCCGATGCAGCGCTGCCAGTGAATGCGCTGGACACCGTCCTCGTTCTCGAGGCTGGACAGCGTGATGCGGCCATTCTCGAGCAGGTGGAGCCCCTTGCCCTGGAGCCGGACCGCCTGGAGGACGTCGTTGATGTCGACCTCGCGGAGCTGCTGGATCGAATCGCTGCCGCCCACGATCCCCACACGCGAGGCGTTGTCGGCGAGCGCCATCGCGATCTGGCTGACCTTGAGATTGGCGAGCGCGAGATTGGCGACCTCGATACCATAGGCGCCGATGCCGAGCACGAGCGGGAGCCCATAGGCGAACTCGATCAGCGCGACGCCGCTGCAAGCATCGCGGAACCGACGCGCAAGGCGGGGAAGACGGGGGAGGGGGCGTGTCATCATTATCCGCAGGGATTCTCGATTTCGGTGGTCGATTGCTGCTGATAGGGCTGGTTCTTGAGCAGCGTTTGTGCCGTCAAGGTGACATCAGCGGACCGGCCGAGCAGCGACATCACCGGGAACACGCGCGCATAGGTCACCGAAAAGGTGTAGAGCGTCACGTCGTCGGCGCCGCCCTGGCTTCGAACACCGGGATCCGCGTCCCACACTCCGTTGCCGTTGATGTCGTCAAAGCACTCGCCGGAATCGTACCGGTTGTTGCCGTTCGCGTCGGTGAAAACCTCGGGCTTGATCGAAGAGAAGGTCTGATAGCTGCGACGCACGGAATCATAGTCGGTGATATTGACCAGCGCGCGCATCTGATCGAGCACGGCGGCATCGATCGTGCCGGTGCTGTCGGCGCCGCCTTCGATGGCCGAATCGCGCCCGGCCTTCTGCACCGCGCCCTCGAGGATCGCCTGGGCGTAGATTTGGTACATCAGGTCGCACAGCCCCATCAGCAGCATCATCAGCACCGGCAGAATGATGACGAATTCGATGATCGTCGCGCCGCGACGATCGCCGCGGAGGGAGGCGAGCATGCGGATCATTCGGAAATCCGAAGCATCGCCACACGCTCGGCGATTTTCTTGAATGCGTCCGACAGTTCGGTCTTGCTCGACGCCGTGAAGGCGTAGTTGCCCTGCGACGCGCACTGCTTGAGCTCGGGGGTGAGCGCGGTGCCGAGCGCGATGACATAGACCTCGATGCCGAGCTTGTTCTTGGCGACCGAGCATTCGGTGAGGAAGCGCGCGGTATGGTTGGCATAGTCGTTCGACAGCGTCGAGCCGGTGACGCGGCGGTCGAACTCCTCGATGCCGTACAGGCCGTAAATCCTCGAATTCGGCGCCATCGCGCCGTCGGTCATGAAGACGATCACCTGGTGCGGGAGCTTGCGCCCGGGGGGCGCGGCGTTGTTCGTGGCGAAGATGCCGTTGCGTGACAGCATCCGCACGCCCCAGATCATCCCGACATCGTGATAGGTTCCGCCGAGCGCCCGGAAATCGTTGTCGTGGACGTAGTTGTACACGTCCTGCGCGGTCATTTCGGTCGGCAGCCTCGCGGGCATGCCACACGGCGCATAGCCGTATTTCTGCAAATAGCTTTCCGAGTAGCCCGGATATTGGCCATTGGAAAAGGCGATGTCCTGGCTGCTCGAAGAGTTGCGGTACCACACGACATCGGGCCACATCGGCTTCCAGCGCTCGGCGGCATTGCCGGGCACGAGATCGGGGTCGAGGTCCGGCGGCAGATTGTCGATGCTGAACGTGGTATTGGCGTTCGTCTTCGCCTCTTCGATGCAGCCCTGCCATTTGGATTTGCTGCCATCGGTGCGCGTCGGATCGGTCACCGTCTGCCCGGCGACGTAGTTGCTCACGTCCTGCGGCCACTTTTCGTAACGCCAATAGGGCGACGTGACGGATACCTTGTCGGCCACGCAATGGTTTGCGCTGTTGTAATATTGCCAGGAGGTATTGCCGATGTCGGTGTACGATCCGTTCGAATTGTAATCGCGCGTCTGCGCGCGCGAAAGGCACGTGTTTCGGCTGTCGGCGGAGATCTCGATATTCTGCCGCACCCAATCGGTAATCATCACCTTGTGACGGCTCTGGTAGTCGTAGCTGCCCGAGATCATGTATTCCTGCGGGATCAGCTTGCCGACATTGACGGACGAGGAATACGTCACGAATCCATAGCGGAAGCGCGTATTGGCATCGATGTTTCCGCGGATCGTGGTGTCGAAATCGACCACCGCGTCGCGCAGCGCGGAGAGCTTCGAGCCCGATTTCTCGATATCGTAATATCCCGTCGTGTTATCATCACGAACATAGGTATCGGGCGTGCCGCCGCAGGTCGTCGGGTCGTCGGGCTTGCACGCCATCGAGCCGGTCGTGTCGAGCACGAACATCACATCGGTATCGGCAAGGTCGTAGCGCGCCTCGCAGGTGACGGTGAGCGTGGAATCCGCCGCCTTGAACATCTTCATGATGGTCATCGGCACGGTTGCC
>CAMLGC010000070.1 GCA_946479505.1 uncultured Sphingomonadaceae bacterium
TGGTCGCGATCGTCACCGCCGACTTGCGACCCGCCTGCGAAACGATGTGCGCCTCCATCTCGTGGTAGCGCGCGTTGAGCACTTTGTGCGCCACCTTTTCCTTTTCGAGGAAGTCGGCGAGCATCTCGGACTTCTCAATGGAGACGGTACCGACCAGCACGGGCTGGCCCCTCTCGGCATGGACCTTGATCTTCTTGGCGATCGCAGCAAACTTGTCCGCGGTGTTCTTGTAGAACTCGTCCTGCTCGTCCTCGCGCCGGATCGGCAGATTGGTCGGGATGGTGACGACGTTCATCTTGTAGATGTCGTAAAATTCGGCCGCCTCGGTCGCGGCGGTGCCGGTCATTCCCGAAAGCTTGGGATACATGCGGAAATAATTCTGGAAGGTGATCGAGGCCATCGTCTGGTTCTCGGGCTCGATATGGGCGCCTTCCTTGGCCTCCACCGCCTGGTGCAGCCCTTCGGACCAGCGCCGCCCCTCCATCATTCGGCCGGTGAATTCGTCGATGATGACGACCTTGTCGTCCTTGACGATATAGTCGATGTCGCGCTTGAACATCACGTTCGCGCGGAGAGCCTGGTTGAGGTGGTGGACCACCTGCGTGTTCTCGAAATCATAGAGGTTCGCGCCTTCGAGCAGCCCCGCGGCCTCCAGCATGCGCTCGGCCTTTTCGGTGCCGTCCTCGGTGAGGACGATCGACTTCTGCTTCTCGTCCAATTCGTAATCGTCAGGCACGAACTGCTTCACGACGACGTCAACCTGCTTGTAAAGCTCCGACTTGTCATCGGTCGGCCCCGAGATGATGAGCGGGGTGCGCGCCTCGTCGATCAGAATCGAATCGACCTCGTCGACGATCGCGAAGTTGAACGGCCGCTGCACCATCGAGGCGCGCTCGTATTTCATGTTGTCGCGCAGATAGTCGAAGCCGAACTCATTGTTGGTGCCGTAGGTAATGTCGGCGGCATAGGATTCGCGCCGCTGCTGATCGGTGAGATTGGGGATGATCGTGCCGACGGTAAGCCCGAGATAGCGATACACCTGCCCCATCCAGTCGGCATCGCGGCTGGCGAGATAATCGTTGACCGTGACGACGTGGACGCCCTTGCCCGGAAGCGCGTTGAGATAGGTGGCGAGCGTCGCCACCAGAGTCTTGCCCTCGCCGGTGCGCATCTCGGCGATCTCGCCGCGGTGGAGCACGATGCCGCCGATCATCTGAACGTCGTAATGCCGCTGGCCGAGCACGCGTTTGGCCGCCTCGCGTACGGTCGCAAAGGCTTCGGGAAGCAGGCTGTCGAGGCTCTCGCCCGCTTCGAGCCGCTCGCGGAAGCGCGCGGTCTGGCGCTTGAGCTCATCCTCGCTCATGGCCGAGATGGTCGGCTCGAAACCGTTGATCTTGTTGACGATCGATCCGAGCGACTTGACGTAGCGGTCGTTCGACGACCCGAAAATCGATTTGGCAAAGCTGCCGAGCATGGCGGAATCCTGTTCGTTCTGAATACGGGTGCCGATGTACCGCGCACATCCGCTGGGGAGGGCAGCGCGCCGGCTGGAATGTCGGGTGCGATGTAGGCGCTGCGCACGCCTGCGCAACGCCGATGCTCGCTATTCGAGCCGGCGCTCGGGCGCTTGACGCGAGAGCGGGACGAGCGCGAGCCTCGTCAGCGGTGCGTCGATGCGGCGCGCGTCAGAAGGAACGCGAAGACCCTCGATCGCCAGAGCGACGCGTGCCGATGCAATCGTTCGCGCGGCGGCAATTGCCCGCGAACCGGCCTCAGCCGCTTCGATTGCCGCCGTGCTGCCAAGCGCCACCTGCTGCGTGCGCGCCGGGGCTTGGCCGGACAGCCCGGCAACGCCTGCGAGCATCGCATAGAGGAGGAGCAGCAGTTCCACGGGTCTCCTGACGGATCAGCGGGCGCGGGGCACACGACGCGTCGGCAATAGAAGCGCCGTCCGCGCGCGTCGACTCCTAATCGCTGGACGAAACGGTATCCTACAGCGGCAGGTCGCCGTCATCGCTCGGCAACGGCGCGCTCAGCTTCCAGCGCATTCCCGATTTCCATACGCCGACTACCGGCGTGCCGGACGCGTCGATCGCCGGCTTGAAATGGCCGTTGGTGACGACGAGCGCGCAGGTGGTGCTGTCGAGCAGCGGTGAACCGCTGGTCTGGAGGATGTTGCACGAGGTCACCCGTCCCTGCGCGTCGACATCGACCGAAAAGACGGTGCGGCCTTCCTGTCCGGCCGCCTTGGCGGTGGGGGGATAAGCGTCGGCGGGGAACCAGCTCGTGGGATCCCCGATCGGTGTCGGCGCCGGCGTTTCGGGCGTCGACTGCGCGATGGTCGGCATACTCGCCGCCGCGAACGCCAGTGCGATATACCCGCGAAGAAAAAACATCCTATTCGTCATCGCGCCAAACTACCGCGTCGCACCGCCTGTGTCACGCCCGCCGGGTTGCTTCATGTCGACGACGCGCTAACACCCTGCGTCGCCACCACTCGGGAGTTCTTCGCGTGCCCACCCGTTCGCCGCTCGCGCCCGCGCGCTTTCCCGATCTGCCGCCGATCGCGGGCGCCGGCCTTCGCATCGCCCGGGCGCGGTACAAGGCGTGGGACCGATGCGATCTCACCTTCGTGACGCTCGATCCGGGCACCGCCGTCGCGGGCGTGCTGACGCAGAGCAAATGCCCCTCGCCCGAGGTCGAATGGTGTCGCAAGGCGCTGACTCTGGGCGAGGCGCGCGCGCTCGTCGTCAATGCGGGCAACTCGAACGCCTTCACCGGCAATCGCGGCCGCGCGGCGGTCGAGGCGATCGCCGCGCGTGCCGCCGCGCATCTCGGGTGCAATCCTTCGGACATATTCGTCGCCTCGACGGGGGTGATCGGCGTGCCCTTGCCGATCGACAGGGCCGAAGCCGGGCTCGACGCCGCCTTTACCGCCGAGCCGTGCGGCTGGGAGGATGCGGCAGCGACAATTATGACGACCGACACCTTCCCCAAGGCCGCAACCACGACCGCGATCGTCGATGGCCGCACGATAACGCTGGTCGGCATCATCAAGGGCTCTGGGATGATCGCGCCCGACATGGCGACGATGCTCGGCTTCATCTTCACCGACGCGGCCGTCGAGCCCGCCTTCCTCCGGGCTGCGCTCAATGCCGCCAACCGCACCAGCTTCTCGTGCATCACGGTCGACAGCGACACTTCGACCAGCGACACCGTGCTCGCCTTCGCGACCGGCAAGGCGGGCAACACCCCCCTCGCCCACGCCGATGATGCGGGCGCCGATGCCTTCGCGTCCGCGCTGGGCGACCTGTGCCTTCAACTCGCGCATCTGGTCGTGCGCGACGGCGAAGGCGCGACCAAGTTCATCACCGTCGACGTGACGGGCGCCTCCTCCGACGAGAGCGCGCACCGGATCGCCAAAGCGATCGCCGATTCGCCGTTGGTGAAGACCGCCATCGCGGGCGAGGACGCCAATTGGGGCCGTGTCGTGATGGCGGTCGGCAAGGCGGGAGAGCCCGCCGAGCGCGACGGGCTCGCGATCCGCTTCGGCGAGACGCAGGTCGCCGAGGGCGGGCTCGCGGTGGAAGGCTACGACGAGGCCCCGGTCGCCGCGCATCTCAAGGGCAAGGAGGTCGAGATCGGGGTGGACCTCGGCCTGGGGGATGGCCGCGCGATCGTGTGGACGTGCGATCTGACGCACGGCTATATCTCGATCAACGCCGATTACCGGAGCTGAACCGATGCAGACGGGAGGATGCGCATGCGGGACGGTGCGCTACGAGCTCAAGAGCACGCCGTTCGATGCCGGCTGGTGCCATTGTCGGACATGCCAGCTCAATTCGGGCGCACCGGCGATGGTGTTCGCGAGCGTGCCGATGGGGGATCTGGTCTTCACCCGGGGTGAGGATGCGGTGAAGCGCTTCAAGTCGAGCGATTTCGGCCACCGGCTGTTTTGCGGCCGCTGCGGCACGCCGATCGCGATGCAGGTCGACCACCAGCCCGAAACGATCGACTTCAGCGTCGCGGCGCTCGACGCGCCCGAGAATGTACCGCCCGGCTTCCACATCTTCGAGGCAAGCCGCATTCCGTGGTTCGAAACCGCCGACGCGCTCCCGCGCCACGCTCGGTTCCGGCCCGATACGCGGGGTTTGGCGGAGGGACAGACCGAGGTGGAATGACCCGCCTCCTTCGATGGGCGGCTCCCTCCCCCTTCCAAAGGGAGAGGGAAGTCATCACCCCAGCTCATTCTCCAGCCAGGCCTTGATTCGGCTCTTGGGCTCCGCGCCGACCTTGGTCGCGGCGGGGGCGCCGGCCTTGAACAGGATCATCGTCGGAATGCCGCGCACGCCATAACGGCCGGGGGCATCGGGATTGTCGTCGATGTTGAGCTTGGCGATCGTGACCTGTCCGCCGAGCTCGTCGGAAATCTCCTCGAGGCTCGGCCCGATCATCTTGCACGGCCCGCACCATTCGGCCCAGAAATCGACGAGCACCGGCCCATCGGCATCGAGCACATCGTTCTTGAAGCTGGAATCGGTGATCTGCTTGGTCGCCATCGTCGGTTCTCCTTTAGGGGCCAAGGTAGGCAGGCGGGGCTGCTTGCTCAACCGTCGGGCGCCAACCTTTGTTGCGCCGCCGGCAAGCCGGGCTTGTGCCGCGCGAGAAGTCCGTCCGAGAGCTCGAACAGGGCGGGGCCGCCGGTGTAGAGCAGCGACGCCGATACCGGCCGATCGGGGAAGATCACCCGCAGCGCCTCGGCATAGGCGGCCATCTGGCGCAGGTGATAGGCGGGAATGTCGTCGAGCGAGCGCGGCACCTTCCGGCCGGTCTTGAAGTCGATCACCTGCACGCCCGCGTCGGTAACGAGCAGCCGATCGATCGTGCCCGCGACGACGAGCCCGTCGCCCAGCACCGCGGCTACCGGCGCCTCGGCGAGCGCGTCGGGGCCGAACAGCTCCGCGAGGCGAGGATCGTCGAGCACCTCGAGCACGGTCTTCGTCAGCGTTGCGCGGTCGGCGGCATCGGCGACCTGCCCCACCTCGCGCAGCCACCGCTCGGCTGCCGCCGAGCGGTCGGCGCGCGCCACCGGGGGCAGACGCTCGAACAGCACGTGAATCAGCCGCCCGCGCTCGGCGGCAGCACGCAGCGCGAGGCTCGGTGGCGGATCGGCGACATCGTCCTCGCCCAGAGCCGATGGCGCAAGCGGACGCGGCGGCCGCGCCTCGACGGGCGCCTGGTCGCGCGCCCACTCGGGAAAATCGGGCTCGCAGGCGACAATTGCCGCTTCAATGGGCTTGGCCGCCACCGGTCGCTGAGGCTCGCGGCCAACAAAGACCCGTTCCCCCTCCCCCGCCGGCACGCCGAGCACCGTCATCGCCCTGTCGGCGGCCGCATACCAGCTCGCCTCGGGCGGCACTCCCTTGGCGCGCGGCCCCAGCGCGCCTGCAATCACGAGCTGTTCCTCGGCTCGCGTCGCCGCGACGTAGAAGAGCCGCCAATGCTCCTGGAGTTCGCGCGCCTCGCTGTCCTCGGCGAGGCTCGCGATATCGCCGCCGCGCTCGGCCTTGCGCGGGCGAAAGATCGGGATGCGCGCACGCCCGTCCGGCTTCCATTCGAGAATGTCGCGCCGCGCGGATGTCGGATCGGCGGCCGCATCGGCGAGGATCACCACCGGCGCCTGCAATCCCTTGGCGCCGTGCGCGGTCATCACGCGCACGGCATCGAGCGGCGCCGACGGGTCGCGGACGATCTCCACGTCGCCGCGGTCGAACCAGTCGACGAAGAGCTGGAGCGAGGGCGCGGCGACGGTCTCGAACTCGAGCGCCGCGTTGAGCAGCTCCTCGATCGGATCGCGCGCCTCCTGCCCGAGCCGACGGATGAGCTTGCGGCGGCCATCGAGCGGCCCCGTCAGCAGCTCTTCGAGGAACTGGTAGGGGGTCGCGATGTCGGCGCGCGCGAGCATGGCGTCGAGCGGACCGAGCCGTTCGCGCTGCGTGTCGCGCAGGTGACGCCATAGCGGCACGCCGCGCCCGCGTGGCGCGGCGGCGTCCATCAACTCGTCCTGGCTCCAGCCGATCAGCGGCGAGACGAGCAGGCTCGCGAGCGACAGATCGTCCTCGGGCTGGAGCACGAAGCGGATCGCGGCGAGCAGATCCTGCACCGCGAGCGGCGCGTTGAGCCGCAGCCGATCAACCCCCGCGACGGGCACGCCTTCCGCATAGAGCCGCGCGACCAGAAGTGATGCGAGCTCGCCGCGGCGCTTGACGAGGATCATCACGTCTTCGGGGCGGACCGGCCGGCCCTTGCTTCCGAGCATGCCGCCGTCGATCATCGCGCGGACGGCGCGCGCGATCTGCCCCGCGAGCGCACGCGTCGCGTCGCCGATCCAGCCTTCCTCGTCCTCCTCCGCGCTGCCGCCGTCGTCGGTGGTGGCAGGCCAGAGCGTGATCCGGCCGGGGCCCGGCACCTCGCTGGCATGCGCCTCGATGCCGCCGATCTCACCCAGCGCATCGGCACCGATCGCCTCGATCGCAGCATCGACGAATTCGAGCACCGGCGGCGTCGAGCGGAACGATTGCGTCAGCGAAAGCCGCTCGAACGGCACGCCGTCGCGCGCGACCCGATCGAATGCATCGTCCGCAAGTCGTTTGAAGCGCCTTCCCGCCCAGGCGAAATTGAGCGGATCGGTGCCCTGAAAGCCGAAGATCGCCTGCTTGAAGTCACCGACGGTGAACAAGGTCCGCGTGGCCCCGGCGTGCGCGCCCTCGCCCGCGAAAAACTCCTCGGCAAGCTTGTCGATGATCGTCCACTGGTCGAGATTGGTGTCCTGCGCCTCGTCGATCAGAATATGGTCGGTCGCCTGGTCGAGCTTGTAGCGCACCCAATCGCCCATTCCCGGCTGTTCGAGCAGCGCCACCGCGCGCCCGATCAGATCGTCGAAATCGACCGCGCCGGCACGCCGTTTGGCAAGCGCATAGCGCTCGGCATATTCGGTTCCCACTTCCAGCGCGGCGGCGAGCAGATCGGCATAGCCCGCGCGCGTCCGCATCGCGAGCAGCTCGCCGCACGCGCCGTGGAGCCGCGTCGCCGCCTCGGCATAGTCGTCGTCCTGCGGTGCCTGCCCCTTGCCGAACGAGCGCGGCTCACCATCGGCCTTGGCCCAGACGAGGTGCAATTCGGCGAGCATCTCGACACGCCCTTCAGGCGTACAGCCGCGCCAGGAGGCGATGACGTCGGCGCGCGCGAGACCATTCCTGGTGCCCCAGGCCGCGTTCATCGACGCGACCATATCGAGCGCTGCAAGATCGAACGCGTCGTCGTGGCACGCAGCGAGCAACGCCGCCTCGACATCCTCGCTCGGTACGTCGAGCGCGCGGCGCACGAATGGCCGGATGCCGCCGCGCGGCAGCGTCTCGAGACCCGATCGCGCACGGGCGCAGGCGGTGAGGAATGCCTCCGCCCCGCCCTCGCCAAGCCTGAGACTCAGCGCGCCGATCGTATCGATCACCTGCCCGCGCCCCTCGCGCTCGGCATCGACGAGCATCTCGGCGAGCGTTTCGCGCATCAGCACCGCTTCCTCGCGCGGTTCGAGCGGCCGGAACCCCGGCACCAGCCCCGCCTCCATCGGAAAGGCCGAAAGCAGGCTCTGCGCGAAGCCGTGGATCGTCTGGATGCGGATGCCGCCGCCCCGCGCATCGAGCACCTTGGCGAAGAGCGTCCGCGCGCGAGCCACGAGCGCATCGTCGCGGTGATCCTCGCCGAGTGCGAACAAATCCTCCCTCAGCGCGCGCTCGGGCATGCGCACCCAGGCGGCGAGCCGTGCGCTGATCCGGCTCGCCATTTCGGCCGCGCCGGCCTTGGTGAAGGTGAGGCACAGGATCGCACCCGGATCGACCCCGCGCAGCAACAGCCGATAGACGCGCGCGGCGAGCACCTGCGTCTTGCCCGTCCCCGCCGAGGCGGAAAGCCAGACATGCGCGTCGGGCGCGCTCGCCCGCGCCTGGCTGCCGAGCAGGTGCGGCAGGGGGCGGAGGCGGTCAGCGTTCACGGCCGTACCATTCGTCGCGCCGCATGAGCTGATCGTATTCGGCATAGGGCGCGTATTCGGGCACCAGCTTCGCGGTGAAACCACGGGTTCCCGTCAGCCAGTCGCCTGCCGCCTCGGTGAAGTGATGCGCTGCGATGCTCGTAAATTCGGCGGTCGCGATGCGATCGCGCTTGCCCGCAGCATCGACCGGGCTGGCGACATAACCGAAGCCATCGCGCGATCGCCCCAGCGACCAGTACTCGAAAGCCTCGGCCGTCCCATCCGCGCAGTCGAAGCCGTCGCGTTCGGCGATCAGGCCCAACAGCCCGAGCTGCATGCTGAACCCCGCGCGCACCGCGGCGGCAGACGGCGGCTTGCCCGTCTTGTAATCGACGATTCCGATCCCGCCCGTGGGCAGTCGGTCGATCCGGTCGGCCTTGCCGGACAGCGTCACGCCCGCAATCTCGATCTTTCCCGAACATTCGATCCCGAGCACGCGCCGCCCCTCGTCCGCCTGCTCGGCCATCGTGCGCGCGATCCAGTCGATCGCCTCGTCGAGCCGGGGCCACCACAAGGCGCGCAGCATCGGGTGCGTGCGCGCGTCGCGCATCATCGCGAGCGCGCGCGGGCGCAGCGCGTCGATCTGGCATTTGTCTTCACGCGCCCACATTTCGAGGATGCCGTGAACGGCGGTGCCGCGCCACGCCGCGCTCGGATCGGCATCGACCGCGTCCAACTGCTTCAGCCGGAGCACGCGCTGCGCGTAAAAGGCGTACGGGTCCGCCTTCAGCCGATCGACCTGCGTCACCGAAATCTGCGTCGGCCTGAGCTCGGCGGCGGGCGAGGGCTCGGGCCGCGAGGCGGGCATGTGTTCGCCCGGATCATCGAGCGCACGTGTCCACCCTTCGAGGTCGTGCGTGCGGTTGAGACCGCCTGCCATGGCTTCGAGCCGCAGCCAGAAACGCGACGGGATGGCCGGCGTACGCGCATCGCGGCGGGCGCGGGTGAGCAGCGCTTCGGGCGCACCCAGCGCCTCTGCAAGATCATGGGCCGCGAGGCCGACGCGCCGGTCGAGCCCCGGCAACCCCAGCTCGGCGCGAATGCGCGGCGCAAGCCACGGATCAGGCGCGGGCTGCCCCGGCCACGTGCCTTCGTTGAGCCCGCCCAGGATCATCAGATCGGCGGTCTGGAGCCGCGCCTCGATCAGACCGTAGATGGAAAGCCGCGGGTGACCACCCTGCGGCGGCCGCACCGCAACCTCGTCGAGCAATGTGCGCAACAGCGGCGCGACGCTGCCGGGATCGATCCGCGACGGCCCCGCGGCGGCCTGCACCTCGAGATCGGCGAACCATTCGGCGAGCCCGCGTCCCGCCGGCCCCGCCCACAGGGCATCGCCGCACAAATCGGCCGCGGTCTCGCGCAGCGCCGCGAGCAGGCGCGCCAATGGCTGTGCGCCGTCGTCGAACGCCGTCGCCAATGGTGCGAGCAGCGGCCGCACCTTGCGCCACCAAACCGCCGCGCGCCCCTCACCCAATTGCGCCTCGATTCCAGCGAGCCCGGGAGCGGGGCGCGGCCCCCTGAGCGCAAGATCGAGCGCACGCACGCCGTCGAGCCACACGATGCGCTCTGCCCCGAAGCGCACCAGGGGATGCTTGAGCAAGGCGAGCAGCGGCACCGGCGCGAACCGCTGCGCCGCCGCCTCGGCGAGCGCGATCAGAAGCGTTCCCGGCGGCAGGATCGAAAGTGGCCGGCCGGCCGAATCGTCGATCGTGATCCCCCAGCGTGCGCACTGCGCCGCGACGCGCCGCGCGAGCGCCCGATCGGGCGTCACCAAAGCGGCGGTCCTGCCCCGAGTTTCGATCGCCTCGCGCAGCGCGAGCGCGATCGCCTGGGCCTCCTCGGCCGGCGTCGCCAGCTCGGCGGCGGCAACGCCGGTCATCCGCCGATCGGCGCCGGGCAGATCGGTCCATTTGGCGGTGAAATCGGCGGGCGCGAGCGCGTTGGCGACCGCGCGGCCGCGCACCGCGCCGGCATCGTGCCCCCCGCCCTCGCGCCACGTATCGACCTCGGCGCGGTTGAACCCCATGCGGTCGAGCAGCAGCTTCAATTGGAATTGCGGGTGCGTCTCGATCGCACGCGTGCGCCGTCCGGTCGCCGGATCGGGCTCGTGCGGCCCCAGCGCCTGCCATTCCACCTCGGGCATGTCGAGCGCGAGCGCGGGCAGCACCACCAGCCCCTGCGGCAGCTCGGATACGCAGCGCATCAGCCGGGCGATCGAGGGCGACGCGGTGGTGATGCCGGCCGCGCACACGAAATCCGCCGGCGGCGCGTCGCGCCAGCGTCTGGCGAGCCGAGACATCAGCCGCGCGCGCCGGTCGGCGAGATCGATGCGCCCGAGCCGCCGCAACTCCTCGGGCCAGCGTTCGAGCACGACTCCGAACAGTTCGAGCGATCGGCGCCAATGCGCCGACAGCTCCTCCGCCAGCTCGATGCGGCGCAACCGGACCGGTTCGACTTCCTCGACGAGCAACTGATCGAGCGTGCGCGCGAGCTCGCCGGCGAGCCGCACCGCCTCCGCCGCATCGACCGGAGCGCCCGCCCGCGCACGCTCCTCCTCGACCAACCGCGCAAGGATCATCCGTCGCTGGAGCGGCGCAACCGCGGGCGGGACAGGATCGGGGTCGCCGAGGGGATCGAGCGCCGCCCCCGCCGCCTCGTCGAGCTCGGGGTCGCCGATCGCGACCAGCCGCGGCAGCAACAGCGCCCCGCCGCTTGCGCGCACGAAGGCGTCGCGGACGCTGCGCTTTGCACGGTTGTTCGGCAGCAGCACCAAACCCCGCGCGAGCCGCATCCGGTCCTTGCCGAAACGGCGGAGCAGCCCGGCGGCGAGTGCATCGGCGAACGCCCGGTATGCGGGGATCGTGAACAGCGCGGGCCGCGGCCGATCAGCCATTCGAGAGCATCGCCTCGGTCCGTCCGATCGCTTCCGGCGTGCCGACATCGAACCACAGCCCCTGATGGACGACGCCGAAGGCGCGCCCCGCCTCGATCGCCCGATCCCAGAAAAGGTTGGTCGAAAACGGCCCCTCGGGCGCATCGGCGAAGAGCCGCGGAGAGAGAATTTGGACACCCGTGAAGACGAAAGGCGCCACCCGCCGCCGCCCGCGCCGCCCGGTGATCCGTCCGTCGGCGGCGAGGTGGAAGTCGCCGTGCCCGCGATGGTTGTTCGCGTTCGCCAAGGGCACGAGCAGCAGTAGCGCGTCCATCCGCGCGTCATCCCACCGCGCCGCGAGTTCCCGGATCGCGTCGGCCGGGCCGTCGATCCACAGATTGTCGCTGTTGACGACGAGCACCGGTGCGGGCCCGAGCAGATCACGCGCCTGGATCAGTCCGCCGCCCGTCTCCATCAGGCATTGACGCTCGTTGGAAACAACAATTTCAATATCTTTGACGCGATTCCTAAGATGAGCTTCGAGCGCATCCGCGAGGTAATGAACGTTGACCACCGCGCGCTTTACCCCCGCTGCGCGAAGTCGATCGAAAACATGGTCGATCAGCGGCCGCCCAGCGACCTCGATCAGCGGCTTGGGGCGCGTCGCCGTCAGCGGCCGCATCCGTTTGCCGAGTCCGGCGGCCATCACCATCGCCGTCTCGGGCACCGCGCCGCCCGGATCAGGACGGAGCGCCAGCGTGCGCTTCGCCGTCATGCCAGGTCCATGGGATCACCGCGTCTGTCGCCGGGGACGTTCTCGGCGAACCAACGCGCGACCGGCGCGAGCGCAGGCTGGGCGAGGTCGTGCTCGAGATAGCGCCACACGCGCGGGCACATCGCGGCGTAGCGCGGTTTGCCGTCGCGCTTCCACAGACGGGTGAAGATGCCGATGATCTTGGCATTCCGCTGGGCACCGAGCACGTAATAGGCGGCGAGAAAGTCTTCCTCCGGCGCGGCCTCGCGCCTGTATCGCTCGAGCATCGCCGCCTCGAGCTGGGGCGCCACGTCGCGCCGCGCGTCCTGGAGCAGAGAGACGAGGTCGTAGGCGGGATGCCCCGCGAGCGCGTCCTGGAAATCGAGCAGCCCCAGCACGTCCCCGCCATCGACCAGCATCAGGTTCTCGGCATGGTAATCGCGCAGAACGGTGACGCTTTCGCGACGATCGAGTGCAACGCCGAGCACCTCGTCCCACGCCGCGCGATAGCCCTCGACATCGACGTCGAGCCCGACCGCAGAACAATACCATTCCACGAACAGCCCCGCCTCGCGCTGAAGCTCGGTGCGATCATAGGGGCGAAGGGGACCCGCCGGATGCTGGTGGAGGTCGATCAGGAGGTCGATCGCCCCGCCATAGAGCTTGTCGGCGGCCTCGGGCAGCGCGTCCACGGTCTCGCGCATCCGCACGTCGCCAAAATCCTCGAGAAGCACGAGCCCCGTCTCGACATCGTCGGCGAGGATGGCGGGCGCCGCGAAGCCGCGTTCGTGCAGCCACTTGGCGATCGCGATGAAGGGGCGCGGATCCTCGTGCGGTGGCGGCGCGTCCATCAGCACGGCGCGACGATCGCGCTCCGCCACGCGAAAATAGCGACGGAACGAGGCGTCGCCCGCGAGCGGCACGATTTCCGCGTCCCCCCATCCATGCGCTGCCAGGAAAGCGGCCGCACCGGCCGGCGGGTTCATGTCGAGAGCCATCGCCCCTTCCATGCCGTCGGCACCTCGGCTGTCAAGGCGCGCGCGCCGTTCGGCCCAACGACAAGCGTCAGCGCGAGCGCATCGGGCCAGCGCCCGGGCGCATGTTCGGGCCATTCGATCAGCAGCACCGAATCGCTCCGCGCGT
>CAMLGC010000071.1 GCA_946479505.1 uncultured Sphingomonadaceae bacterium
GCGCCCTCGACCACGCCGCACGCGATCGCGAGCACGTTCTTGACCGCGCCGCCGATCTCGGCGCCGACGACATCGGCCGAGGCATAGGGGCGGAAGGCGGGGCTCGCGAGCCGATCGGCGAGCGCGGCGCGCAGCTCCGCGTCCTCGCAGGCGAGCGTGACCGCGGTGGGGAGGCCGGCGGCGACCTCATGCGCGAAGGTGGGCCCCGAGAGAACAGCGACCGGCGCGTGCGGGTGGACCTGGCGCGCGACTTCGCCGACGAGGAGGCGGGTGCCCGCCTCGATTCCCTTGGCGCACAGGACGAGCGGGGTGGCGCCGACGGCGAGTTGCGAAAGGGTCGCGCGGACATGCTGCGCGGGGGTGACGACGAGCAGCGCCTCGCACCCCACCAGATCGTCGAGCGCCGCGGTCGCGACGATCGCCGGCGATAGCGGCACGCCGGCGAGAAAGGCGCGATTCTCGCGGCTCGTGTTGATCGCCTCCACGACCTCTGACTCGCGCGCCCAGAGCAGGACCTGGCGGTCGCCCTGCGCCGCCACCTGCGCGAGCGCGGTGCCCCAGGCGCCCGCGCCGAGAATGCCGATCTTCATGCCTTCACTCCCGCGCCCCGCGCCTTCTGTGCATGCGGATCGAGCGGCCAGCGCGCGCGCGCGGGTGTGTCGAGCGGGTCGACCAGCCCGGCTGCAAAGCGCTCGACACCCGCCCAGCCGATCATCGCCGCATTGTCGGTGCAGAGCCAGCCCGGCGGTGCGACGAAACGCAGCGCATGCTCGGCCGCGAGGGCTTGCAGCGCATCGCGAACCGCCTTGTTGGCCGCCACCCCGCCCGCGACGACCAGCGCGGTCGCCCCTTCAATTTCGTGGAGCGCCTTGCGCGTGCGGTCGATCAGGCAGTCGACGACGGCGGCCTGGAACGAGGCGGCGATATCCTCCGCCGACCAGCGGCGGGCATCGTGCGCGCGCGCGACCGCGCTCTTGAGCCCGGCGAAGGAGAAATGCGGTTCGGCCGCGCCCTTGAGCGGGCGCGGGAGCGGAATCGCGCGGGCGTCGCCTTCGGCCGCCGCGCGCTCGACGGCGGGGCCGCCCGGGAAGCCGAGGCCGAGGATCTTGGCGGTCTTGTCGAAGGCCTCGCCCGCGGCGTCATCGATCGTGGTCGCGAGCCGGCGATAGCGGCCGACTCCCTCGACGAAGAGCAACTGGCAATGCCCGCCCGAGACGAGCAGCAGCAGATAGGGGAAATCGAGGCTGGCTTCGGCGAGCCGCGGCGACAGCGCATGGCCTTCGAGGTGATTGACCGCGACCAGCGGCTTTCCCGCCGCGTGCGCGAGCGCCTTGCCCGTGACGAGCCCCACCATCACCCCGCCGATCAGGCCAGGCCCCGCGGTCGCGGCGATCGCATCGACATCGGCCAGCGCCACGCCGGCCTCCTCGAGCGCCTGCTCGACCAGCGGCGCGAGAATGTCGACATGCGCGCGGGCCGCGATTTCCGGAACGACGCCGCCATAGGGGCGATGCGCTGCTTCCTGGCCCGCGAGCTTGTGCGCCAGGATGGTGCGGTCGTCGCACACGAGCGCGGCCGCGGTTTCGTCGCACGAGGATTCGAGGCCGAGGACGAGCATCGATTGCTCCTAGCGGGTCGCCCCCGGCTTGTCGAAGGGGCGCGTCTTCGTCATGCCGGGCTTGTTCCGGCATCCGACATTGGGGCAAAGCCTTGGCGCCTCTTCATGGAGAATGCGTTGACCCCGTTTCGCATCGGCACCCGCGGCTCGCCGCTTGCGCTCACCCAGGCGGATATGGTGCGCGACGCGCTCGTGGCGGCGCATGGCTGGGCCGAGGACGCGGTCGAGATCGTGCCGGTCAAGACCACCGGCGACCGCGTGCAGGATCGCGCGCTCGCCGAGATCGGCGGCAAGGCGCTGTGGACCAAGGAACTCGATCGCGCGCTGCTCGATCGCGAGATCGATTGCGCTGTCCATTCGATGAAGGATGTCGAGACGATTCGGCCAGTGACGATCGCGATCGCCGCGATGCTGCCGCGCGCCGACGTGCGCGACCGGCTGATCGGGGCCGACAGCGTCGATGCACTTCCCGAGGGCGCGACCGTGGGGACGAGCTCGCCACGTCGCGCCGCGCAACTTCTCCATCTGCGCCCCGACCTGAAGATCACGCTCTTTCGCGGCAATGTCGATACGCGGCTGGCAAAGCTCGCGACGGGCGAGGCGGATGCGACCCTGCTCGCCGCGGCCGGGCTCGATCGGCTCGGCCGCGACAATGTCGGGACGCCCGTGCCGACCAACGTAATGCTGCCGGCACCGGCGCAGGGGGCGATCGGGATCGAGGTGTGCGCCGGCGACGCGGCCGCGCGGGCGCTGGTCGGCGCGATCGATCACGGCGCAACGAGCACCTGCGTCCTGGCCGAGCGCGCGCTGCTTGCGGCGCTTCAGGCGGACTGCCATTCGCCCGTGGGGGCGCTCGCGACCTTGGGCGAGCGCTTGCGGATCGACGCGGCCCTGTTTTCGGAAGACGGCGCCGAAACCGTGCTCGGCAGCATCGAAGGCGCGCCCGATGATGCGACCATCGGCGCCCGGCTCGCGCGCGACCTGCTGACCCGCGCGCCGCCCTCGATCTGCGCGCTGTTCGCCGGATGAGCCGCGCGCTCGCGGTGTTGCGCCCCGAGCCGGGCAACACCCGCACTGCCGCGGCGGCCGAAGCGTTGGGATTGAACGTGATCCGGATACCGTTGTTCGAGGTGCGCGCGGTGGCGTGGCCGCCGCCCGACGCGTCCCGGTTCGACGCGCTGGTGCTGACCAGCGCCAATGCGGTGCGGCTCGGCGGGCCCGGACTGACGGCCCTTCGCGCGCTGCCGGTTTATGCCGTCGGCGCGGCAACGGCCGAAGCCGCACGTGCCGCCCATTTCACGCTGATGGACGTGGGCACCACCGACGGCGAGGAGCTGGCAGCTCGCGCGACCGAGCGGGGCGTCCGCCGCGCGCTCCACATCGGCGGGCGCGAGCGGCGGCTTCAGGCGCGAGGCCCGATCATCGAAGCGATCACCGTCTATGCGAGCGAGCCGCTTGCCATCGCGGCACACGAGCTCGCGCGGATCGAGGGCGGCGTCGCGCTGCTCCATTCGCCCAATGCCGCACGCCGGCTCGATACCCTCGCTGTCGGACTCGACCGACAGACGGTTCGCATCGCGGCGCTTAGTCAGGCGACCGCTGCAGCCGCCGGAACGGGTTGGGCAAGCGTCGATGCGGCGGCCGCGCCCGACGACGATGCGCTCCTCGCGCTTGCGCGCCGCCTCGCCGATTGACCGGGCGCGACGCCACGGGGATAAGGCACGCTATGAGCCGCGACTATGTCTCCCTCGACGAAAAACCCGAGCGCCGGATAAGGCTGCGAATGCTCGCGCTGGTCGGCGTCGCCGCGTTCCTCGTGGGCGCGATCGCGATCGGCTATGCGATCAAGAATTTCGGACACTGGTTCGAGGGCGAGCCCACCGTTTCGATCCACCCGCAACCCACGCCCGCTGCACCCTTGGGCGCCGATAGTGCGCAGCCCCCGCCCGTTTCGCCGACCAGCACCGACATCGACTCGCTCAATGCCCGCGAGGCGGCCCTCGCCGCCCGGCTGGCGGACCTCGAGGCGCGCGCGGCGACGATCGACACCAAGGCCGAGCAGGCGAGCGGCAACGCCACGCGCGCCGAAGGGCTGCTTGTCGCCTTCGCCGCCCGGCGCGCGCTCGATCGCGGGCTCGGACTCGGCTATATCGAGGGTCAGCTTCGCCAACGTTTCGGCGCCACCCAGCCGCGCGCGGTGGCGATGACCATCCAGGCCTCGCGCAATCCGGTGACGAGCGAAGACCTGCGGCTCGGTCTGTCGTCGATCGGCGCCGAGCTGGTCAGCGGCGGCAGCAGCAAGGGCTGGCTCGACAGCATCCGGCGCGAGCTTTCGAACCTGATCGTGATCCACAAGGAAGGGTCGCTCTCGTCACGTCCGTCGGACCGGCTGTCGCGCGCGCGCCACTTGCTCGAGGGCGGGCAGGTCGAGGCCGCGCTCGCCGAGGTCCGCCGGCTTCCCGGCGCCCCGCGCGCGGACCGCTGGATTGCCGCTGCGCAGCGCTATGTCGACGCACGGCGCGCGCTCGACGTGATCGAAACCGCCGCAATCCTCGGACAGGGCGGCCCGGCCATCGCCAGCACCGCTGGCGCCGCGCCCCGGCAGCGGGCCTCGACTCCGCCCGCCTACCAGGTCGTCGGACCCGACGCGTCCGGCAAGACCGGGCAATAGCCCCTCGGCGCGCCGTCGTGCGCGCTATACGCGTCGCGCCGCCCAGCCCGCGAACCAGCCGAGCAGCACCGCCAGCCCGACGGCGGTGAGACCGTAGGTTATCGACGAATGCTCGGCCGCGCTCGCGACGAAGCGTTCGAAACCCGATTTGCGGATGTCGATGTCGCGCACCGCCGCCGCCAGCACGCGGCCGTCCCGGATCAGGAAAGTCTCGGCGGTGAAGCGGCCGACCGGCACCCGCGCGGGGATGGTGATGCGCGCACGATAGAGCACGCCGTCGGTGATCTCGACCGCGCCCGGCGCCTCGACATAGAGGCCAGCGCGGCGGCGCAGGTCGACCAGCCCTTCAGCGAAGCGGTTCTGCTCGTCGATCGGCGCGGTCGAGGCGGGCGAGAGCTGGAGGCTGTCGAGCCCGAGTTCGTAGATCGCCCGCGTGCGTGCATCGACGAGCGTGTCGACGGGCTTGGATGAGGCAATGGCGTAAAAGGACGGCGCCGAGCGGAAGCGCATGCTCGCCGCGTTCACCCAGATGCCCGCGATCTTCTGTTTCTCTCGGGCGAGGATCGATTCGGTCGGGCCCTTGACGACCACGACCACCTCGGCCGGATCGCCCTGCTCCTCGGGCACGCGGCCGCCCGGATAGAGGATCGCCCCGAACAAGAGCAGCTCGGCGCCCGTGAAGCTGTACGCGATCTCGATGTCGCGTTGCGACACGTCGGGCACGAGCGTCGGCTTGGCCGCGCCGATCAGGAGCGGCGCGACGAGCGCCAGGCTTCCGGCGAAGCGCCTCACGACAGCTCGACCGAATAGATTTCGGGCGGTCTCCAGCCGAGCCCCACCGCCATGCGGAAGGCGACCGCGAGCACGATCAGCGCGAGCAGGAGGCGCAGATATTCGGGCTTGATCCTGGTTGCGAAGCGCGCGCCGACCTGCGCGCCCGTCACCGAGCCGACGAGCAGCAGCGCCGCCAGGACGATATCGACCGCCTTGGTGCCCGTGGCGTGGACCATCGTGGCAATGGCAGTGACGAACAGGGTCTGAAAGAGCGACGTGCCCACGACGACGCCGGTGCTCATGCCGAGCAGATAGAGCATCGCGGGCACCATGATGAACCCCCCGCCGATGCCGAGCAGGATCGTCAGGATGCCGGTGAAGAATCCGAGCAGCAGCGGCGCGAGCGGCGAGATGTAGAGCCCCGACGCGTAAAAGCGCGTGCGGAAGGGAAGGGCTGCGATCATCGGGTGGTGCCGGCGCTTGCGCGGGCGCGGCGCGGTTGCGCCCCGCGCGATTCCGATCGTCTGGAGCGACTCGCGCGCCATCAGCCCGCCGATCCCGCCCAGCAGCAGCACGTAGATGAGCGCGATCACCGTATCGATCTGGCCCGTCGCCTGGAGGAGCTGGAACAGGTAGCCGCCGGCGACCGTGCCGAAAATGCCGCCGGTGACGAGCACCGCGCCCATCTTGAAGTCGACTCCCTTGCGCCCGACATGCGCGAGCACGCCCGAGACGCTGGCGCCGGTCACCTGGCTCGCCGAAGAGGCGGCGGCGACGGTCGGCGGAATGCCGTAAACGATGAGCAGCGGCGTCGTCAGGAACCCGCCGCCGACCCCGAACATCCCCGAGAGGATGCCCACGCCGCCACCCAGGAGAACGATGACGAGCGCGTTCACCGAGAGATTGGCGATAGGCAGGTACACGTCCATTCTCTCGGCCTATCGCGTTCGCGGGCGACGCGAAAGCGCCCGCGGACAACCGCCGCTCAGAAATCCGTTCCGAACGTGAGGACGAACCCCGAACCGGGTCGTGCGTCGCCCGCGATGCGCGCGCGCCAGTCGAGCGCGAGCCGGGCATGGACGCGTCGCGCGAGCGGCAGGTCCAGTGAGAGCGAAGGCCCCGTATCGAGCCGCGCCGCGCCGCGCTGCGCCGCGCCCCACGCACCTGCGCCGAGCACGACATGCGCGCCGCCGATGTCGAACAGCTCGTGCCCGACACGCGCTGCCCCGTCGGCGAAGGCGTCGATCCCATCGCGCGCGATCGCGCCTGCCTGTCCATATGCCTCAAGCGTCAGCCCGGGCGCCACCGACATCGGACCAAAACCCCCGATCACGCCGAGCGTCGGCCCACCCCGCCCACCGTCGAGCGACAGGCGCTGCTCGGCAATCATGCGGACGGGCAGCCGGGTGGGCTGCCATTCGACGCCGATCGCGACCTCGCGCCCGTCGCCCGAGAGCGGCGTCGACACACGTCCTGCGATCGCGACCCGATGTGTACGATCGATCGTGTAGGCCAGTCGCAGCCCGGCCTGGCTGCCGCCGAGCTGGCTCCCGCCGAACGCAGCGCCCGGGTTGCTCCCCGCGCGCACGACGAGCCAGCCGCTCCCCGACCATCGTGAGCCGTCAGATGCGCGCGGCGCCAGCGGCAGACTTGGCGCGGGGGGTGCAGTATGCGCGAACGACGCCGGCTCGGCATCGGCGGAACGGGTCGAGCCAGGTGTTGCGAGTGCGGTCCGGCGGCGACCGCCAGCACGATAGGGCTCGGCCGTGAGCGGAGGTCTCATCGTCATCGCCGTCGGCCCAGTACCCCAGCGCTCTGCGGAGGTATGCGGTGCTGCCCTCGCGTTCCCAGCCGATTCAGGCGCAATGGCAGCATTCTGTGCCGTCACGCGGGCGGCAGCGCGGGGCAGAACCGCATCGATGACATCGGCCGGCGTCTCGATCGCCGGCCACAGCATAGCCATGCGCAATACGGTCCAGCCGCCAAGAACGATCGCCAGAAAACGGATCGGCCGGCCGTTCGCACTCACCGGGGGGTCTCGATCAGATCGGGATCGGGGAAATGGTGCGCGGTCTTGTCCCAGGTGGGCGCGCGCCCGGCGAGCATACCGAAATAGCCGATCATCGCACGTTGCGCCGCCAGCATCGCGATCAGATTGCCGACCGCGGCGCGCAGAAGCGACCACAGCGCCTCGCGGCCGCCATAGGCCAGACCAGTAAAGGTCGCCCGCATCGCCAGTCGCCACGCGAGCAGCCCCAAATTGATCCCGAGCAGCACGCGCAGCATCGAGCCGAGCGCCACGGGCGGCGTGCCCGCGAGACCATGCGCCGCCCACGCGACGGCCCAAGCGAAGGCGGCGCCATAGCCGGCAAACAGAACGAGCACCGCCAGCGGTGCGCGCCGGTCGCGCATCCGCATCCAATGCTCACCCAGATCGTGCCAGCGGCCCCAGCCGACACGATCCCAGCCGACAAGCGCGATTCCGGTGATCCAGCGTGCCTTTTGCCGGATGGCCGCCTCGAACGTCGCCGGAAAATAGGCGCGCACCGCGACGACGGGACCGCCCGGGCGCTCGGGCACGCGGGCAAGAATGCCGCTGCCGCCGAGCGCGGCGAGATTGAGCCCGAGCTCGTAATCCTCGGTCAGGCTGGTCTCGTCGAACGGCGCTCCATCGCGGTGTGCAGCGACGGCATCGAGCGCGCGCCGCGCAATCGCGCATCCGACGCCGGCGAGCGGCAGCCCGGCACCCAATGCTTCGCGAACGACGAGCTGTTTGGCGTGCGCTTCGGCGAACTCGTCGCAATAGTGGCCCGAAACGAGACGTGAGCTTCTGTCCTGAAGCGGCAGAACGGGTAGCTGCACCACCCAGTGTCGCTCGATCAGCCGGTCGAAGATCGCCAGCTCGCCTTTGTGAACCACGTCTTCCGCGTCGTGGATCACCACCGCCTTGGCGCGGCCGCCCTCGTCCGCCTCTTCGCGCAGCAGCGCACGCCAGAGCGTGTTGAGGCAGTCCGCCTTGGTTGTAGGACCGGGGCGCGGCCCGATCACCAGCCGCACGCGATCGTCGCGCATGGCCACCCCTGCGACCGCGTCGGCGGTCGCCCGGTCGTTGGGATAGGTGCCGATATAGATGCGGTAATTGGGATGATCGATCCGGGTGAGCGCGGTCGCCAGCATTGCGCCGATCACCCCCGCTTCGTCCCAGGCGGCGACGAAAATCGCGATCCGGCCGGCATCGGGCGCCACGGCAAAGTCGGAAAGCTGCGCGCGGGCGTAGCGCCGCCTGACGGTGCATCGGCGCCAGAGCATGCGCAGGAGGAAGATTGCGTCGACCGCGAAATCGTCGATGCCGCCGATGAGAAATCCGACGGCGGCGAACAGCATCGCCTCGTGCGCGACGGTGTCGATCCCCCAGACGATTCCGTCCCATTCCACCGCTGCCGATTCCCCCGAGTCGGAAGCGGCGATCGTTCCCTTTCCGCATCGATCGGTCAAGCCGCTGAGGACGGTGGAGATTTCCAGCGCGATTCCGGCCCGGCGCGGCAGCTCGGAAGCGAGGACATGGGGCCTCCCGCCGGAAACATCCGCGGTCAGGTTCTTTTTACAATCCGGTAACCAAACATCCGCTGATGCGTTGACGCACCGGTCCTATCCCCTTTCGGGACTGGTGCCCTGTCCATTCAGGCACCGGCCGCGCCGCCGCGTCAATTCGCGGCGCGGCCGAACCCTTTGCGCTTACCAGTAGAAATTACGGATCACGTCGAGCACCATCCCGGTGCGGACGTCGACCAGCAGCACGTCGTCATAATGCCGCACCCAGCGCTGGTAATAGCCCGGCGCCGGCAGGTGATAGGCATAGGGATCGGCGATATAATAACGCGAGCTGTAATAGCTGGGCGCGATCCGGATTCCGGTGCGGAAGGCGTGATAGCGGAACGGCGCATGCCAGCCACCCCGGCGGAAGACGCGGCGGTTGTCGTGGCGATAATTGCGCCAGTCGTTGCGCGACCAGCGGCGCGCCTGCCGATGATCGCGGCGATCCTGACGGAGCTCACGGCGGGCATGGCGCACGTCGCGACGTTCGCGGCGGATCTGACGATGGTCGCCGTGACGGCGCGCGCGGCGCACGTCGCGGCGCTCCTGGCGGACCTCATGACGATCACGACGAACCTCGTGGCGCGACTGTGCGGCAGCGGGGGCGGCGACGGTGATCGTGGGAAGTGCCGTGGCGACGGCCAGGGCGACGAGAAGGAACTTACGCATACAGGGCTCTCCAACAAATTATGGGAGCGTTATGGACGCGCGCCACTGAACGCAGCGGGAATGCGCCTGTAAGCTTTGAGAAAGCTCGCGCGCGGCGCTCTAGGGCGTGTCGCGGCCGCCGCCGACCTGTCCCGCCCCCGGCGCGCCGACCGCACCGATATTGCCGAACAGCTCGTCGAAGAAGCTCCGCTCTCGGCCCAATGTCGGCGTCGTCTTGTCCATCGGATTGATCGAAACGACCTGCTCCATGCCGATCCGCCGAATCGCGCTGACCGTGCCCGCGTCGTCGAAGCTGATCGCGATCGTGTTCTGGTTCACCGGATGCGGATTGTTGAACGCGAGATTGCGGCTGTCGCGCGCAACGTAATACCACTCGCCCTGGTTGAACTGGCTGGTGAAGGTCGGCGTGCCGAGCGTCGCGAGCACCGATTCACGGTTGTCGACGCCGGGTTGCACCGAATTGACGAGATCGACGTCGACCACATAGCCCTGGTGCGACCGCAGCGGGGTGCATCCGCCGGCGGCCAGCCCGGCAAGCGCGAGCGCGCCGCCCAGCAGGATGGTTGAACTGAAACGCATGCCGATCTCCCGGGGCGAGCTGGAACGCGGCGCGCATTGCATCGCGCGCCGATCGCCTCAATATGCGCTGGACGCCGGCCGAACAAGGCCGCACGCAATTCGGACGACGCGACGCACATGGGATTGATCGACCGCCTGCTCGGCAGACGCCCCGGCGACGAGGTGGCGGCGCTCTACGCCGCGATCGTCGCCAGGGGCCGGGCGCCGCATTGGTATCTTCAGGGCCAGGTCCCCGATACGGTCGACGGCCGCTTCGACAGCATCGCGGCACTGCTCGCGCTGGTGCTGCTCCGCCTCGAGCAAGAGCCCGGCGGTATTGCGGCGAGCACGCATCTCGCCGAGCGCTTCGTCGACGACATGGACGCGCAGCTTCGCGAAATCGGGATCGGCGACATCGTCGTCGGCAAGCATATCGGGCGGATGATGAGCATGCTGGGCGGCCGGCTCGGCGCGTATCGCGCGGGGCTCGCCGAGGGCGACCTCGCGCCCGCGCTCGTCCGCAACCTGTATCGCGGCACGCCCCCCGCGCCCGAGGCGATCGCACATGTCGAGGACAGGCTGACCGCGTTTCGCGACGCGCTCGCCGCGACGCCGCTGCCCGCGCTGCTCGAGGGGTGCTTGCCGTGACCCCCGAATTCTCGCGTCCCGCTCGCATCGACACGATCGGAGAACGCCCGCGCCGGATCGAGATCGAGGCGGGCGCGGAGGAGCGCGCGGCGCTCGCGACCCGCTTCGAACTGCTCGGCATCGAGCGACTCACGGCAAGCTTCACCGTCCACCGCGAGGCGGTGGGCATCATCGCCCAAGGCACCGTCGATGCGGCGGTCGCCCAGGCGTGCGTCGCCACCGGCGCGCCGGTGCCAGCGGACATCCATGAAGCCGTCACGCTGCGTTTCGTCGAGGAGGCGCCACACGAAGAGGAGGTCGAGCTCGGCAGCGACGCGCTCGACACGATTCCGATCGAGGGCGGCGCGATCGACCTCGGCGAAGCGGCCGCCGAGACGATGGCGCTCGCGCTCGATCCGTTCCCGCGCGCGCCCGGCGCCGAGCAGGCGCTGCGCGAGGCGGGGGTGCTCCGCGAGGAGGAAGCCGGCCCGTTCGGCGCGCTCGCGGGGCTCAAGGCGAAACTCGAAGGCAAAGACTGAGCCTGTCCTATCGGGTCGCGCGCTTCTCGAAACCGTTCAGCACCTCGCCCGACGGCTCCTCACGCACCGCGACATGATCGACCCGCGCGGCGGGCGAGCCGTCGCGGGCTTTGGCGATCGCGCGGTCGACGGTCTCGGACGGGCCCTGCACCACCGCCTCGACGCTGCCGTCGGCGCGGTTGCGGATCCAGCCGTCGAGCCCGAGGCCTTCCGCCTCGTCGACGAACCAGTCGCGGTAGAACACGCCCTGGACGTGTCCGGTGATATGCAGGCGGCGGCGGATCATGGCGCGGCTCCGAGATGGTGGAGGACGAACGCGGCACGATCCGCCACGGTTGCGCGCGGGAGCTCGACGAGCGTGTAGCCGTAGGCGCGGTAGGTCTCGACCATCACCGCGAAGGTGTCGCGCGCCTCTTGCCCCGTCTGCTTGCGCTCGGTGTCGGTGGTGAAGATGTCCGCCCACCACGGCGCGATGAAGACGCGGGAATTGTAGCGGCACGCCCGCGCCGCCGCGTCGATATGCGCCGGCACCGCGAGCTTCGAGGCGTTGAGGAAGCCGACGACATCGGGCACGCCGCGGTCGAGCACCACCGTTTTGCCGCCCGCGAGCGCCGCCTGATGCGCCGCGACCTCGCGCACCACCATCCTCTCGGCGAAGGCGAGGTGATCGATCCAGGGGAGCGCGGTGCCGCCCGAGGCCAGCTCGTCCTTGATGATCGCGCGCCCGACCTCGGCGCTGGTCGCGATTCCGGCGGCGGCGAGCGCCTCGATCAGCGTCGATTTGCCCGATCCCGGGCCGCCGGTGACGACGTGGAGGCGGTCGGTGCTCATCGCCTGCCCCTGCGACTCGGCTGCGCCATACCCGATCTTCCAAAGGTTGTGAAAGTGACGGTAGGCCCCCGTTGGTTTCGGAGGGTCGCAAGATCGATTCGGACGAGGCGGCGGGTGTCAGGACGGGGCGGAAGGCCGCGCATGACCCCGATGTGACATCAATTTTCCAACATTGGTAGGGGCGTGTTTGGCGATCGCTCGCCCTTGTGCTTATCATCGAGCGATGGCCGCTCTCGTCCGCACGTTCGCCCTCGTCGCGCCGGTCGCCGTATTGCTGATGGGCGGCCTACCCGCACCAACGCGGGAGTGAATCCCGCGTCGTCGGACGGCGCTGAGGCGCCGCCGGCCGGTCGATTGTTGCGAGACGGCTTCGCCGCTCGCACCGGCCGGGCAGCTTCGCTTCCGCCTACAACTTCGACGTCAGCTCCGGCACGATCTTGAACAGATCGCCGACGAGGCCGATGTCGGCGACCTGGAAGATCGGGGCGTCCTCATCCTTGTTGATGGCGATGATGGTCTTCGAATCCTTCATGCCGGCGAGGTGCTGGATCGCGCCCGAGATGCCGATCGCGATATAGACCTCCGGCGCGACAATCTTGCCGGTCTGGCCGACCTGATAGTCGTTGGGGACATAGCCCGCATCGACCGCGGCGCGGGATGCGCCGACCGCGGCGCCGAGCTTGTCGGCGAGCGGCTCGATGATCGAATGGAAGTTCTCGCCCGATTGCAGCGCACGACCGCCCGAGACGATCACCTTGGCGCTGGTGAGCTCGGGGCG
>CAMLGC010000072.1 GCA_946479505.1 uncultured Sphingomonadaceae bacterium
CCACCGGTGCGTTTCGTCGCAATCCCCGCCACCATGCTGCGCATCCCTCCCCGTGCCGGGGACGATCGCATGACGACCCGCACCGCCCTCGCCACCGCCGCCGCGATCCGCGCGGGCGACACCACCGCGCTCGCCGAGACCGAAGCCGCGATCGCCCGCATCGAGGCGCGCGACGGCGAGATCAACGCCGTCGTCGTCCGCGATTTCGACCGCGGCCGCGCCGTCGCAAAAGCGCTCGACGAAGCAGGCCCCGGCTCTGACGAAAATGAGCGGCGCCCCTTCTTCGGCGTCCCCATGACCGTGAAGGAAAGCTTCGACGTCGCCGGCCTCCCCACAAGCTGGGGCTTCGCCGAGCACGCCGATCACATCGCCCGGACCGATGCCGTCGCCGTCCGCCGCCTCAAGGCCGCAGGCGCGGTGATCCTCGGCAAGACCAACATCCCCGTCGGGCTCGCCGACCACCAGGCGAACAACCCCAATTACGGCCGCACCCGCAACCCGCACGATCCCGCCCGCGTCAGCGGCGGCTCGTCGGGCGGCGCGGCGGCGGCGCTCGCGGCGGGATACGTGCCGATCGAATTAGGCTCGGACATCGGCGGCTCGATCCGCGTCCCCGCGGCATTCTGCGGCGTGTGGGGTCACAAGCCGAGCTTCACCGCGCTCGACCCCGACGGCCATTATTTTCCGCGCACCGACAACGCCCGCGTCGCGCTGTCGGTAATCGGCCCGATGGCGCGCGACGTAAACGATCTCGCCGCCGAGCTCGACGTGCTCGCCGACATTCCCTTACCCAAACCTGCGCCGCGCGCGCCCGGCGACTGGCGCATCCTGTTGCTCCCGGAGAACCCGATCACCAAGGTCGGGGCATCGGTGACCGATGCGCTCCATCGCGTCGGCGACGCCTTCGCCGTCATCGGCGCACGGGTCGATCGCACGAGCGATCTCCTTCCCGATCTGCCCGCGCAGTTCAGCCACTACATGCACATGCTCAACATCGCGATGACGCGGGGCGCGCAGCAGGAAGGCCGCCCGCTGCCGACGCTCGCCGACTGGTTCATGCTCGGCGACGAGCAGGCCCGCGCGGCGCGATCCTGGGCACGGCTGTTCACCGACTATGACGCGGTCATTGCCCCCGTTTTCGGCACCACCGCCTTCGCGCATGATGATACGCCGATCACCGACCGCACGCTGACGGTCGATGGCGCGCCGACGCCCTACGGCCTCCAGCTCGCCTGGTCCGGCCTCGCCACCTTCCCGATGCTTCCGGCGACGAGCGTCCCGGTAGGCACCGATGCGGATGGTCTTCCCATCGGCCTCCAGGTCATCGCCGCCGTCAACCAGGATTTCACCGCCATCGCGGTCGCCAAGGCCGCGCACGACTTGGTTTGGAACAACCAATGACCGACCTCGACCAATTCCGCGCTGAAACCCGCGCCTGGCTCGATGCCAACTGCCCGCCCGACATGCGCGAGCCCGTCCGCTCGGACAGGGACATCTGCTGGGGCGGCCGCGACCAATCCGCACTTACGCCCGCGCAAAAGCAATGGATGGACCGCATGGCGGAGCGCGGCTGGACCGTCCCCGACTGGCCCAAGGACTATGGAGGCGGCGGCCTCTCCCCCGCCGAGACCAAAATCCTCCGTGAAGAGCTACGCCGCATCACCGCGCGCAACCCATTGAACAGCTTCGGCATCTCGATGCTCGGCCCCGCGCTCCTCGAATACGGCACCGAGGAGCAGAAACAGCGCTTCCTGCCCGAAATCGCCCGCGGCGACATCCGCTGGTGCCAGGGCTATTCCGAGCCCAATGCCGGCTCCGACCTCGCCAGCCTCGCTGCCTCGGCCGAGGACGCGGGCGACGCCTACATCGTCAACGGCCAGAAGGTCTGGACCAGTTATGCCGACAAGGCCGACTGGATCTTCTGCCTCGTCCGCACCTCGAAGGAGTCGAAACAGGGCGGCATCAGCTTCCTCCTCTTCGACATGGCGAGCCAGGGCGTCTCGACCAAACCGATCCTGCTCATCAGCGGCTATTCCCCCTTCTGCGAGACCTTCTTCGACAACGTGCGGGTGCCCAAGAGCCAGCGCATTCACGACGAGAGCAAGGGCTGGGACGTCGCCAAATACCTGCTCGGCCACGAGCGCGAGATGATCTCGGGCATGGGCCTTGGCCAGACCGGCATCGACCCGCTGATCGAAGCGGCGCGGCGCGGCGTCGATCCGATCCTCCGCGCCCAGATCGCGTTGTTCGAGGTGCGTTCTAACGCCTTCGCGGCGATGTCCGAACGTTTCATCGACGAATTGAAGGCCGGCAAGGCGCACCCCGCGCAACCCAGCATGATGAAATATTACGGCACCGAGCTCAACAAGACACGCCACGAGCTGCTGATGGCCGCCGGCGGCTCGGACGCGCTCGAATGGGAAAGCGAGGCGTCGAACCACGGCGCGGCCGCCCGCGCGTGGCTGCGCACCAAGGCCAATTCGATCGAAGGCGGCACCAGCGAGATCCAGCTCAACATCGTGGCCAAGCGGATACTGGAGCTGCCCTCCTGAATACAGAACGTCACCCCAGCGAAAGCTGGGGTCTCTCAGATCAAGGCGACCCCAGCTTCCGCTGGGGTGACGGAGTAGGAAATGCCCCTCACCCTCACCGACGAACAGACGATGCTCCGCGACACCGCCCGCGATTTCGTCGCCGAGCACGCCCCCGTCTCCCACCTGCGCCACCTCCGCGACGCGAACGACGCCACCGGCTTCTCCCGTGCGCTATGGAAGCAGTTCGCCGAGATGGGCTTTACCGGCATCCTGATCGGCGAGGAGGCGGGCGGCCTCGGCCTCGGCCATGTCGAGGCGGGGATCGTCCTCGAGGAAATCGGCCGCAATCTCTCTCCCTCCCCCTTCCTCTCTACCGCCGTCGGCGCCGTCGAAGCCTTGAAGAACACCCCCCACGCCGACCGCTGGTTCCCCGGCATCCTCGCAGGCGAGGCGGTCGCCGCACTCGCGATCGACGAAGGCCGCAAGCACGACGCCGCCATCGCCATGAAGGCGGAACGCTCCGGCAACGGCTTCCGCCTCTCGGGCGAGAAGCAGTTCGTGATACACGCCCACGCCGCCGACCTCCTCATCGTCGCCGCCCGTACCGCCGCCTCGGCCGAGGATGATGACGGCATCACCCTGTTCACGGTCGACAAGAATGCGTCAGGCCTCACCGCCACGCCCGAACGGCTCGCCGATTCGAGCCTCGCCTCGCATCTGGCCTTCGACGGCGTCGAGGTGGACGCTGACGCCGTGATCGGCGAGGTCGATGCCGGTCGCGCCATCCTCACCCGCATCCTCGCCGCTGGCCGCACCGGAGCATCGGCCGAATTGCTCGGCGTCGGCGGCGGCGCGATGGACATGACCGTCGGCTACCTCAAGCAACGCAAACAGTTCGACGCAGCGATCGGCAGCTTCCAGGCACTCCAGCACCGCGCCGCGCATCTCTATGCCGAGCTCGAGGTCGCCCACGCCGCCGTCCTCAAGGCGCAGCAGCTCCTTGATTCTGCCGACTCCCGCGCTGACGACGCCGTCTCCGTCGCCAAGGCGATGACCGGCATGGCGACCACGCTCGCCGTGCAGGAAGGTATCCAGATGCATGGCGGCATCGGCATGACCGACGACTATGACATCGGCTTCTACATGAAGCGCGCCCGCGTCCTCGCCGAGCTGTTCGGCGACACCAATTTCCACGCCGACGCGCTGGCTCGCTCGGCGGGCTATTGATAGCAAACAGAACATGGACAACGCCCCGCCCGCCGAGCTCGCCCAGGGCCTCGTCGATCTCCTCACCGTCGAGGAGCTCGACACCGATCTCTACCGCGGCGCCCGCCAGCCCGGCGGCGTGGGCCGCGTCTTCGGCGGACAGGTAATCGCGCAGGCGCTCCAGGCCGCGCAGCGCTCGACCGAGACGCCCAAGGCCGCGCACTCGCTCCACGCCTATTTCATGCGCCCGGGCAGCGAGGATTATCCGATCATCTACCGCGTCGTCCGCGATTTCGAGGGGCGAAGCTTCGCCACGCGGCGCGTGATCGCACTCCAGCGGGGCCAGCCGATCCTCAACATGGCCGCGAGCTTCCAGCGCCCGGAAGAAGGCCTCCACCATCAGGACGCGATGCCCGACGTCCCGCGCCCCGCCGAGCTCAAATCCGAATTCGAGCTGCGCCACGACATGGCCGACGACATCCCCGAGAAGTTCCGCCGGCACTTCCTCCGCTCGCGCCCGATCGAAATCCGCCCCGTCGCCCCCCACTCCTGGTTCCGCCCCCAAAAGCGCGAGCCGGCACAATATAGCTGGTTCCGCCTCGTCGCCCCGATCGGCGACAACGCCGCGATGCACCGCGCGATCCTGGCCTATGCGTCGGATATGTCGCTGCTCGGCACCGCGATGCTGCCGCACGGCATCACCTGGATGACGCACAAGGTGCAGACCGCCAGCCTCGATCACGCGCTCTGGCTCCACGAGGATTTCCGCGCCGACCAATGGCTGCTCTACGCCTGCGACAGCCCCTGGGCCGGCCGCGCGCGCGGCTTCAACCGCGGCAAGATCTACACCGAGGACGGCCGCCTCGTCGCCAGCGCCGCGCAGGAAGGCCTGATCCGGATGCGCGAATGACAAATATACTAGACATTTATTGTCGCGTATGTTTTACACGACTCTCCATCTGGGGAGGGACCGCATGTACGAATTCACGCATTCCGGTTTTTGGTTTCGCTGGGAAAGCCTCGACAAGACCGGACGACGTCTTCTGGTGGCGAGCTGCGGGGCGTCCGCCGTCGCGGTGCTTCCGCTGGCGCAGTGGTTGGGGGAGATCGGCTATCGGATCGGTTATCGCCTCGGTAGCGGAGGCTTGAGCCCTGCTGGAGCCGCGCCCGAAATGGCGGAATGGGCGATATGGTGGCTGATCGGGTTCGGCGCGCTCTCGGCGGTGATCTGGTGGCGCTTCAGCCTCCGCCAGGACGAGATGTTCAACCGCGTGCAGAACTGGGCGCTCGCGATGTCGGGGGCGGTGACGGCGCTGTGTCTCGTCGTTTGGTCGTTGCTCGCGCTCGTCGGACGCCTTCCACCCGTCACCGCCTTGCCAACCGTGATCCTGTATATCGGCTCGTTGTTGGCGTTCTGGTACGTGGCGTATCGCCGATGGGCAGCATAACGACGACGCTGGCGCAGCTCCGCGCCGACTATCGGCTGACGCAGGCCGATCTCGCGGAACTGGCCGCCGTCTCACGCCAGACGATCAACTCGATCGAGACCGGCCGGTTCGAGCCGAGCCTCAGCCTCGCGCTGCGGCTCGCGCGGTTGTTCGACCGGCCAGTGGATTCGCTGTTCGCGCTCGACGAGACCGAGGAGGAGCGTGCCGCCGCACCCGTACTCGCTCCGCCGGGCCCGAGATTCGCCACCTCGTGATCGACCGCCGCGCTCTTCTCGCTGCCGCCGCGCTGCCGCTCGCCGGACGCACCGCGGCGCAAAAGACCATACCCATCGATCATGGCCGCCCCACGCCTGCCGATCGCCGCTTCACCAGCCCTGCGATCGAGATCGCGATCGCGCGCGTGCAGCAGCACGTCTCGGGCACGCCCGCTGGCCGCAAGCTCGGGCGGATGTTCGCCAATTGCTTTCCCAACACGCTCGATACCACGGTCGATTTCACGCCGGGCGCACATCCCGACACGTTCGTCATCACGGGCGATATCGACGCGATGTGGCTGCGCGATTCGACCGCGCAGGTCTGGCCCTATCTCGGTTTCATGGGCGAGGATCCGCGGTTGCGGCAACTCGTCGCGGGTGTCGTCAACCGACAGACCCTGTGCGTGCTGCGCGATCCCTATGCCAACGCCTTCTACAAGGACGAGACGCGCGTCTCCGAATGGAAGACCGACGACACCGACATGAAGCCCGGCGTCCACGAGCGCAAATGGGAGATCGATTCGCTCTGCAACGCGATCCGCCTTGCGCACGGCTATTGGCGCGCGAGCGACGACACCTCACCCTTCGACGACCGCTGGACCGAGGCCTCGCGCCGCATCCTCCGCACCTTCCGCGAGCAGCAGCGAAAAGATGACCGTGGCCCCTATCGTTTCCAGCGCACCACCGCCTGGAGCAACGACGAGGCAGCGGGCAACGGCTGGGGCAATCCGATGCGTCCCGTGGGGCTGATCGTCTCGATGTTTCGCCCGTCGGACGATGCGACGATCTTCCCCTTCCTGGTGCCGTCGAACATGTTCGCGGTCGTCTCGCTACGCCAGCTCGCGGCTATGCATGCGGCGATCACCCGCGACGCCGCGATCGTCGACGAAGCACGCGCACTCGCGGACGAGGTCGAAGCCGCGCTGCACGCGCATGGCACCGCCGAACACCCCATACGCGGCCGCATCTGGGCGTTCGAGGTGGATGGCTACGGCAACGCGCTCTTCATCGACGACGCCAACGTCCCCAACCTCGTCTCGCTGCCCTATATCGGCTGGTGTCGGGCGGACGATCCGCTCTATCGCCGCACCCGCGGTTTTGCGCTGAGCGAATCCAATCCGTGGTTCCATCGCGGCGACGCCGCCCAGGGGATCGGCAGCCCGCATACGCCGGGCAACCGCATCTGGCCGATCGCGCTCGTCATGCGTGCGCTCACCAGCGACGATGATGCCGAGATCGTCGCCCAGCTCCGCATGCTCATCGCGACCGACGCGGGCACCGGCTTCATGCACGAAGCTTTCGACGCCGACGATCCGACGCGGTTCAGCCGAACATGGTTCGCCTGGGCGAACACGCTTTTCGGCGAGCTCGTGCTCGACCTTTTCGCACGCAAGCCCGATCTGCTGCGGCGCCTCTGAGCTCAGCTACAACCCGAATCGCGATTTCGGCACATGGGTGATCCGGCAGGCGAGGTCCGCCTCGCCGCTCGCGATGATGAAATGGTCGCCCGCATCGACGATCCCCGTCGTGAAGACGATGTCGCGCAGATACATCCTGTCCTCGATCGGCTGCGTCAGGCCGGGATCGGCCTCGAGCAGGGGCTCGTGATCGGTGCGGACCACGCGCCACGGCTCGTCGCGATCGAGCAGCGACCAATAGGTGCGATACGTCCCCACGCTCGCGTTGGGCGCGACCCCGTGCCACAAGGTCAGCCAGCCTTGTTCGGTCAGGATCGGCGGGGTGCCGCCACCCATCCGTTCGGTCGCATGCGTCGACGCGTGCGGCCGCAGAAAGGGCCGATCGAACGGCTTCCAATGGCGTGCGTCGGGCGAGGTCGCGAGATGGATCGAGGGCCCGGCACGCCATTCGCTTCCGGGCGGATAGGCGAAGAATTGCGCTCCCAGCGGCCGCGTCTCGGCCCAATAGGCGCCGCCCACGAATCCCTCGAAGATCAGCATGTCCTTGTTCTGATGATCGAGGACGAGACCTTCGAGCGTCCAGTCCACGGCATCGGTAGAGCTGTAGAGCGCCGTTCCTTGCCGCTCGGGACTGACCGCGCAGGTCGTCATCAGCCACATGTCGCCGACGCGGCTGATCCGCGCATCCTCGATGCCATAGGATTGGTACGAGGCCGTGGGCGCGATCGCGCGGCCGTAATGGACCGCAAGCACGCGCATGCCGTCGGCGGAAAGCTCGACCGGCAGCAGCCACGAAAGCGAGGTCAATGCCATCGGCTGCCAGTCCTCGCGCAGCGTGAAGGTGCGCGGATCGCTGACGTCGACCGCGTCCAGCGGCCAGCGATCGAGGAAGACGCTACCATCGTCCCAACGGATCGCATGGATCGCGCCGTCGCGAACGGGTTCGCGCAGCGCTTCAGCGATGCGCACCATCAGCAGCAGATTGCCGTTGGGAAGCCGGGTCATCCCCGGATTGAACGCGCCGAGGACGTAGGTCTCGGCGTCCAACTGCCCCGCAAGCGGCGAGCGCGTCAGGTCGATGTCGTCGGGCGTGAGGATGAGCCGATCGAAGAAGAAGCTCATGCGGCGGCGGCCATGCGTCTCTCCCGGTGGATTGAACCGAGACGCGTCAGCCGGCGACCGGTTCCTTGGCGACCCGTGCCAGCAGCCGGTCGATCGCCGTCGTGACCGGCGTCTCCTCCAGCGTCGGCGCATGGCCGAGCTCGGGCACCGTCACCAGTTCGGCCTCCGGCAGAGCGGCGGCCATCCGCGCCGCGGTTGCCTCACCGAGCACGTCCGATCGCTCGCCGCGCACGAGCAGCACCGGCACCCCGGCAAGCGCGTCGAGCGCGGGCCACATATCCGGCGCAGCTTCGTTCCCCGGGACGCGGAACGGCTCGGCAATCCGCAAGTCATAGTCGAGCACGATCCGCCCCGAGCTGTTGAGCCGGTAGAGCCGCTTCGCCATTCCGAGCCAGTCGGCGGTCTCATAAGCCGGATAAACGTCGGCATTCGCTTCCGCGACTGCGCGCGCGGCATGCATCCACGTCGGCCACGAACTCGCCTTGCCGACATACGACCGAATGCGTGCAAGCCCCGCCGCCTCGATCGCCGGCCCGACGTCGTTGAGCAGCGCGCCCACGAGCCTCTGTCGCGCCGTGCCGGCAAGGAGCATCGTCACGATCCCGCCGAGCGAGGTGCCGAACGAGACGAATCGATCGCACCCCAATTCCTCCAGCAGCGCCTCGATATCCTGTACGTAGGTGAGCGGCGCATAGCTCATCGGGTCCTTGGCATAGGCGCTCTCGCCACGCCCGCGCAGATCGACCGCGATCACGCGCCAGTCGCCCGCGAGCCGATCGGCCAGCCCCTCGAAGTCGCGCGCATTCCTCGTCAGGCCCGGCAGGCACAGGATCGGCGGGCGATCGGCGGGCCCCGGATAGTCGCGATAGTGCAGTCTCAGGCCGTCGCGCGACCACCAATATCGGTTTTCGTATGCGGCCATGGTTGCGCCCCTCGCGTGAAGCCACCCATATCGCCGCATGGCCGCTTCCCCGCAACCCGGCGCTTATCGCCCCGAAACGACGATCCTCGAACTCGGTGATACCTTTTACGATCCGGTCGAGGCGGCGCGCTTTCCCGAAGCGCGGCTGCGCTTCCGCAACGATCGCGCCGCCGCCGAGGTCGGGCTCGACAGCCTCACCGACGAGCAATGGATCGCGCATTTCGGACGCTTCGAACCGCTGCCGGGCACGCTCCAGGCCCCGCTTGCGCTGCGCTATCACGGCCACCAGTTCCGCGTGTACAATCCCGAGATCGGCGACGGTCGCGGCTTCCTCTTCGCCCAGCTTCGCGACGATCGCGATCGGCTCATGGACCTCGGCACCAAGGGCTCGGGCGAAACGCCCTGGAGCCGCTTCGGCGACGGGCGGCTCACGCTCAAGGGCGGCCTGCGCGAAATCCTCGCGACCGAGATGCTCGAGGCGCTGGGGGTCGAAACCTCGCGCAGCTTGTCGCTGATCGAAACGGGCGAGGCGCTGACGCGCGGCGACGAGCCCTCGCCGACGCGATCGTCGGTGCTCGTGCGACTCTCGCACGGCCATATCCGCATCGGCACCTTCCAGCGCCTCGCCTTTTTCCGCGACGAGGAGGGACTGCGCACGCTCACCGCCTACGTCCTGAAACATTTCTACGGCGAGGAGGCGGGCGACGACGCGCCCGTGCGCCTGCTCGATCACGTCGTCCGCCGCAGTGCCCGGCTGGCGGCCCAGTATATGGCGGCGGGCTTCGTCCACGGCGTGCTCAATTCGGACAATATCAACATCACCGGCGAGAGCTTCGACTACGGTCCCTGGCGCTTCAACCCGACCTGGAACCCCGCCTTCACCGCCGCCTATTTCGACCATGCCGGGCTCTACGCCTTCGGCCGCCAGCCCGAGGCGATCCATTGGGACGCCGCCCAGCTTGCCGTCGCGCTCCGCCCGCTGGTCGATGCCGAGCCACTGATCGCGGTGCTCGACACATTCGGCGCGCGCTATCAGGGGGCGGTCACCGATGCCCTGCTCTGGCGGCTGGGACTCCGCCCGCGCGATCCGACGAGCGATTGCGCGCTGATCGAAGCCATCGAGCGCGCGCTCCGTTCGACCGAAACGCCGATCGACCGCTTCTTCTTCGACGCGTTCGGGGGCAGGCTTCCCGAAACGTCGCGTTATGCCGCCCCCCCTTTCACCGAGCTCCGCGCCGCGCTCGCCGCCGGCACGCCGCGCGCAACCCGGGTCGCGCCCTATTGGCACCAGCCCGAACCCTGCTCGATGCTGATCGACGAGGTCGAGGCGATCTGGGCCGCGATCGACCACAGCGACGATTGGCAACCCTTCGTCACGAAGATTGCCGCAATCCGGGACATGGGCGCCGCGCTCGGCGGCTGAGCAGGGTGTGGAAAAGCCGCGCAAGATCGGGCAAGAGCGTGCGAGGGGAAGGAAAAATACACCACATGGCCGAGATCATCTCCACCGAACCCGCGACCGGCGCGGAGCTCTGGCGCGCCGAAACGAGCGACGTCGATGCCGAGGTCGCCCAGGCACGCGAAAGCTGGGCCGAATGGGCGGCGCGTCCGCTCGCCAACCGCGTCGAGACGATGCGCCGTTTCGCCAATGTGGTTCGTTCGAAGCACGAGGCCTTTGCCGACACGATCGCGCGCGAAACGGGCAAGCCGCTTTGGGAAGCGCGCACCGAGGTCGATACCGTCATCGCCAAGGTCGACATCTCCGCCAAGGCCTATGCCGACCGCACCTCGCAGCGCCGCCTCGACGCGCAGATGGGCTCGCGCATGGCGCTCCGGCACAAGCCGCACGGCGTGCTCGCGGTGCTCGGCCCCTACAATTTCCCGGCCCACCTGCCCAATGGCCACATCGTCCCCGCGCTGATCGCCGGCAATGCGGTGGTGTTCAAGCCCTCCGAAAAGACCCCCGCTTCGGGCGAATTCCTGGTCAAATGCTATCACGAGGCGGGCGTGCCCGAAGGCTGTGTGCGCCTGATCGTCGGCGGTCCGGCCGAGGGCAAGGCGCTCGCCGGACATGACGGGATCGACGGGCTGCTTTTTACCGGATCGGCACGCACGGGTATCGCGCTCAATCGACAGTTCGCCGACCGGCCCGAGAAGATCCTCGCGCTCGAAATGGGCGGCAACAATCCCATCATCGTCTGGGACACGCCCGATTTCCATTCGGCGGCGACGCTGATCGTCCAGTCGGCCTTCACCACCGCGGGCCAGCGCTGCACCGCCGCCCGCCGCCTCATCGTCGACGAAAATCTCTACGAGCCGCTGATCGATACGTTGAAGGCGCTCACCGATCGACTCATCGTCGGCGAGCCGCATGCCGATCCCGCCCCGTTCATGGGTTGCGTCATCGACAACGAGGCGGCCGACCAGCTCACCGAGAGCTTCCTCGCGCTGATGATGCGTGGCGGCCGCCCCATTCGGCATCTCGAACGCCCGATCGACGACCGTCCCTTCCTGAGTCCGGCGCTGATCGACACGACCGACATGACCGACCGGCCGGACATCGAGCTGTTCGGCCCCGTCCTCCAGGTCATCCGTGCGACCGATTTCGACGCCGCGATCGCCGAGGCGAACAACACGCGATACGGCCTTTCCGCTTCGCTCGTCAGCCAGAACCCTGCACTTTACGGCCGCTTCTGGGCGAATGCACGCGCCGGCATCGTCAACTGGAACAAGCCGACCAACGGCGCCTCGTCGGCGGCGCCGTTCGGGGGCATCGGCTGGTCGGGCAATCACCGCCCCAGCGCCTATTATGCCGCCGATTATTGCGCCTACCCCGTCGTCTCGAGCGAAGCCGACCAACCCCGCGCCTCGATCGGGATCGGGCTGAAGGACGGCTAGAAGCTGCAAATCTCCTCCGTCACCCCGGACCTGTTCCGGGGTCCGCTGTTCCACGTGCGCCGTCGCCGTTTGTTGAACGGTGGACGCCGGAACACGTCCGGCATGACGACGAAGGGGAGATTGACGCGTGCTAGAGTCGCCATCCGCCCGCACTTCCTCTAGCAGCGCCCGTGATGGCGCTCCTCGATCCCTACCAGGCCGACCTCGACCGGCTTTCCACCGCCGACCGCCGCCGCATCCTGCATCCCCGCATCGGCCTGGACTTCTCCTCGAACGATTATCTCGCCCTCGCCGCCAGCCCCGTCCTCGCCGAAGCCGCCCAAGCCGCCCTCGCGCGCGGCGTCGCCATCGGCTCGGGCGGCTCGCGGTTGCTCCGCGGCAACCACCCCGAGCACGAAGCCCTCGAAACCGAAGCCGCGAAGCGCTTCGGTAGCGAGTCCGCGCTCTTCTTCGCCACCGGCTATGCGGCCAACGTCGCGATCCTCTCCACCTTGCCGCAGAAGAAGGATCGCATCTTCTACGACGCACTGATCCACGCGAGCGCGCACGATGGGCTGCGCCTTGCACGCTGCGATGGCCGATCCATCCCGCACAACGACGCCGACGCCCTCGACGCCGCGATCGTCGCATGGCGCCTGGAGGGTGGATGCGGACGGCCGTGGATCGTCGTCGAAAGCCTCTACAGCATGGACGGCGATCGCGCCCCGCTCTCAGCCCTCGCCGAGATCGCCAACCGCCACGACGCCTTCCTCGTCATCGACGAAGCCC
>CAMLGC010000073.1 GCA_946479505.1 uncultured Sphingomonadaceae bacterium
GCCCTCGCCGAGATCGCCAACCGCCACGACGCCTTCCTCGTCATCGACGAAGCCCACGCGACCGGCGTCTTCGGTCCCCGCGGCACCGGCCTCGCCCACGCCCAGGAAGGCCGCGACAACATCATCACGCTCCACACCCTCGGCAAAGCGCTCGGCGGCCAAGGCGCGCTCGTCTGCCTCCCGCGCGTGCTCGCCGATTTCCTCATCAACCGCGCGCGCGGCTTCATCTTCTCGACCGCGCCCTCGCCGTTGATGGCGGCGATCGCCCGCGAAGCCCTCCGCCTCGCCTGCGACGACTCCGCCCCGCGCGAGCGCCTCGCCGCGCTCGTCACCCACACCGAGAATTGCCTCGCCCGCCACGGCATCGTCGCAACCGGCTCGCAAATCCTCCCCCTCATCCTCGGCGACGACGCGACCACGATGCACGCTGCCGCCGCGCTCCAGGCACGCGGCTTCGACGTCCGCGGCATCCGCCCGCCGACCGTCCCCGCCGGCACCGCGCGCCTGCGCATCAGCATCACCTGCAACGTGGACGCGCCGGCGATCGACGCGCTCGACGCCGCACTCGCGGAGGCTCTCGCATGACCAGGCGTTTCGTCGTCACCGGCACCGACACCGACATCGGCAAGACCGTCTTCGCCGCCGGGCTCACGCGCCTCGTCGATGGCGCCTATTGGAAGCCTGTCCAGGCTGGCACCGACGGCGGCACCGATTCCACCCGCGTCGCCACACTTGCTGCGCTTCCGCCCGAGCGTATCCTGCCCGAAGCCTACCGCCTCGCGACCCCATGCTCCCCGCACGCGGCCGCTGCGGTGGAAGGTATCGCGATCGACCCCGCCCGCCTCGATCCCCCCGCCTCCGATCGCCCGCTCGTTATCGAAGGCGCCGGCGGCGTGCTCGTCCCGCTCACGCGCACGCTCGTCTATGCCGATCTCTTCGCGCGCTGGCACGAGCCCGTGATCGTGGTGTCTTCCACCCGCCTCGGCACGATCAACCACAGCCTGCTCACGATCGAGGCGCTCCGCACCCGCGGCGTTCCGATCCACGGCATCGCCTTCACCGGAGAGCCCGTGCCCGAGAGCGAATCGATCATCTGCACCCTCGGCCACATCCGCCGCCTCGGCCGCCTCCCCCGGCTCGACCCGCTCACCCCCGACACGCTCGCCTCTGCCTTCGCCCAGGCCTTCGCCGCCGAGGATTTCGCATGACCTCCCCCGTCTGGCATCCCTTCACCCAGCACGGCCTCGGCGAGTCGATCCCCTGCGTCACCCGCACCGAGGGTGCCGCGCTCTACACTACCGATGGCACCCGCATCGTCGACGCCATCTCGTCGTGGTGGGTGACCACGCACGCCCACCGCCACTCCGCGATCATGGCCGCGATCGCCGAGGAGACCGAGCGCCTCGACCAGCTCATCTTCGCCGGCTGGACGCACGAGCCCGCCGAAGCCGTCGCCCGCACGCTGGTGGAAATGATGCCCGCCCCCCTCGCGCACGTCTTCTATTCCGACAGCGGCTCGACGAGCGTCGAGGTCGCGATCAAGATGGCGCTCGGCTTCTGGCGCAACACCGGCCGCCCCCGCAGCAGGATTGCGGTGATGGAGGGCAGCTATCACGGCGACACCGTCGGCGGCATGTCCTTGGGCGAGCGCGGCGTCTTCAACCAGGCCTATGCGCCGCTCCTGTTCGAAGTCGAAACGCTCCCCTTCCCGGCAGCCGGCGCCGAGCACCGCACGCTCGACACGCTGAGCCGCCTCGCCCGCGCCGCCGATCCGCTCGCCGCGCTCATCGTCGAGCCGCTCGTCCTCGGCGCGGGCGGGATGCGCATGTATGCGCCGGAGCTGCTGGCGGAGATGCGCGCGATCTGCACCCGCCACGACGTGCTCTTCATCGCCGACGAGGTGATGACCGGCTGGGGCCGCACCGGCACGCTCCTCGCCTGCGATCAGGCGAACGTCGTCCCCGACATCCTCTGCCTGTCGAAGGGTCTCACCGGCGGCGCCGTCCCCTTAGCGGTAACGATGGCGATCCCGCCGATCTTCGAAGCCCACCGCTCCGAAGACCGCGCGCGCATGTTCTTTCACTCGTCGAGCTACACCGCCAACCCGATCGCCTGCGCCGCCGCCCGCGCCAACCTCGCGATCTGGCGAGACGAGCCCGTCCTCGATCGCATCGCCGATCTCTCTGAACGCCAACACCGCCGCCATGAACCGCTCGCCGACATCCCCGCCTTCCGCAACCTCCGCCAACGCGGCACCATCACCGCGCTGGAGTTGACGCAACCAAAGAGCGACTACCTCTCGCACCTCGGCCCCACCTTGCTGCGCTTCTTCCTCGACCGCGGCGTCCTTCTCCGCCCGCTCGGCAACACGATCTACGTGATGCCGCCCTATTGCATCGACGACGCCGATCTCGACCTCATCTACGGGCTCATCGCCGAAGCGGGCGAGCGGTTCGGCGGCTAGACCGTCATTGCGAGGGCCGCAGGCCCGCGGCAATCCATTCCGCGCCACTTCGCTAGATTGCTTCCCCCGGCGTTCGCCGGGGTCGCAATGACGAATCTCGCTCAATACCCGTTCGCCCGAGCAAACCGCTCTCGGTGCCACGCCGCCGATCCCCACATCGTTTCGAGCACCTGCGCGCGCTTCAGATAGAAGCCCGCATCATGCTCATCGGTCATCCCGATGCCGCCGTGAAGCTGGATCATCTCGCGGCTGACGAGGTGAAGCGTGTCTCCGGCGAGCGCCTTGGCCAAACTCGCCGTCTCGCCAAGATCGGAGCGCCCCGCATCCACCGCCTCCAGCGCGCCCTCGACCGCCGAGCGCATCAGCTCCAGTTCGGTGAACATTGCCGCCATCCGGTGCTGGAGCGCCTGGAAGGTCGAAAGTGGCTGCCCGAACTGCACCCGCGTCTTGAGGTACGCATTGGTCGTCTCGAACGCCTGCGTCGCCACCCCGAGCATTTCCGCCGCGGTCACGATCGCCGCCAGATCGCACACCCGATCGATCCCGCCGCCCAGCTTCTCCGCCGCCGCGCCCTCGAACCGCACCTCGGCATGGCTGCGCGCATCCACCATCCGCCTGGTTGAGCGGGTGACGCCCTCGGCACCGCCATCGACCAGATACAGCCCGTCGCACGCCGCAACGACGAACAGCCCCGCGCTATCCCCCTCGGCAACGAACGCCTTGGTCCCGGTCAGCCAGCCGCCCGATACGCTCGTCCCGATCCGCCGATCATGTACCGGCCGCTCGTCGATCGCGAGCGTCGCCACAGTTTCACCCGAGGCGATCCGGGGCAGCCATGCTTGCTTCTGCGCGTCCGATCCACCGAGCACGATCGCCGATGCCGCCACCGAGGTCGAGGCGAGCGGCGAGGCGACGAGGTTCCGTCCCATCTGCTCGAGCACCAACCCCAGCGACAGATAGCCGAACGCCGACCCGCCATACTCCTCCGGCACGACGATCCCGGCCCAGCCCATCTGCCCGATCTCGGCCCAGGCGTTCGCATCGAACCCCTCGCGCGGCGCTGCGTCGCGCAGCTTGCGAAACGCCGCGACGGGCGCCTCGTTGTCCACCCACTCGCGCGCCATGTCGCGCAGCATCGCCTGTTCGTCATTGAGTGCGGCCACGTCGTGCTCCCTCACTGATGATCCAGCATCCCCAGCATCCGCTTGGCGACGATGTTGTTCTGGATCTCGCTCGATCCGCCGTAGATCGAGACGGCCTTGCCCCACAGCCAGGTGCGCGTCCGGGCGAGTTCGTCCTCGCCGAACCCCTCGCCCTCCCAGCCGAGCCCGGCCAGCCCCATGATCTCGATCGCGAGTTCGGCGCGATCCTGCGTAATCCGCGCACCGACATTCTTCATGATCGAGCTCGCCGCCGACGGCCCGCCCGCCTTCGCCTCGGTCGCCGCCCGCCGCAGCGTCAGCATGAACGCCCGCACGTCCATTTCATGCCGCACGATCCGCATGCGCAAATCCTGGTCGGCGAGCAGGCCGTGCTCGTCGGTGCCGCGATAGTCCTTCGCGAGCGCATGAATCGCCGGTCCGGCGAACAACCGACCCCCAGCCGAAGCACCGCCCGAAAGGTTCGTCCGTTCGTGCTGGAGCAGCCGCTTGCCGATCGTCCAGCCCTGTCCCTCCTCGCCGACGAGGTTCTCCTTGGGCACCTTCACGTCGGTGAAGAAGGTCTCGCAAAAGGGCGAGCTCCCCGAGATCAGCCGGATCGGCCGCGTCTCGACGCCGGCCGCGTCCATATCGATCAGCAGGAAGCTGATCCCTTCATGCTTCTTCGTCTTGTCGGTACGCACCAAAGCGAAACATTTGTCCGCCCACTGCCCACCGCTCGTCCACGTCTTCTGCCCGTTGACCAGATAATGGTCGCCCCGATCCTCGGCGAAGGTCTGCAAGCTCGCGAGGTCCGATCCCGCCCCCGGCTCCGAATAGCCCTGGCACCACCGCACCTCGCCCCGCGCGATCGCCGGAATATGCTCGTTTTTCTGCGCCTCGCTGCCATATTCTAGCAGCGTCGGCCCGAACATCATCACGCCCATCCCGCCGATCGGGTTCCACGCGCCGATCCGCGCCATTTCCTCCGCGAGCACGCGCGCTTCCGCCCGGTCCAGCCCGCCGCCGCCATAGTCGCTGGGCCAGGCCGGCACGCCCCAGCCCTTCGCGCCCATCGCCTCCTTCCACGCGGCCTCGTCGGGCGAAAGCTCTGTCGGCCCGTCGACCGCGGACATCGCGTTGTCCTTGCCCTTCAGCGACGGCGGGAAGTGCTCCGCAAGCCACGCCCGCGCCTCGGCACGGAACGCCTCCAGGCTGTCGGCCGGCGCTTCGGCATCGATAAGTGTCGCCATCGCTCGCCTCTCCCAGAAAACAACGAATCGAATATCGGGTATGGGCGACCCGCATCGCACACATCGCCGCGCGGGGAAAGTGCTTCTCGGCCGCTCGCCCTCACCCGAAAGCCTGTCCTACACGCCCGATCCGTGACATGTTGCTGCTATGTTCCGAATTCCGGCCGAGACTGCGAAGAAACAGAGCGAGCGGTTCTTAATCCCCGGCATTCCCCGGCGAAAGGCCGGGGTCCAGTTGCGATCGGTCCGATGCTGGACCCGGCCTTCGCCGGGGAAGCGCTTGAGAATAGAGCAGATCGTTGGATCGCAAACGGCGATACCCGATCCATCCGCGCCCTCTCTCTCGATTGCCTCTCGACGTACCCCCGCCACACCGTCAACTTAGTCAACTTCGAACCTGCCGAATGTCCGGCGTTCTTCGACGAAAGCCCCTTGCCTTGACGCGCTTTCCCCATCGCGCCGTGCCGATCGTGCTCGCCGCCGTCGCCATCGACGTGATCGGCTTCGGCATCATCATGCCCGTGCTTCCCGAGCTCATCACCTCCCTCGGCGCGGTCGACCTCGAGGAAGCGACGCGCATCGCCGGTTGGCTCCTCGCCGTCTTCGCTATGGCGCAGTTCGTCGCCGGCCCGATCATCGGCAATCTCGGCGACCGCTTCGGCCGCCGCCCGATCCTCATCGTCTCGATGCTCGCCTTCGCGATCGATTACGCGATCACCGCCGCCGCGCCGACGCTCGCGTGGCTGTTCGTCGGCCGCCTGATCGCCGGCGTCACCGGTGCGATCTACGGCCCCGCGGGCGCGGTGATCGCCGACGTGACCCCGCCCGAAAAGCGCGCCTCCGTCTTCGGCCTGCTCGGCGCGGCGTTCGGCGTCGGCTTCATCATCGGCCCCGCGATCGGCGGCGTCGTCGCGACCTTCGGTCCGCGCGCACCCTTCATTGCCGCGGCAATCCTCGCCGGCCTCAACGCGCTCGCGATGCTCCTCTTCCTGCCCGAAACGCTCGATCCGGCGAACCGCCGTCCCTTCCGCCTCAAGGATGCGCACATCGTCGGCGCATTCAAACCCCCGTTCGAAGCGGGCCGCGCCGGGCCGCTGCTCGTCGCCTGGTTCCTGTGGCAGTTGGGCGGCATCGTCTATCCGGCGACCTGGTCGTTCTGGGCGGCGATCCGCTTCGGCTGGGATGCGGCGGCGATCGGCTGGAGCCTCGCCTGGGTCGGTGTCCTCCAGTTCCTCGTCCAAGTATTTCTCACCGACCGCGTCGTCACCCGCCTCGGCGAGCGGCGCACCGCGATCGTCGGCCTCGGCTGCGGCGCGGCATGCCTCTTCGCCTATGCCTTCGTCACGCAAGGCTGGCAGGTCTATGCGTTCTTCCTCGTCGGCTGCCTCGGCGCCTTCGCCTGGCCTGCGCTCAACGGCATCCTCTCGCGGATGGTCGATGCCACGCGGCAGGGCGCGCTCCAGGGTGGGATCGGCAGCATGAACAGCATCGCCGCGATCCTCGGGCCGCTGATCGCCGCGCAGGCGCTCGCCTGGGGCGCGCGCAACGGGTTCGACGGCGCCGCCTTCGTCGTCGCGGCCGCGCTGATCGGCGCGGCGATGCTTCTCATCTGGCGCATGGTTCCCCATGTCCCGGCGGCATCCCCCATCGAAACAGGAGCCGCCGAATGATCGATCTCCATTATTGGCCGACGCCCAACGGGCACAAGATCACGCTGTTTCTGGAGGAAGCGGGGCTCGACTACCGCATCCTGCCGGTGAACATCGGCACCGGCGACCAGTTCAAGCCGGATTTCCTCACAATCGCCCCCAACAACCGCATGCCCGCGATCGTGGATCACGATCCGGTCGATGGCGGCGAGCCCGTCAGCGTGTTCGAATCGGGCGCGATCCTCGTTTATCTCGCCAACAAGACCGGCCGGTTCTTCGGCGACACGTCCCGCGAGAAGACCGAGACGATGCAGTGGGTGATGTGGCAGATGGGCGGGCTGGGGCCGATGGCGGGGCAGAACCACCATTTCAACCGCTACGCCCCCGAGCCGATCCCCTACGCGATTCAGCGCTATGTGAAGGAAACCAACCGCCTCTACGGCGTCCTCGACCGCCGCCTCGCCGGCCGCGACTTCATCACCGGCACCTATTCGATCGCCGACATGGCCGCCTATCCGTGGATCGTGCCCCACGAGGCGCAGCAGCAGGACCTGAACGACTTCCCCAACCTCAAGCGCTGGTTCGAAGCCATCAAGGTACGTCCCGCCACGATCGAGGCCTATGCCAAGGGCGAAAAGATTCGCCCCAGCGACGCCCCCATGACCGACGAGCAGAAAAAGGTTCTGTTCGGCCAGACGGCCAAGACGGGACAATAGCAATGACGGCCGGTTCACTGCCCTTCCGCTCTTTCTTTCCCGAAGGCCGGGGCCCAGTTCCGGGCCGTTCGATGCTGGACCCCGGCTTTCGACGGTGAAGCGATAGCGGCGTTGCGACAATTTGCGACACTTTCCTCCCCGTCTGACAAAGACTTGCGACAGCGCGGCTGCAAAAGGACCAGAACGGCGGGAAGGTCCCGCCCTCTCGAGGAACCGTATCATCATGAAAAAGCTCGTTTTCGCCGCCGCTCTGGGCGGCACCCTGCTCGCCGGCGCTGCGATGGCGGCTCAGACGGCGCCGACCGCGCAGCCGCGCGCCGAGCGCCACATGAACCGTCTCGACACTGACCAGAGCGGCACGGTCAGCCGCGCCGAGATGCTCGCCAAGGCCGAAGCCCGCTTCGCGAAGCGCGACGCCAACAAGGACGGCCAGCTCTCCGCCGACGAACTGACCCGCAGGCACATGCGCGGGGCTCGCCGCCATCACCGCGGCCACGGCGGCATGTTCAGGCACGTCGACGCCAATAACGACGGCGTGCTCACCCGCGACGAGATGCAGCAGCAGGCGGCGACCCGCGCGCTCAAGCGCTTCGACCGCTTCGATGCCAACAAGGACGGCCGCGTCGAGCAGGCCGAGGTCGCGCAGCTCCGCGCCGAGCGCAGGACGCATCGCCAGGAGCGCCGCGCCGCGCGGCAGGCTGCCGCATCGCAGTCCGCCGGCGAGTAACCTCGCCGGCCGCCGGGCAGGCATCTCCTCCACGCCCGCCCGGCACCTTTCCTTGGACCGCGAGCTATGCCAATCGATCCGCTGATGGCCGAAACCCCGCACCTCCTGCTGGTCGATGACGAACGCTCGATCCGCGAGCCGCTCGCCAGATATCTCGAAAAGCAGGGCTTCCGCGTCACCCAGGCCGCCGATGCCGAAGCCGCGCGCACGCGCTTGGCGGCCTATGCGATCGACCTCATCATCCTCGACATCATGATGCCGGGCGAGGACGGACTCAGCCTCACCCGTCACATCCGCGAGACGGGCGACATTCCCGTCATCCTCCTTACCGCGCGCAGCGAGGAGACCGATCGCATCGTCGGCCTTGAAATGGGGGCCGACGATTATGTCGTGAAGCCCTTCTCCCCGCGCGAGCTCGCCACGCGCGTCAAGGTGATCCTGCGCCGGGCCGCGACCGGCACCCGCCAGCACGCGCCCGAAAGCGGCAGCTACGGCTTTGCCGGCTGGGTGCTCAAGACGGGCGAGCGCACGCTCGTCGATCGCGACGGCGTGTCGGTGCCGCTCTCGACCGGCGAATACAATCTCCTCCTCGCCCTCGTCCAGCGCCCGCGCCAGGTGCTCACCCGCGACCAGCTCCTCGACTTGACCCAGGGCCGCGAAGCGAACGCCTTCGACCGCGCGATCGATAATCAGGTCAGCCGCCTGCGCCGCAAGATCGAGGCGGACGCGAAGAATCCCGAAATCATCAAAACCGTCTGGGGCGGCGGCTACACGCTTGCTGCCGAGGTGACGCGGCTATGAGACGGTTGTGGCCGCGCAGTCTCGCGGGCCAGACGGCGCTGCTCGTCGCACTGGCGTTGTTTGTCGCGCAGGCGATCAATTTCGGGCTGCTGCTGAACGAGCGGCGTCAGCTCCGTTTCGAGCAGATCACCGCGCCGGCGATCACGCGCATGGTCGATGCGGTCGAGCGGCTGGCGACGCGGCAGGACGCGCGCTTCGACCGCGGCCGAGTCCGCTTGGAGTACCGCAATCCGATCACCGGAGACCTCCGCCGGCTCGACGATGTCGAGCAGGCGGTCCGCCGCTCGCTCGCCGATGCCAATCTCTCCGCCGGCCGGATCGAGGCCGGCGTGCGCCCGCTTTCGCCCGCCGATCCCCACCTCGCCCAGTTCAGCCGCCGCCACGCCCGCAGGATCGCGCGAATGGGCGCCGAGCTGCTGATCGCGGTCGAGCAGCCCGGCCAGGGCTGGTTGGTTCAGCACGCCGCGTGGCCCAGAAATGGCGACTCGTTACTTTTCTGGCGCCTGATCGGGCAGACGCTGATCCTCTACGCGATCGTGCTGCTCCCGGTGCTCTGGATAGGCCGTCGCATCTCGCGGCCGCTCAAGACGCTCGCCGCCGCCGCACGGGATTTCACACCCCGCAACGGCGATGCGCCGATCGAGGAGCGCGGGCCCGGAGACGTGCGCGACGTGATCGCCGCGTTCAACGCGCTCCGGCTGCGTGTCACCGCGATGCTCGACGAAAAGGATCGCATGCTCGGTGCGATCGGCCACGATTTGCGCACCCCGCTCGCGGCGCTGCGGGTGCGCGTCGAATCGGTCGAGGACGATCAGGACCGCGAGCGCATGGCCGACACGATCGCCGAGATGAACCGCACGCTCGACGACATTCTCTCGCTCGCGCGCCTCGGCCGACCGAGCGAGCCGCCGACCGAGGTCGATCTCGCCGCCCTGGTCGATGCCGTGGTCGAGGATTTCCGCGATCTCGGCAACGAGGTGAGCTTCGAGGAGACCAATCGGCTAACCATGAAGCTCCGCCCCTCACTGATGCGCCGAGCAGTCCGCAACCTGATCGAAAACGCGGTCAAATATGCCGACGGCGCCGAAGTGCGGATCGAGCCCGCCGCGTCCGAAGTGCGCATCGTCGTCGCCGATCGCGGCCCCGGCATTCCCGAAGACCGGCTCGCCGAGGTGTTCGATCCCTTCACTCGCCTCGAAGGTTCGCGCAACCGCGAAACGGGCGGGATCGGGCTCGGCCTGGCGCTCGCCCGCGCGATCGTACGTGAGGCTCGCGGCGACATCCGCCTCGCCAATCGCGACGGCGGCGGGCTGGAGGCAATCATCGCGCTGCCGCGCTGATCGGGTCAGGCCTGCTCCCAGCTCCGGCTGGGCATACCCTGGGCATAGAGGAGCGCGGTGAGATCGGTATGCTCGATCCGCGCGCCGGCCTCGGCGACGACCGCCGGCTTGGCGCGGTAGGCGACGCCGAGCCCCGCCTTGCGGATCATCGGCAGGTCGTTCGCACCGTCCCCGATCGCGAGCGTCTCGGCGAGCGGGATGCCCAGCGCCGCTGCGCCGTCGGTCAGCGCCTTTTCCTTGGCGGCGGCATCGACGATCGGCTTGGCAACCGTTCCTTTGAGCCTGCCGTCGGCGATCTCGAGTTCGTTCGAAAGCGTGCGATCGAAGCCGATCGTGTGCCCCACGCGGTCGGCGAACCGCGAGAACCCGCCCGAGACGAGGATCGTCGTCGCGCCGAAACGCGCCTTCATCGTGCGCACCAGCGTTGCGGCGCCCGGCGCTGCGCGCACGCGCTCGGCAAGGCACTGGTCGATCACCGACGCCTCCATTCCCTTGAGCCGGGCGACGCGCTCGTCGAGCGCCTGCGCGAAATCGAGCTCGCCGCGCATCGCGCGCTCCGTGACCGCGGCGATCTCGTCCTTGATCCCGGCGTAATCGGCGAGTTCGTCGAGGCATTCGACCGTAATCATCGTCGAATCCATGTCGGCGACGAGCAGCTTCTTCTCGCGCGTGGCCATCGGCTGAACGACCACGTCGGTGCGCGGATGCGCACCGTCCAATGTCTTGCGCGCCGTGCCCGGCCCGCTCTTGAAGGCGATGTCGGCGGCGCGCCCCTCGTCGATGCGCACCGACACTTGCGGCGCGCAACCGGCTTGCGCGAGGCGGTCGCATAGGCTCGATAGGTCTCCGGCGCTAATGTGGTCGGCGGTAATCAACGTGGCGATGTAAATGATGTCCTCCTGTCCTCGACGCGTGGCACTTATCGCGGGGCCGACGGCAAGCGGCAAGTCCGCGCTCGCGATCGCGCTTGCCGAACGCCACCGCGGCACTGTCATCAATGCCGATTCGGCGCAGGTGTACGCCGATCTGCGTATTCTGTCGGCCCGCCCGTCGGCAGAAGAAGAAGCACGCGTGCCGCACCGGCTGTTCGGATATATAAACGGCGCCGATGCCTGTTCGGCCGCCCGTTGGGCCGAGGATGCCAAGGCAGCGATCGCGGAGGCGCATTCCGAGGATCGATTGCCGATCCTGGTCGGTGGCACCGGGCTCTACGTGCGCACGCTGATCGACGGAATCGCGCCGGTGCCGGAGATCGACCGGGCGATCCGCGCCGAGGTACGGGCGATGCCCGTCGCCGAGGCGCACCGTGCGCTCGCCGATGCCGACCCGACGGCGGCTGCGCGGCTGGCGCCCGCGGACACGACGCGGGTCGCCCGCGCGCTGGAGGTGATGCGCTCGACCGGTCGGCCGCTCGCCGAATGGCAGGCGGAGCGGCGGGGCGGGATCGGGAGCGACATCAGCATGTGCCCGCTCATTCTGCTGCCGGACCGCGATTGGCTTTTCGCACGCTGCGACAGGCGGTTCGAAGCGATGCTGGGCGAGGGCGCGATCGAGGAGGTTCGCCGCCTGCTCGCCCGCCCCGACCTTCCTGCCGCCGCCCCCGTCCGACGCGCGATCGGCGTGCCCGAAATCGCGGCGATGCTCGCCGGAAAAATGGATATCGGAGAAGCTGCGGCGGCCGGGCAATTGGCAACGCGACGCTATGCCAAACGCCAATATACATGGTTTCGCCATCAACCTCCAGCCACTTGGCCTCGCGAAACCACAACAGAAAGAAACCGTCTTCTTTCTGTTCTCGAAAGAAAATTGCTCTAACCGGTGTTGACGAGCACTTTTATAGCGGTTAGCAGCCCCGCCCTGCCGTGTTATTGCAGTGCGGCATGAAAGGACGACTCGCTATGACCGAAAAGAGCGGAGCCGACATCCTGATCGATGCCTTGTGTGACCTCGGTGTGGAGGTCATTTTCGGCTATCCGGGCGGCGCCGTCCTTCCCATTTACGACGCGCTCTTCCAGCAGGACCGCATCCGCCACATCCTTGTGCGCCACGAGCAGGCGGCGACGCACGCCGCCGAGGGCTACGCGCGCTCGACGGGCAAGCCGGGCGTGGTTCTGGTGACCTCCGGCCCCGGCGCGACCAACGCGATCACCGGCATCACCGACGCACTGATGGATTCGATCCCCATGGTGGTGATCTCGGGCCAGGTCGCGACGCACCTGA
>CAMLGC010000074.1 GCA_946479505.1 uncultured Sphingomonadaceae bacterium
CCGCCCGGCGAGTTGATGTACATGTAGATGTCCTTCTTGGGGTTTTCCGACTCCAGGAAGAGCAACTGCGCGGTGATGAGCGAGGCCATCTGGTCCTCGACCCCGCCGGTCACGAACACGATCCGCTCACGCAGCAGCCGCGAAAAGATATCGAAGCTGCGCTCGCCGCGGTTCGATTGCTCGATCACGATCGGCACGAGGCCATTGCTCAGCGGCGAGAGGAAATCACCGGTCTCGAACGGATTGTGCATGAAGAATCTCAGGTCCTTGTGGCCTATGGAGTGCCTACATCGGCGCTGGCGCCGGGGAGTTCAAGCCCCGCGTTAGAGCCCGCTCTGAGGCGCCGGATAGGCGAGATAGGCGAGCCGCCGCACCTCGCGCCGGCCGCGTACCACGGTGTCGAGGATCAACCCAGCAAAGCCATTCAAAAACGCGAGAATCATCAGGCCCATTGCCAGGATCGCCGTCGGGAAGCGCGGCACCAGATGCGTGTGCATATAGGTGACCGCGAGCGGTGCCGCCAGGATCAGTGCCAGCAGCCCGAAGACCGCACCGATTGCGCCGAAGAACAGGAGCGGCCGCTCGATTCGATAGAGCGTGACGATCGTGCCGAGGATGCGCAGGCCGTCGCCATAGGTGGAGAGCTTCGATTCAGAGCCTTCGGGGCGCGCGAAATAGGGGGCGTCGATCTCGGCGACGGGCATTTTCAGCTCGAGCGCGTGGACGCTCATCTCGGTTTCGATCTCGAACCCGGTCGAGAGCACGGGGAAGCTCTTGGCGAAGCGCCGCGAAAAGACGCGATAGCCCGACAGGATGTCGCGGAAGCTGCGCCCGAACAATCGCGCGAGCATGCCCGTGAGGAGCTTGTTGCCGAACCGGTGTCCGCGCCGATACGCCTCGACCGCCTCGCCGACGCGCGCGCCCACCACCATGTCGAGCTGCTCGTCGACAAGGCGCGCGATCAGCGCCGGCGCCGACGCCGCATCGTAGGTCGCATCACCGTCCGCCATTACGTAGATGTCGGCGTCCACGTCCGCAAACATGCGGCGAACGACGTGGCCCTTGCCCTGCATCCGCTCGGTGCGCACGATCGCACCGGCCGCGCGCGCCGCCGCGACCGTGCCGTCGCGGCTGTTGTTGTCGTAAACGTAGATCGTGGCGTCCGGCAGCGCGGCGCGGAAGCCCGCGACGGTCTGCGGAATCGCGGCTTCCTCGTTATAGCAGGGCAGCAGGACGGCGATGGTCGGCTTCACCAGGCGGCTCCCCCCCCAACTTCCCTCTCCCCGGAGAGGGAGAGGATACGAAGCCTTACCGCGAAGCGGTTAGGCGCAGTTGGAGAGGGGTCAAGCAGCGCTATGCGCCGCGCGCTCGCGTTGCGAGCGCATTACCCCTCACCCAGCTTCGACTAGGCAGCATAGCTGCCTAGTCTGCGCAACCCTCTCCCACGAGGGGAGAGGGAAGATTACTTTTTCGCCGCGGTTTTCTTGGCGGGCGCCTTTTTCGCGGCGGGCTTCTTCTCGGGCTTGCCCTCGGGCTTCGCTGCTGCCTTCTTGGCCGGCGCCTTCTTGGGCGCGGCGTCCTTCACCGGCTCCTCTGCCTTCGCCTTGGCAGCAGGCTTCTTGGCGGGTTTGTCCTCCTTGGAAGGCGCTTGCTTGGTCGCGGCCTTCTTTGTCGAGGCCTCCGCCTTGGGCTCGTCCTTCTTCTTGGCGACCGACTTCTTCGCCGCCGACTTCTTGCCCGGCTTGTGGTTGTCGTGATCGTGGCTGTGCGTACCGGTCGAGAAACCCTCTTCCGATTCGATCGCGGCTTCGAGCTCGTCGCGGCTCACGTCACGATCACTCACCGCGGCCTTCTCGAAGAGGAAATCGACGACCTTGTCCTCGTAGAGCGGCGCGCGGAGCTGGGCGGCGGCCATCGGCTCCTGCTGGACGTACTGAATGAAGCGTTCGCGGTCCTGAGGGCCGTATTGCTGCGCCGCCTGCATGACCAGGCGGCTCATCTCCTGCTGGCTCACCTCGACGCCGTTCGCCTGGCCGATCTCGGAGAGGAGCAGGCCGAGGCGCACGCGGCGCTCGGCGATCGCGCGATATTCTTCGCGCTCGGCCTCCATCTCGGCGAGCGCGGCCTTCGGGTCTTCCTCGTGGCTCGCTTCATGCTCGAGCTGCGCCCAGATCTGCTGGAACTCTGCCTCGACCATCGACGGCGGCACGGGGAAATCGTGGTCCGCGGCGAGCTGATCGAGCAGCTTGCGCTTCATGTGCGTGCGCGTGAGGTTGTTGTGCTCCTGCTCGATCTGCCCCTTGAGCAGGCCTTTCAACTGATCGAGGCTTTCCAGGCCAAGCGATGTCGCGAGTTCCTCGTCGATCGTTGCATCCTTGGCGGTTTTCACCGCCTTGATCGTCAGATCGAAGGTCGCCGGCTTTCCCTTGAGCTCCGCGACATTGTAGTCCTCGGGAAAGGTCACCTCGATCGTCTTCTCGTCGCCCGCCTTCGCGCCGACGAGCTGGTCCTCGAAGCCCGGGATCAGCCGGCCAGAGCCGATCTCGACCGACATGTCCTCGCCGGTGCCACCCTCGAACGGCGTGCCGCCGACCTTGCCGACGAAATCCATCTCGACGAGGTCGCCCTGCTTGGCCTTGTGGCTCTTGGGCGCATCGTCCCAGCGCTTCTGCTGGCTCGCGAACTTGCCGAGCTGCTCCTCGATGGCGGCATCGTCCACCGGCACGCTGAGGCGTTCGAGCGTGATGTTGTCGATCGAAGGCGTCGGCACGTCGGGAAGAACCTCGAGCTCGACCTTGACGTCGGCGTCCTTGCCCGCGGCATAGCCGTCGCTGAGCTCGACCGAAGGCTGCATCGCCGGACGCAGCTTGTGGTCGGCGATCAGCTTCTGCACGCCTTCCTGGATCGAGCTGTTGAGCGCATCCTGCATCAGCGCCTCGCCGTGCATCTTGCGGATCAGGTTCGCGGGCACCTTGCCGGGGCGGAACCCCGGCATGCGCACCTGCGGCGCGACCCGCTTGACCTCGGCATCGACCTTCTTGTCGATGTCCTTGGCGGTGATCGTGAGCGTGTAGGCGCGCTTCAGGCCCTCGTTCAACGTCTCGACAGTCTGCATTCGTTCGAAGCCTTTGCTCTTTACGGAATCACGGTTGCGCCGCCCTTGGGTGGCGCGGGGCTGGTGCGGGCGAAGGGACTCGAACCCCCACATCTTTCGATACTGGAACCTAAATCCAGCGCGTCTACCAGTTCCGCCACGCCCGCATCGGACAGCGCGAGGTCGGCGGCGTCTATAGCAGCGATACGCGCACGGTCCAGAGGCAACCGGCCGCGCGCTCGCTCGTTGGAAAGGCGAAGGAGAAACCGCATGGCGACCCAGCCCCCTCAGCCGACGCCGCCGATGACCCCGCCCGCGCCGCCGCCCGAGATCACGCCACCCGGGCCGGACATCGACGTCCCCGATCCCGGAACAGCGCCGCAGCCGCCGGCGCCGCCCCCTGCCACGCCGCAATGAAGGACCATCCCGTGACCGACCGCAAACCCGACCCGCACCCCGACAGCCCGCCCGAGGCCGACACCGATGAACGCAGCGACATCGAGCAGGAGGTCGACGCCCGCTCGGAAGCCGTGAAGCGCGGCGAAGGCGGCGAGGAACCCGCAACCTTCACCGCGCCCGGCCTCTTTGATGGGCATGGCGGCACCGGCGGCGTGACCAAGAACCAGGATCGTGACGCACAATAATCCGTCCAAGCGGGCGCGGTGGCACGCGCCCGCTTCAATTCCCCGCGTCAGCCTCTAGATTGGGCGCATGATCCCCGATCCGGCGTCGCATCCGACGCTCTACATCGTCCTTGCGATCGCGTTCGTTGTGCTGCTCGCTGCCCGGCGGGTGAAAGCGATCCGCATCGCGGTGAACATCGCGATCACGCTGCTGATGGTCGGCGTGCTGTTCGTGGTGATCGACCAGCGCAGCCGGTTCGACCCCTATTTCGCGCAGGTCGCTCGCTTTCTCGACATCGGCGATCAGGAGGTGGTGGGCGACGAGGTGCGCATCCGCATGTCGCCCGACGGCCATTTCTGGGCACGCGCGACGATCAACGGCGTGCCCAGGCGTCTGCTGATCGACAGCGGCGCGACGATCACCGCACTTTCGACCGGCACCGTCGCGGCCGCCGGAATCGAGGTCGAGGACGAGCTCTTTCCGATCGTTCTCAAGACCGCCAACGGTGCGGTATCCGCGAAGACCGCCACCGTCGGCGAGCTGCGCTTCGGCACGATCGTCGCGCGCGACCTGCCGATCGTCACCTCGCCAGCGTTCGGCGACACGAATGTGCTGGGAATGAACTTCCTGTCGCGGCTCGAATCGTGGCGGGTGGAAGGCCGCACGCTGATCCTGGTGCCGCACCACCCGCAGAAGGTGACGGGCTAGGCTCTCCTCCGCTCAAGGATCAGCGCCGCCCGAACAGCTTCTCGATATCGCCGTGCGCGAGCTTCACCCAGGTCGGGCGGCCGTGGTTGCATTGGCCCGAGTGCGGCGTCGCCTCCATCTCGCGCAGCAGCGCGTTCATCTCGGCGACCGAGAGCACGCGGCCCGCGCGCACCGAGCCGTGGCACGCCATTGTTCCCGCCACAGCCTCGATCCGCTCCTTGAGGCTCAGCGCCTCGTCGAACGCGCCGAGTTCGTCAGCGAGATCGGCGACGAGGCCCGCGACGTCGCTTTGGCCGAGCGGCCCCGGCACCCCGCGCACCAGCATCGCGTGCGGGCCGAAGCGTTCGAGCTGGAGGCCGAGCTCGGCCAGTTCCTCGATTCGCGCCTCGAGCCGGTCGCAGCCCGCCTCCTCGACCTCGACGACCTCGGGGAGCAGCAGCGCCTGGCTCGGCACGCCCTGCCCCGCCGCGCCGGCGCGCATGCGTTCGAGCACCAGCCGCTCGTGCGCGGCGTGCTGATCGACGATCACGAGCCCGTCCTCGGCCTCGGCGACGATATAGGTCTTGGCAACCTGACCGCGGGCGACGCCGAGCGGAAAGTGGATCGCCGCGGGCGGCGGCGCGTCCGCCGGCTCGGCGCGTGCCTGCGGCGGCGGGGTGAAGAAGGCGGGGCGGCGGTCGCGCACCATTAGCCCCTCCCCTTCAGGGGTAGGGCGTGTCTCACCGAGACGATCGCCCGCGGCACTCCCCCACCCCATCCCCTCCCCTTCAGGGGAGGGGCTTGTTTCCGTTCGCCACATCCCCAGCGCCGCCGCGCTCGGGCGCTGGACGCTGCGGAAGCCTTCGGCGTCGAGCGCGCGCCTCAAACCGCTGACGATGAGGCCGCGCACCATGCCCGGATCGCGGAAGCGGACCTCGGTCTTGGCGGGGTGAACGTTGACATCGACCGCCTCGGCGGGAACGTCGAGGAACAGCGCCACCACCGCATGTCGGTCGCGCGCGAGCAGTTCGGCATAGGCGCCGCGCACCGCGCCCGCGAGCAACCGGTCCTTCACCGGGCGCCCGTTAACGAACAGGTACTGGTGATCGGCGACGCCGCGGTTGAAGGTCGGCAGGCTCGCGATCCCGCCGAGCGTCAGCCCTTCACGCTCCAGATCGAGCGCGACGCAATTATCGGCGAGCGCGCTGTCGGTGAGCGCGGCGACGCGATCGGGTCGCCTTTCGACCGCGGCGACCGAAAAGACCCGGCGCCCGTCATGATCCAGGCTGACCGCAATGTCGGGCCGTGCCATCGCCAGCCGCCGCAGGGCATCGAGGCACGCGCCGTATTCGGATCGCGCGGTGCGCAGGAACTTGCGTCGCGCGGGCACGCGTTCGAAAAGCTGTTCGACGCGCACCCGCGTGCCGGGCGGCAGCGCGGCGGGGCCTTCGTCGTCGATTCGCCCGTTGTCGACCACGAGTCGCCACCCCTCCGCCCCGCGCACCCGGCTTTCGAGCGTCAGCCGCGCGACGCTCGCGATCGAGGGCAAGGCCTCGCCGCGAAAGCCGAGCGTCGTCACCGCCTCGATCGCCTCATCGGGAAGTTTGGAGGTCGCGTGCCGTTCGAGCGCGAGCCGCATTTCGGCCGGAGCCATCCCGCAGCCGTCGTCGACCACGTCGATCAGCTCGGCTCCGCCGCCCGCCAGCGTCACCGCAATCCACGTCGCGCCCGCGTCGATCGCGTTCTCGACCAGCTCCTTCAACGCGCTGGCGGGTCGTTCCACCACTTCACCGGCGGCGATGCGATTGACGAGGTGTTCGGGCAGGCGACGTATTGACATGAGAACCGTCCTAGCCCAAGCGGCGGCATCCCGCGACCCGCATCGAATCTGAAGGCCAGAGCGTGGATTACCAAGCTCGGGAACCGGGGAGGCGTGATACTTGTGCGAACCGCCGCGGCGCTCCGCCCGGCCAGTGACGGACCGATTCGACCGATGCTCTTCTCCCGCTTCTTCAAGATGATGTCGCACGATATGGCGATCGACCTCGGCACCGCGAACACCGTGGTGTATTTGAGGGGGCGCGGCGTCGTGCTCAACGAACCGTCGGTGGTCGCGATCGAGACGCTCAACGGCGTCAAGAAAGTGAAGGCCGTCGGTGACGACGCCAAGCTGATGATGGGCAAGACCCCCGATTCGATCCAGGCGATCCGCCCACTTCGCGACGGCGTGATCGCCGACATCGACGTCGCCGAGCAGATGATCAAGCACTTCATCCACAAGGTCCACGGGCAGCGCCGCTTCATGCGCTGGCCGCAGATCGTGATCTGCGTGCCCTCGGGCTCGACCTCGGTCGAGCGCCGCGCGATCCGTGACGCCGCCCAGAATGCAGGCGCGAGCCAGGTGTTCCTGATCGAAGAGCCGATGGCGGCTGCGATCGGCGCCGACATGCCCGTCACCGAGCCGATCGGCAGTATGGTGGTCGATATCGGCGGCGGCACGACCGAGGTCGCGGTGCTGTCCTTGCGCGGTCTCGCCTACACGACCAGCGTGCGCGTCGGCGGCGACAAGATGGACGAGGCGATCGTCTCCTACGTCCGCCGCAACCACAACCTCCTGATCGGCGAGGCGACCGCCGAGCGGATCAAGCAGGAGGTCGGTGTCGCCAAGGCGCCCGACGACGGCATTGGCCAGACGATCCACATCAAGGGCCGCGACCTCGTCAACGGCGTGCCCAAGGAAATCCAGATCAACCAGGGCCAGATCGCCGAGGCGCTCTCCGAGCCCGTCGGCACGATCGTCGAGGGCGTGCGCATCGCCCTCGAGAACACCGCGCCCGAGCTCGCCGCCGACATCGTCGATCAGGGGATTGTGCTCACCGGCGGCGGCGCGTTGCTTCACGGCATCGACGAGGTGCTGCGCGACGAGACGGGACTTCCCGTCACCGTTGCCGAGGAGCCGCTCACCTGTGTCGCTTTGGGAACCGGACGCGCGCTTGAAGACCCGATCTATCGCGGCGTATTGTTGAACGCCTGATCGATATCGATCCGAAGCGGTACGGGGGGTACGGGGCATGGCGCCGCCACGGAACCGGCGCCCGGGATTTTCGCGGCGGGCGCAATACGGGCTTTTCATCGGCTATGTGATCGCCGCGGCGGGCGCGCTCGTCGGCGCGATTCTGCTTATCCTTTCCGCGGTCGATCCGACGGGCTTTGCGGCGTTGCGCATGGGGATCGCCGAAGGGACCGCTCCCGTCTCGACCGCAATGGCCTCGGTAACGCGCGGGGTGACCGCTATTCCGCAAGCGATCGGTGACCATTTCGGCACCGTCAGCGAGAATCGCCGACTCAAGCAGCAGATCGAGACCAATCGCGAGCTGCTGATGCGCGCGCGGACGCTCGTCAATGACAACCATCGGCTCAAAGCGCTGCTCGGCGTGCGCGAGCGGACCAGCGACACGGTTGCGGTCGCGCGGATCGTCAGTTCCTCGGCATCAAGCACGCGCCGTTTCGGGCTGCTCAACGCCGGGCGCGATCAGGGCGTGCGCGAGGGCCAGCCGGTGCGTGGACCAGAGGGGCTGATCGGCCGCGTGCTCGAGGCCGGGCCCGATGTCGCGCGCGTGCTGCTGCTCACCGATCCGGACAGCGTCGTCCCCGTCCGCCGCACCCGCGACGGCCTGCCCGCGATCGCGACCGGGCGCGGCGACGGGATGGTCGAGATCAAGCCTGTCAGCATCGGCGATCCGGTGCCCAAGCCCGGCGACGTGCTGATGTCCTCGGGCACCGGCGGCATCTACCCGCCCGATATTCCCGTCGCGCGCGTCATCAAGAGCGGGCGCGATTCGGCGGTGGCGCGGCCGTTCGCGCGGCCGGGGACGCTCGACGTCGCGATCGTCCAGCGCGCCTTCTTCCCGCTGCCACCGCCGCCCCCGCCAGCCGCGGGCGCGACACCTACCCAGGCTTCGGCGCCTGCACCGGAACCCGCGCCATGAGTGGGATCGTGCCGATGGGGGTCGAAACCGAGCGCACACCGTTACGGAGCTGGCTGATCCCGGTCGCCTCGGTGATGGCCGGGTCGCTGATGACGATCATCCCCGTGATCTTCCCCGCCGGGCTGCTGCCGCCCTTCGGCCTGCTCGTGCTGCTCGCCTGGCGATTGCTGCGGCCCGACACCCTCAAGATCTGGGTGCCGGTGCTGCTCGGGCTGTTCGACGACCTGTTGAGCGGGCAGCCGCTCGGCAGCGCGATGCTGCTCTGGACGATGTGCTTCTTTGTGATCGAACTGATCGAAATCCGCCTCGTCTTCCGCGATTTCTGGCAGGATTGGCTGATCGCGGCGGGGGGCATCGCCTTCGCGCTCGTCGCCGGGCGCGCGCTGGCCTCGCCAATCGATGCACATGTCGATACGATCATGGCGTTGCAGATTTTGGTCTCCATCCTCGTCTATCCGCTGATCGCGCGGCTCGTCGGCCGACTCGATCGCGTTCGTCTGCGCACATGAGCAAGCCGGCGCGCACCGTCTCCCAGGCGCAGCAGACCTTCAGCTTCAGCCGCCGCGCGATGGTGCTCGGCGGCGCGCAGGCGACCTTGGGCATCGTGCTCGCGGGCCGGATGGGCTGGCTCGCGATCGCCGAGAACGAGCATTATCAGCTCCTGTCCGAGAGCAACCGCATCAACATGACGCTGGTCCCGCCTCGCCGCGGCTGGATCATCGACCGATACGGACACCCGATCGCCGACAATCGCACCGATTTTCGCGTCGACATCATCCCGGACCGGCTCGAGGATAAGGATCGCACGCTGGCGCTGCTCCAGGATCTGCTCGCGCTCGCCCCCGACGACATGGAGCGGATCCGCGCCGATCTGAAACATGCCGCCGGCTTCCAGCCGGTCCAGGTGGCCGAAAATCTGCCGTGGGAGCGCTATGCTGCGGTCAGCGTGCGGATGCCCGAGCTTCCGGGCGTCGCGCGCACGCAGGGCTATGCCCGCCACTATCCCGCAGGCGCGGCGGTCGGGCACCTGACCGGCTATGTCGGCGCCGCCTCGGCCGAGCAGTATCAGAAGACCAAGGACCCGCTGCTCGTCACGCCCGGGTTCAAGATCGGCAAGGACGGGCTGGAACGCACGCTCAATTCGCGACTGCGCGGGGAGCCCGGCGCCAAGCGTGAGGAGGTGACGGCGCGCGGCAAGCTCGTCCGCGCGCTCGCGACCAAGCCCGACACGCCCGGCGAGACGGTGCGGCTGACGATCGACGCCGGCTTGCAGGAATATGCGGCGCGGCGGCTCGGTACCAATTCGGGTTCGGCGGTGGTGCTCGATTGCCTCACCGGCGACGTGCTCGCGATGTGCTCGATGCCGTCCTATGACCCCAACGCCTTTTCGGACGGGATCAGCCACCTCGAATGGAACATGCTGTCGGAAAACGACCATGTTCCGCTGATGAACAAGGTGCTCCAGGGGCTCTATCCGCCGGGCTCGACGGTCAAGCCGATGAACAGCCTCGCGCTGTTACGCGCCGGGGTCAAGCCCGAGCAGACGGTGTTCTGCGGCGGGGCAATGCGGGTGGGGACCGGCGTGTTCCATTGCTGGCGGCGCGGCGGGCATGGCCATATCGACATGCGGCGGGCGGTTGCGCAGAGCTGCGACATCTATTTCTATCAGATGGTCCGCGATGTCGGGTACGACCGCATCGCGCCGACCGCCCGCGCACTTGGGTTGGGCCAGGAATTCGACATCCCCTTCCCCACCCAGCGCTACGGCACCGTGCCCGACAGCGCGTGGAAAAAGGGCAAATATCACACCGACTGGACGGTCGCCGACTCGCTGAACGCATCGATCGGCCAGGGCTATGTGCTCGTGAACCCGCTTCAGCTCGCCGTCATGGCGGCACGGCTCGGATCGGGACGCGAGGTCGTCCCGCGCCTGCTCCATGGTCACAACCACGGCGTCGCCCCCGAGCTGGATATGAACCCCGAATTCCTCGCGATCGTGCGCGATGCGATGTATGCCGCGGTCAACGACGGTGGCACGGCAGGCGCATCGCGGCTCTATCTCCCGGATCATCCCGACATCACCATATCGGCCAAGACCGGCACCGCGCAGGTCCGCCGCATCACCATGGCCGAGCGGCGCACAGGCGTGCTCGGCAACGGACAGCTCCCCTTCAAGCTGCGCGACCATGCGCTCTTCATCAGCTTCGCGCCATCGGACAATCCGCGCTATGCGGTCGCCCTGGTGCTCGAGCACAACGGACACCTCATCCACAATCTCGATACGCCCGCCACCGCGCGCGATATCATGACCTATCTATTCGATCGCGAGCGCGCGATGAAGGCGCTCGAGGAGGCCGAGAAGACCTGGGGCGGCGACATCACGACCCGCATGGCCGCGCAGGAGATCGCCTATCGCGCCGCGCATTCGGACCTCATCCCGGCGGGCACCGAGCTCGATGCCGGCGCCGCAACGACCTCCGACGCGGTCGAGAAGGCCGCCGCGCAGGCGCAGGCCACCGCGGAGGCGGTCGCCAACACGCATGCGGCCGGCGCCTCCCCCGCCGAAATCGGCTCGCCCGAGACGGGCGGCGGGGGAGACGCGCAATGAGGCCGCTCGACATCGTTCCGGAGCCGCTTGCACAGCTACCCTGGAAGGTGATCCTGCTCACGCTCGCGATCGGCGGGTTCGGGCTGATGATGCTCTATTCGGCCGCGGGCGGCAGCGTTCGCCCCTGGGTGATCCCGCAAGGCGTGCGGCTGATCGTTTTCCTGATCGGCGCGATCATCATGTCGCGCATCCCCGAGCGCGTGTGGAGTTTCTGGGCACTGCCCGCTTATGCGGGCCTCGTCGTGCTCCTGATCCTCGTCGAACTGCTCGGCGCGGTGAGCGGCGGCAGCCAGCGCTGGCTCGATCTCGGCCCGGTGCGGCTCCAGCCGTCCGAGCTGATGAAGCCGTGCATCGTGCTCGCGCTGGCCAAATTCTACGATATGCTGCCGCCCAACGAAACGCGCAAATACACGTCGCTCATCCCCGCCGCGGTCTTCATCGGCGTGCCCGCGGCGCTGGTCATGCTCCAGCCCGATCTCGGCACGGGGCTGATGATCTGCGCGAGCGGCGCAACCGTGATGTTCCTCGCCGGGGTGCCGCTCCGGCTCTTCATCGGCGGCGCGCTCGCGCTCGCGATCGCTGCGCCGCTCGCGGTGAATTTTGCGCTCCACGATTACCAGCGAGACCGTGTGCTGATCTTTCTCGATCCAGAAAGCGATCCGCTGGGCGCGGGCTATCATATCAGCCAATCCAAGATCGCGATCGGGTCGGGCGGCATCCTCGGCAAGGGCTGGCTCAACGGCACGCAGAGCCACCTCGATTACCTGCCCGAGGGCCAGACCGACTTCGCTTTTGCCACCATGGCGGAGGAATGGGGGCTGGTCGGCGGCTGCCTGCTGATCCTCGCCTTCTTCCTGCTGATCGGCTGGGGGATCAATGTCGCGCTGCGTGCGCGCACCCGCTTTTCGCAGCTCACCGCCGCCGGGCTCGCCTCGACGATCTTCTTCTATGTCGCGATCAACCTGTCGATGGTGATGGGCCTCGCGCCGGTGGTCGGCATTCCGCTTCCGCTGTTCAGCTATGGCGGATCGGCGCAGATGACGGTGCTGCTTTGCCTCGGCATCCTGATGTCGATCGATCGCAGCAACCGGAAGTCTCCGCGCTTCTGAAAAATCTGTGCGGCGGGGGTTTGCAATCGCCGAAGACCGATGCTAACGCGCCGCTTCCGATCGCGGCGGGCCCTTTTTAAGAAGCGCCATCCGGGGCATGGACGCATAGCTCAGTTGGTAGAGCAGCTGACTCTTAATCAGCGGGTCCTAGGTT
>CAMLGC010000075.1 GCA_946479505.1 uncultured Sphingomonadaceae bacterium
GCTCGATACGGCGACCTCGGTGCTGCATTATGCGCAGGAAATTTTCGAGGGGCTCAAGGCCTATCGCCTCGCCGACGGCGGCACGGCGCTGTTCCGGCCCGAGCGCAACGCAGCGCGGTTTCGCGATTCGGCGCGACGAATGGCGATGGCGGAATTGCCCGAGGCGCTGTTTCTCGATTCGATCCGCCAACTCGTGCGCACCGAGAAGGACTGGATCCCGACGCTCGACGGCGGCGCGCTCTATCTGCGCCCGTTCATGTTCGCGAGCGAGGTATTCCTCGGCGTCAAACCGGCGACCGACTATCTGTTCGCAGTGATCGCCTCGTCGGTCGGCGCCTATTTCAAGGGCGGTGCGCCCGCGGTGTCGCTGTGGATTTCCGAAAACTACACGCGCGCCGCGCCGGGTGGTACGGGCGCGGCCAAGTGTGGCGGCAACTACGCCGCGAGCCTCGTCGCGCAGGCCGAAGCAATCCGCCAGGGATGCGATCAGGTGTTGTTTCTCGACGCCGTCGAGCGCCGCTGGATCGAGGAACTGGGCGGTATGAACATCTTTTTCGTGTTCGACGACGGCAGTCTCGCAACCCCGCCGCTCACCGGCACGATCCTGCCCGGCATCACGCGCGATTCGATCCTCCGGATCGCGCACGATCTGGGGCTGAGCGTGCGCGAGGAGCCGTATGCGATCGACCAATGCCGCGCCGATGCCGAAAGCGGCCGCCTGCGCGAGGCGTTCGCCTGCGGCACCGCGGCGGTGGTGACGCCGATCGGCAAGATGCTGTCGCGCGAGGGCGCGTTCACGATCGGCAGCGGCGGCCCCGGCCAGACGACGCAGCGTTTGCGCGACGCACTGATCGGTATCCAGACCGGCACCGCGGAGGACCGGCACGGATGGCTGCAGCGGCTCGACTGATCGACAATAGACCAAAGGGCGGCACCGAAACCCTTTTCAGCGCCGTCCAAGCTGCGTAAGGGCAGCCGAGCCTGCTGGGGCGTCGCCAAGTGGTAAGGCAGCGGCTTTTGGTGCCGCCATTCGCAGGTTCGAATCCTGCCGCCCCAGCCAAGCGGTCGATCTTGTCAGAGGTCGTTGCCGCGACGTGGACCGGAAGCGCGACTGGATCGCCATCGCTCGAGGCTGCGTCTCGCTCGGACGGTGACTCTCTTCACGCTCTCGCCGGGTTCATCCAGCCTCTCCACGAGGCAAAAAGAACGTCATCCCGATTCGCCGCGGCCGGTTTTTGCCTGGAGGGCATCGATGCGCTTGGAAGCTTCGGCCTTGGTGAGGGCTTCGTCGAACTCTTCGTGCGCCTCTTCGGAGAGCGTCTTCAAGTAGCTCGCCTGGGCGCCGGTCATCGGCTCATCGCCGGTGGTCCAGTCGTTGGGGTCCTTCTCGGCGTTGGAGAAGGGTTCCGATTTGGGATGTGAATGGTCGGTCATCGCGAATGCCTCCTTCAGGTTCGCGATGACCAACCTTTTTGTTCTCAATTCGTTCCGGACCAAGGCTCGTAGGCCATGTCGAACGCCTCGGCGACCGCGGCGTGGCGGATTTTGCCGTTCGAGACGTTGAGGCCGTTGGCAAGGTGCGGGTCGGCCTTCATCGCGGCCTCGGCGCCCTGGTTGGCGAGCTTGAGCACGAACGGCAGCGTCGCGTTGTTGAGCGCGAAGGCCGAGGTGCGCGCGACCGCGCCGGGCATGTTGGCGACGCAATAATGCGTGACGCCGTCGATCTCGTAGACGGGGTCGTCATGGGTGGTGGCGTGGCTGGTCTCGAAACACCCGCCCTGGTCGATCGCGATGTCGACGAGGACCGAGCCCCGCTTCATCGTCTTGAGCATCTCGCGCGTGACGAGCTTGGGCGCGGCGGCGCCGGGGACGAGGACGGCGCCGATCACCAGGTGCGCCTTCTCGACCGCCGCGGCGATCGCGGCCTTGCTGGCATAGGCGGTCTTGATCTGGCTCGAGAAGAACATGTCGAGTTCGGCGAGGCGGTCACTGTTGATGTCGTAGATGGTGACGTCGGCGCGCATGCCGACCGCCATCTGCGCGGCGTTGACGCCGGCGATGCCGCCGCCGAGGATCGCGACGCGGGCAGGGGCCACGCCCGGCACGCCGCCGAGCAGCACGCCGCGGCCGCCCTGTTCCTTCTCGAGATAATGCGCGCCGACCTGGGCCGACATACGGCCGGCAACCTCGGACATGGGCTTCAAGAGCGGGAGGCCGCCGCGGGGGCTCGTCACCGTCTCATAGGCGATACAGGTCGCGCCCGACTTGAGGAGACCTTCGGTCTGGGGCCTGTCGGCGGCGAGGTGGAGGTAGGTGAAGAGCAGGTGCCGCGGCTCGAGCAGCGCGATCTCGCTCGCCTGCGGCTCCTTCACCTTCACGATCATGTCGGCGGCGGCGAAGACGGACTTGGCGTCGGGCAGGATGGTCGCGCCGACATCGACATAGTCCTGATCGTCGAAATCGATCCCGCAGCCGGCCTGAGTCTCGACGACGACATCGTGGCCTGCCGCAACCAGCTCGGCGACCGACGGCGGGGTGAGGCCGACACGATATTCGTGGTTCTTGATTTCCTTGGGAACGCCGATGCGCATTGCCGTCTCTCCTGGAATTGTATGCGGCGGCTTATACGCGCAATGGGGTGGCGAATGTTTGCAAAGTTGGCGCGAAGAGGGCTAAGACGCGCATCGTCCATGCGCTATCGACGCGGTGTTCAGGTAAACAATGCAAACAGATCGGATCGATCGCGCAATTCTGAACCGACTGGCGTCGGATGCGCGAATGTCGGTGAGCGCGGTGGCAAGCGAGGTGGGGCTCTCGCAATCGGCGGCGACGCGGCGCATCCAGGCGCTCGAATCGGCAGGTCTGATCGAGGGCTATGGTGCGCGGCTGGGCGCACGCCGGCTGGGCTTCGCGGTCACCGCGCTCGTCGATATCACGCTCGGCACGCAGATCGAGGAGGACCTCGAGCGGTTCGAGACGGCGGTCGCAGCAATCGACGGGATCGTCGAATGCGCGCTCGTCTCGGGCGGACAGGATTACCGGCTCAAAATTCTCTGTCGCGACCTCGACGATTACGAGCGGCTCCATCGCGAGCATCTCGGACGGTTGCCCGGCGTGCTCACGATCAACTCGAGCTTCGTGCTGCGATCGGTGCCGACCCGAAGCGAGGCCGATGCACTGTTCGGAACGTGAGACGAGCGCGCGCGCGGCTTGACCGCACAGCCCCAAATCGGTAAGGGGCCAGCCTTCCGAGGGCGGCGGGACCGGTTCCCAGCGCCCTTTTTCATTGAGCATATTCGAGGACAGGCATGGCGAACACGCCACAGGCGAAGAAGCGTATCCGGCGGAACAACCGTCGCGCGGTCATCAACGGCGACCGTGTGGGCCGCATCCGGACCTTCGTGAAGAAGGCTGAGACGGCGCTTGCGGCGGGCGACAAGGATGCGGCGACCTCGGCGCTCGCGCAGGTCCAGCCCGAGCTCGCGCGCGGTGTCGCCAAGGGCGTACTCCACAAGAACACCGCAGCGCGCAAGTTCTCGCGCCTCACCAAGCGGCTGTCCGCGCTCGCCTGACGCGCGACAGCGGCGACGCTTCGAACGACCCGTCGGCGTGGACGCCGGCGGGTTTTTTGACGTGTGCGAAGATCGAATTCGGAAGCGTAACGAGCAAAGCCAGCTTTAACCGCGATTCGCACCCGGCAGGCCGCGGCAGTTCGGTTAAATTAACTGCAAATTCAATGGGTTGTGATTTTTTTAACGAGTTTGCGGGGCTGGTGGCGAGTCAATCCAGATTATTTCGGAAATCGGACAGCCGCGGCTCTTGATCGACTCGCGTCGGTGTTTCTACACATCAAATCCTGCGGCGCCGACCATTGCCGCAGATCAAGACACAGCGTCGCGGGTCAGTCGGAGGGCGATTCCGGCTGCGGGGCGGCTGTGTCCAGTCGAGGTGCGTTACGGGGGCGTGGCGCGGAACTGAGCGAGAGGGTGCCACGTGATCGAGCGAGCGGGGGAAAGGCCGGACGAGATCGCCAAGGCGTGGCAAACCGTCCGCGGCCATCTCCGCGAATCGGCGGGTGTGCGATTGTTCGATCAGTGGCTCAAGCCGATGGCGTTGGTCGCGAGCGGCGAGACCGACGTCGTCCGGCTCGGCCTGCCTTCTGCATTCATGACCAACTGGGTGCGCAGCCACTATTCGGAGCGGCTGTTCCAGGAATTCCGGGCGCTGCTGCCGGGCGTACGGCAGGTATCGATCGAGACGCTGCGCCAGACGCCGCAGCCCAAGGTGATCGCAGCGGAGCCGGCGGCGGCAGTGAGCGCCAAGCCGAAGGTCGCCCCGGCGGCGGCGCCTGCGCTCGATCCGCGCCTCACCTTCGAACGCTTCGTCGTCGACGGCTCGAACCGGGTGGCGTTCAATGCGGCCAGGGCGCTTGCCGAGCCCGGCGCGCCGCGCTTCAGCCCGCTCTTCCTCCACAGCGGCACCGGCCAGGGCAAAACGCACCTGATGCACGCGATCGGCCACGCCTATCGGGCGGCGGTGCCCGACGCGGCGGTGATCTGCATGTCGGCCGAGCGTTTCATGTTCGAATTCGTGCAGGCGCTGCGCGCGAAGGACACGTTCGCGTTCAAGGCGCGGCTGCGCGCCGCCGACCTGCTGCTGATCGACGATCTCCAGTTCATCGCCGGCAAGGATTCGACGCAGGAGGAATTCTTCCACACGATCAACGAGATCATGACCGCGGGCAAACGCATCGTGATTACCGCCGATCGGTGCCCCCAGGCGCTCGACGGCGTCGAACCGCGGATCCTGTCGCGGCTGGCGGGCGGGCTCGTCGCCGACATCAAGCCGCCCGAGCCGGGGCTGCGCCGCGCGATCCTCGCTCGACGCTGCGCCGAGCTGCCCGAGCTCGGCGTGCCGGAAGACGTGCTCGATCTGCTTGCGAGCCGGATCACCACCAATATCCGCGAGCTCGAAGGCGCGCTCAATCGGGTCGTCGCCTATGCCCAGCTCACCGGCGACACGATCCACGTCGAATTCGCGGTCGCGACGCTCGGCGACGTGCTGCGCGGGAGCCAGCGGCGGATCACGATCGACGAGATCCAGCGGGCGGTGTCGACGCATTTCGAACTGAAGCCGCTCGAATTGGTCTCTGCACGGCGCGCGCGCGTGGTGGCGCGGCCGCGGCAGATCGCCATGTATCTCGCCAAGCGGCTGACCACGCGCTCGCTCCCCGAAATCGGGCGCAAGTTCGGCGGGCGCGATCATTCGACGGTGATCCACGCCGTGCGGCGGATCGAGGAATTGCGCGATTCGGATCGCGAGGTCGACGGCGCCGTGCGGCTATTGATGCGCCAGCTCGAAGGCTGAGAATACGATTCAACCCGTCATGCCGACGTGCGCCAGCATGACGGAAAAAGGGTCAGCCCCGTTCGGGCGCGACCGTGATCTTGACCGTTTCGCCCGAATTGCCCGGGAAACCGGTGAACATCGCCTCAATTAGATCGGGCACGAGCCGCTGGAGACGATCGGTGCGCGACTGCGCCCTGGCGGTGCCTTCGAAGACGCGCTCGCCGGTTGCGGCGCGCTCGATGTCGAGGTCGAGCTCGCTGGTATAAACGGTGTAGCTCGACACGTCGTTCTCGTCGAAGAACGGGTCGTAAAAGCCATAGAAGAAATGGCGACGATAGCCCCATGGCCATCCATAGCCATAGGAGCCGCCGAGCGGATCGCTCACGACCTTTTCGCGGCCGGTATCGACATGATAACCCATGTTGACGACGAGATCGGCGGTCGCCGGGTCGCCTGCGGGACGATAGCCCTCGCGGACCAGGTTGGCGGAGACGAGACGGGCATATTGGCTGAATTCGAGGCCGCCTTGAAGACGCGGATCGCGCGTCTGGATGACGAAGCTCTGTCCGGCGGGGACGGCAAGCTGCGAGAAGCGCGACACGCGCGCGTTGAACGGGGTGGCACATCCCGACAGCGCCAGCAGCGCGGCGCCGGCGGCAAGGATCAGGGATTTCTTCATGGAAATACGGACCTTCCGGCGTGGAATTGAGAGGTATCAGTTGCATGCGATGATAGCGGCTATCCTATGAATAGCGCTTGAACGCGTCAATCGCACGCTTCGTCGTTATACTTGGAGCCCGACCGCGCGTTGGGCCTCGGTGAGAGTCGGGGCGGCGAGCGCGGCGGCGCGTTCGGCGCCGCCGGCGAGGGCGCGACCGACCTCCGCGCGATCGTCGAGGAGGCGCCCCAGCCGATCACGGATCGGCCCGAGCGCCGCGACCGCGAGATCGGCGAGCGCGGGCTTGAATGTGCCGAAGCCCCGTCCGGCGAACTCCTCGACCACCGATTGCGGCGTCCGGTCGGCGAGCGCGGCGTAGATGGTAACGAGGTTCGCGGCCTCGGCGCGGCCCTCCAGCGCCTCCATATTGTCCGGAAGCGGCTCCGGATCGGTGCGTGCCTTGCGGAACTTCTGCGCGATCGTGTCATCGTCGTCGATCAGGTTGATCCGCGACATATCCGAGGGATCGGATTTGGACATTTTCGCGCTGCCGTCGCGCAGGGACATGATCCGCGGCGCCGCTTCGCTGATGAGCGGCTCGGGAAGCGGGAAGAGGTCAATGTTGAAATCGGTGTTGAACTTGGCCGCGAGGTCGCGCGCGAGCTCGAGGTGCTGCTTCTGGTCCTCGCCGACGGGGACGTGCGTTGCCTTGTAAACGAGCACGTCGGCGGCCATCAGCACCGGATAGGTGAACAGCCCGACCGATTGGCCTTCGCGGTTCTTGCCGGCCTTGTCCTTCCACTGCGTCATCCGGTTGAGCCAGCCGACGCGCGCGGTGCCTTCGAGAATCCAGGACAATTCGGCATGCGCGGAGACGCGCGCCTGGTTGAACAGCATCGAGCGCGCGGGATCGATACCCGCGGCGAGCAGCGTCGCGGTCATCTCGATCGTGGTGTCCGCCAGCACCTTGGGATCGATCGCGACGGTGAGCGCGTGGAGATCGGCGAGAAAAAACAGGCAATCGTCATCGGGCTTCAGCGCATCCTGCATCCGCACCCACTGCCGGATCGCCCCCAGATAGTTGCCGAGATGGAGATTGCCGGTGGTCTGGATGCCGGAGACGATACGCATGTGGAATCCTTTTGGAATCAGGCGGCGGCGCGGCGGGCGAGCAGCGCCTTCACGTCCGCGAGACGGAATGCGCCGGTGACGAAGCACGCGAGCGCATAGATCGCAATGCCGGCGGCGACGAAGAGCGCGAGTGCCGGCAGCGTCACGAGCAGGCTGCCGTGCGTGTACGGCGCGATGAGGCCGCGGCCCAACCAGAGCGGCACCCCCATCAGCACTGCCGCCAATGCGAGCCGAGGCAGTCTGCGGCGAAGCTGCGCATCGGCGGTGAAATCGCCGCGCCGATTGAGCGTCCAATAGAGCATGATGACATTGAGCGTCGAGGCGAGCGCGGTCGCGAGCGGCGGCCCGATCATTCCGACCGTGGGGATGAGGATGAGGTTCCCGACGATGTTCACGGCCACCGAGATCATCGCGTAGCGCACCGGCGTCTTCGTGTCGGCGCGAGCATAATAGCCGGGCGTGAGCACCTTGACGAGGACGTAGGAGGGCAGGCCCAGCGAGAAGGCGGCGAGCGCCCAGCTCGTGCGGACGGTGTCGACGCTATCGAAATGGCCGCGCTCGAACAGGCCGCGCACGATCGGCTCGGCCGCGGTGATGAACGCAATCGTCGCGGGCAATGTGAGGAAGAGCGCGAGCTCGATCCCGCGGTTCTGCGTCGCCATCGCTTCGGCATCCTTGCCCGAGCTGAGCAGCCGCGAGACGGTGGGGAGCAGGATCGTGCCGAGCCCGATTCCGATCATGCCCAGCGGAAGCTGGTTGAGGCGATCGGCATAATAGAGCGCCGAGATCGAGCCCTCGTCGAGCAGCCCGCCGGCGAGCGCGGTCGAGATGGCGAGGTTGATCTGCGCCGCACCGGCGCCCGCCGCGGCCGGCAGGATGAGCTTCATCAGGTGCCGGATTTCCGGGCTGAGCCGCGGGCGCTTCAGGCGCAGGCTGACGCCGGCCTGGCGGCACGCGAGCATCAGCCAGCCGAGCTGGAGCACGCCGCCGACCGACACCGAGATCGCCTGCGCCTGCGCGGTCTCATAGGGGCTGTCGCCGTGGAAAAAGAGCAGGGCGCCGATCATCGCGACGTTGAGCAGGATCGGCGCGGCGGCGTTGACCCAGAACTTGTCGAGCGAATTGAGGATGCCGCCCAATAACGAGGCAAGCGAGATCAGCATCAGATAGGGGATCGTGAAGCGCGAGAGCGCCACCGCGAAGGCGAGCTGCGCAGGCGTAGGATCCTGTTCGGCGAACCCGCCCGACAGCGCGAGCGTGACCGGCCAGGCCGCCGTGAGCATCAGCGCGGTGAACAGCACGAGCACCGGGAAGAGCATGGAGAGCGCTTGCTCTGCGAAGCGCAACCCCGCGCCGACGTCGTCGGCCTCGCTCACCTTGCGGTTGAACATTGGAATGAACGCCGCCGAGAACGCGCCTTCGGCGAACAGCGCACGGAACATGTTGGGCAGGCGAAAGGCGACAAAGAAAGCGTCCGACGCGAAGCCCGCGCCGACATAGGCCGCCTGGAGCGTATCGCGGCCGAGCGCGAGGACACGGCTGGCGAGCGTGAGCCCGCCGACCGATCCCAGCGACCGCCAGAGGTTCATGCCGATGCCCCCCCCGCCCGAGCCCGCGGCCCGCGTCAGGCCTGGCCGGTTTCCCCGCCCGGAATGGAGCCGGCGCCCTCGCCCTGCTGACGGGCTTCCGACTGCTGAAGGAAGAGCGCGTTGAAATCGATCGGATCGAGCAGCAGCGGCTGGAAGCCGCCGTCGCGCACCGAGTCCGCGAGCACGCGCCGTGCGAACGGGAAGAGCAGCCGCGGCGCCTCGCCAAGGAGGAAGGGCTGAACATGCTCCAGCGGAATGTTACGGAGCGCGAACAGGCCCGCATAGGTCAGATCGACCACAAAGGCGACGGTGCCGTCGGCTTCGGCGCGGACCTCGAGCTTGAGCAGCACTTCATGCACGTCGTCGCCGACCTGGTTGGAGCCGATGTTGAACTGGACGTCGATCTGCGGTTGCGCAGTTGCCGGCCGCTGGAAAATGCCCGGTGCATTGGGGTTTTCGAACGACAAATCCTTGACATATTGCGAGATCATGCCGGCCGCGGGGGCGGTGTCGGCACCATTGCCCTGCTGCCCGTCGGTCGCGGCGCCCATGTCCAGTTCGGCCATCGTGATACTTTCCTTTGCGTGGAGCGTTGGCTGCGGACGAACCGCAGCGAAAACCGTCGCGTGCGCGCCTAGCAGCACGGCACGCGCAGTTCAACGCTGCCGGGCCGCAAGCGTATTTGAACCGGCCGTCGCTTGCGCCTATGTAAGGGAGGTCGAGATGCCGGAGGCAGAGTGTTTTACGTAGTTCTTCTTGCGATGGTGGCCGCCTTTCTGGCGCTGCGCCTCTACATGGTGCTCGGCAAGCGCACCGGGCACGAGCAGCCTTTGCCGCGCGCCGCCGAGGAGCGCGTGCCGCAGCCGGTGATGCCGCGCACGATCGAGGCACCGGCGGAAACGCGCGAAGTTTCGGGCCGGACGATCGAGCCCGCCGCGGAAGGCGGGCTACGGGCGATCGTCAATGCCGAGCCGGGATTCGATGTGACGCAGTTTCTCGAAGGCGCGCAATCGGCCTATCGAATGATTCTGGAGGCTTTCTGGAAGGGCGACCGCGATGCGCTCGGCTGGCTCGTCGAGCAGGATGTCGCGCATGCTTTCGGCGAGGCCATCGAGGCGCGCGAGGCGGCGGGGCACACGCTCGCCAATCGCCTCGTCTCGATCGAACGCGCGGTCATCACGAGCGCTTCCATTCACGGCAAGCACGCGCAGATCACCGTTCGTTTCGATGCCGACATCGCTGCGGTGACGCGCGATCCCGACGGCAATGTCGTCGCCGGCTCGCTGACCGACGCGGTCGAGACGCACGACGCCTGGACCTTTGCGCGCACGATCAAGAGCGACGATCCGAACTGGAAGCTTTCCGACACCGACGAGGTCTGATGTGAAACGCGGTTGGGGGGGACTGGCGTTGGCAGCGCTTGTAGGAGCGTGCTCGGGCGGAATCGTGCCGCCGGGCGTGGCGCCATCGAATACGGGCACGCCGCCGCGGCTCGATTACCATCTTCCCGTCCGTCAACCGACACCCTCCACCCCGATGACGCCGATGCCCGCGCCCCCGGTCGCGAGTGCCGACACCGCGCTGATGGCGGGGCTGGTCGCCGGGCCTGCTGCCACGGTGCTGCCGATCGATAGCGACCAGGCGGCGCGTGCGCTCGAGGCGTTCCGTATCTCCTGCCCGTCGCTCGTTCGTCGCACCGATGCGAGCGGGCTCACCCGCGCGGCCGACTGGCAGCCCGCGTGCGACGCCGCGCGCTCCGCTTCAGCGGGGGACGCGGACGACTTCTTCGCGCGCTGGTTCGATCCGGTGCAGGTGGGTGATGGCCGCGCCTTCGCCACGGGCTATTACATTCCCGAAATCCGCGGTTCGCGCCAGCGGCGTCGGGGCTACGAAGTGCCGATCTACGGCCGGCCGCGCAACCTGATCGACGTCGATCTCGGGCGCTTTACGGACAGCCTGAAAGGCAAGCGCATCCGCGGGCGCGTCGAGGGGGAGGACCTCGTTCCCTATTACGACCGCACCGCGATCGAGCAGGGTGCGCTTTCGGGCACGGCGCCGGTGATCGCCTGGGGCGCCGACCCGGTCGAGGTGTTCTTCCTCCAGATTCAGGGCTCGGGCAATCTCAGGCTGCCTGACGGATCGATGATGCGGCTCGGCTATGCCGACCAGAACGGGCTCGATTATACCGGCATCGGCAAGCTGATGATGGATCGCGGGCTGCTCGGCCCCGGCGAGGCCTCGATGCAGGGGATCATGACGTGGCTGCGCGCGCACCCCGATGAGGGCCGCGCGATCATGCGCGAGAACGAGAGCTTCGTCTTCTTCCGTGAGCTGCAAGCGCCGCCCGAGGGCGCGTTGGGGCTGCCGGTGACGGGCGGGGCGAGCGTGGCGGTCGATCCCAAGTTCGTGCCGATGGGCGCGCCCGTCTTCCTTTCGATGGACCGTTCGGACGCGAACGGGATCTGGATCGCGCAGGATACGGGCGGCGCGATCAAGGGCGCCAACCGCTTCGACACCTTCTGGGGCGGCGGCGAGCAGGCGCGGGCGATCGCCGGCGGCATGTCCGCCCACGGCACCGCCTTCGTGCTGGTGCCGCGCGGTACGATCGCCCGGCTGGCGGCGGAGGGACGGCTTGGAGCGCCGGCTCGACGCTGAGGAGCGCGCGCTGTGGGCGCGCGTGATGGCGAATGTGCGGCCGCTCCACGCCACACCTGCGCCCTCGTTGGTCGAGGCGTCCACGCGAGGCGCACCGACATCCAGGAAACCGGTGCCGCACGTGTCTCCGCCGGCGGCAGCGCCCGCCCGGCCGGTACAGGCCGGCCTCGGCAATACGCTTGATGCGGGCTGGGACAAGCGGCTCGCGCGGGGGCTGGTCGGACCCGATTCGATGGTCGATCTGCATGGCCTGGGCCTGCAGGCCGCGCATGACCTGCTCGATGCTCGGCTCGCCGCCGCCATCGCGCGCGGCGATCGCGTGTTGCTGCTTGTGACCGGGCGGCCGCCGCGCGCCGATAGCGAACGGCCGCATGGGCGCGGCGCCATTCGCGCGGCGGTGGGTGATTGGCTCGCCGCCTCTCGCCATGCCGGCAGCATCGCGGCGGTCCGCAACGCGCATCCCCGCCACGGCGGGGCGGGGGCGCTCTACCTCGTTTTGCGCCGCGATCGGCGGCCGGGCGCATCCAAATCTTAACCAATCTCGCTCTATATCCGCGCGCGCGTCGATAATCGACGCGCGCGCAGGAGGGGACCGGCGATCACCAGGGCCGAGGGGGTATCGTTGAAGAGCCGCGCGATCGTCTTCGCCTTGTCGGCGGGGGCGGTGGTGTTCATCCTTGCGCTTGCGGCGACCTCGCACGGCCGGATCGACGCCCAGAGCATGGGCATCGCGCTCGTTCCCGCTGTGGTCTGCGCGGTGATGAGCTGGGCATGCGTCGAGCGGGCGCTCGCCGGGGTCGCGGCCGCAGTCGACGCGGCGATCGCGCGCCTCTCGAACGCCGCCAATGGCGACCTCG
>CAMLGC010000076.1 GCA_946479505.1 uncultured Sphingomonadaceae bacterium
GGCGGGCGCCGACCGCGTCGAGGGTTGCCTGCTCGGCAACGGCGAGCGCACCGGCAACTGCGATCTCGTGACGGTCGCGCTCAACCTCTACACCCAGGGCGTGCATCCGGGGCTCGATTTCTCGGACATCGACGAGGTCGTGAACACGGTCAACTACTGCACCAACCTCCCCGTCCACCCGCGCACGCCTTATGCCGGCGACCTCGTCTTCACCGCCTTTTCCGGGTCGCATCAGGACGCGATCAAGAAGGGCTTCGCCGCGCACGACGCGCGCAACGACGAGCTGTGGGAAGTCCCCTACCTCCCGATCGATCCCAAGGATCTCGGCCGCGACTATGAGGCGGTGATCCGCGTCAACTCGCAGTCGGGCAAGGGCGGCGTCGCCTGGGTGATCGAGCAGGACAAGGGGCTGAAGCTCCCCAAGCGCCTCCAGGCCGCATTCAGCCGCCACGTCCAGGCATTGGCGGACGAGACGAGCCGCGAATTGAACGCCGGCGACATCTGGCAGCTCTTCAAGCGCACCTATCTGCCCGGCGACGCCGACCGCTTCGCGCTCGTCGATTACGAGGAAAGCGGCCCCAGTGGCCAGCGCATCTTCGTCGGCCGCATTGCGATCGATGGCGAGCAACGTTCGGTCAGCGGCCGTGGCAACGGCCTCATCTCGGGCGTGATCGCCGCCTTGCGGGAGGCGTGCGGCGTGGTGCTCGACGTGGTCGATTATAATGAGCATGCGATCGGCCACGGCTCGGACGTGGCGGCGGCGGCCTATCTCGAATGCGTCACCCCCGACGGGCGGACGGTATTCGGCGTGGGACGCGACACGGATATCGCCACGGCATCGGTAAGGGCGGTGCTCAGCGCGGCGAACGCCACATAACCGTCATGCCAGCGAAAGCTGGCATCTCATGCGGCTAGAGACCCCAGCTTTCGCTGGGGTGACGAAGAGAGCGTCATGCCAGCGAAGGCTGGCATCTCGCGCCGCGTGCGCTACGCTAACGAGATGGCATCCGGCGGTTGGACCTACATCATGACCGACAAGCCGCGCGGCGTGCTCTATGTCGGCGTCACCGCCTATCTCGCCGCACGCGTGCAACAGCATCGTGACGACAAGGGTTCCTCCTTTTGCCGCCGCTACGGCCTCAAGACGCCCGTTCTCGCCGAGCCGCACGATAGCGTCGAGTATGCAATCGCACGCGAAAAGGCGCTCAAGGCATGGAAGCGGGAATGGAAGATCGCGCTCATCGAAACGGCCAATCCAGAGTGGCGCGACCTTTTCGATCTTATCGTCTGATCGCCCTTATCGTCTGATCGCCAAAGATCCCAGCTTTCGCTGGGGTGACGAGAGAGCCGTCATGCCAGCGAAAGCTGGCATCTCTCGCGGCACGAGACTCCAGCTTTCGCTGGAGTGACGAAGTCTTCGCGCGCGTACGCGTACGTGCGCGTGCGTGACATCACCCGCGCACTCGGCTAGACCCCCCCCCTCAACCGCAACACACATCCGAAAGCGCCAAAACTTGACCGACGAGACGCTGCTCGCCGACCCCTCGGACATTACCCCGATCTCCATCGTCGAGGAGATGAAGACGAGCTATCTCGATTACGCGATGAGCGTGATCGTGGCGCGCGCGCTCCCGGATGTGCGCGATGGGCTGAAGCCGGTTCACCGCCGTATCCTCTATTCGGCAAGCGAGAGCGGGTTCGTCTACAACCGCCCCTATCGCAAATCGGCGCGCATCGTCGGCGACGTGATCGGTAAGTATCACCCGCACGGCGACACCGCGATCTACGATGCCTTGGCGCGGATGACGCAGGACTGGTCGATGCGCGTGCCGCTGATCGACGGTCAGGGCAATTTCGGCTCGATGGACCCCGATCCGCCCGCGGCGATGCGCTACACCGAGGCGCGGCTCGCCAAGGTCGCGGGCGCGCTGCTGACCGATCTCGACAAGGACACGGTCGATTTCCAGCCCAATTACGACGCCAGCGAGACCGAGCCGCAGGTGCTCCCCGCGGCGTTCCCCAACCTGCTCGTCAACGGCGCCGGCGGCATTGCGGTCGGCATGGCGACCAACATTCCGCCCCATAATCTCGGCGAGGTCATCGATGCGTGCCTCGCCTATATCGACAACGGCGCGATCACCGTCGACGAGTTGATCGACATCGTCCCCGGCCCCGATTTCCCCACCGGGGCGATGATCCTGGGCCGCTCGGGCGCGCGGTCGGCCTATCATACCGGACGCGGCTCGATCATCGTCCGCTCACGCCACAAGGTCGAGGAGGGCCGCGGCGACCGGCGCTCGATCGTGCTCACCGAGATTCCCTTCCAACAGGGCAAGAACGCGCTGGTCGAGAAGATCGCAGAGGCCGCCAAGGACAAGCGCATCGAAGGCGTCAGCGACATCCGCGACGAATCGAACCGCTTGGGCGTTCGCATCGTCATCGACCTCAAGCGTGATGCGACGCCCGAGGTGGTGCTCAACCAGCTCTGGCGGCACACCCCGGCGCAGGGCAGCTTCCCCGCCAACATGCTCGCGATCCGCGGCGGCCGCCCCGAGACGCTCAACCTGCGCGACATCATCGAGGCGTTCGTCAAGTTCCGCGAACAGGTAATCACCCGGCGCTCGAAATACGAGCTGCTCAAGGCTCGCGAGCGCGCCCATATCCTGCTCGGGCTCGTCATCGCGGTCACCAATCTCGACGAGGTGGTGCGAATCATCCGCGGTTCGGCATCGCCGGCTGAGGCGCGGGCGGCGCTCGGCGCGCGCGACTGGCCGATCGCCGAGATCGCCCCCTATATCCGCCTGGTCGAAGCGGTCGAGGCCGAGGTTACCGGCGACACCTATCGGCTCAGCGAAATTCAGGTGCGGGCGATCCTCGATCTGCGTCTCCACCGCCTGACCGCGCTCGGCCGCGACGAGATCGGCGACGAGCTCAAGGGGCTCGCCGACTCGATCACCGAATTGCTCGAGATTCTCTCCAACCGCGCGAAGCTCTACGAGATCATGCGCGGGGAGCTCACTGCGATCCGCGACGAATTCGCCACCCCGCGCAGGACCGAAATCGCCGCCGCCGCCGACGGGATCGAGGACGAAGACCTGATCGAGCGCGAGGACATGGTCGTCACCGTGACGATGGAAGGCTATATCAAGCGCACCCCGCTCGACACCTTCCGCGCGCAGCGTCGCGGCGGCAAGGGCCGCGCCGGGATGGCGACCAAGGATGAGGACATCATCACCGAGCTGTTCGTCACCTCGACGCACACCCCGGTGCTGTTCTTCTCGACCGCGGGCAAGGTGTATCGCCTCAAGGTCTGGCGCCTGCCCGAAGGCGGGCCGACCACGCGCGGGCGGCCGATGGTCAACCTGCTGCCGCTCGCCAATGGCGAGACGATCTCGACCGTATTGCCGCTTCCCGAGGACGAGGCCGAATGGGCCGACCTCCACGTCATGTTCGCCACCGCCAACGGCACGGTGCGGCGCAACTCGATGGACGCCTTCACCAACGTGCCGTCGAACGGCAAGATCGCGATGCGCTTCGATGACGGGAGCGACGATCGGCTGATCGGCGTCGCCCTGCTGACCGAGGCGCACGACGTGCTGCTCGCGACGCGGCTTGGCAAGGCGATCCGCTTCCCCGCCGACGACGTTCGCGAATTTCAAAGCCGCACCTCGACGGGCGTGCGCGGCATCCGCCTCAAAACGGACGACGAGGTGATGTCGCTGTCGACCCTCAAGCGCGCCGGCGCGAACCAGGAGGAGCGCGAGGATTATCTCCGTTTTGCGCCCTGGAAGGCCGAGAAGGAAAGCGAGCCGCAGATGATGCAGCATCGCTACGAAGAGCTGCGCGCGCGCGAGCAATTCATTCTCACCGTCTGCGCCAACGGCTATGGCAAGCTTTCGTCGGCGTACGAATATCGCCGCACCGGCCGCGGCGGCCAGGGCATCACCAACATCGACAACATTGCGCGCAACGGACCCGTCGTGGCGAGCTTCCCCGCGACGCGCGACGATCAGCTCATGCTCGTCACCAACCAGGCCAAGCTCATCCGGATGCCGCTCGATTCGTTGCGCGTCATCGGCCGCGGCTCGGCCGGGGTGCGGCTGTTCGATGTCGCCGACGACGAGCACGTCGTCTCCGCGGCACGGATCGAGGAAAGCGAAGAGGATGCCGAGGCGAATCTCGGCGACGGCCCGGCCCACGACGCACCGACGCCGGACGGCGACACCGCCGAAGATCTCGCCGCGGGGCCGGAGGACGGCGAATGACGCCCAAAACCGCCTACAAGGTGCTGAACCCGGCGCAGATGACGGAGCTCGAAGGCGGGGCGTTCAGCGGATCGCCGGCCGACATCGCGGACGGCTATATCCACCTTTCGACCGCCGATCAGCTCCCCGGCACGATCGAGAAGCATTTTGCCGGCCAAAACGATCTCTGGCTCGTCGCGGTCGATCTGGAGGCGGAAGGCGATCGCGTGAAATGGGAGCCCTCGCGCGGGGGTGCGCTCTTTCCGCACCTTTACGGCACGCTGCTGCTCGAGACCGTCGTCGCCTACAGCCCGCTCGACTATGAGCCCGACGGGAATATCAGGCTCCCCGTAACGGGATGAAGACGCACCGCCTCCCTTATTGCGCGAACAGGTCCACCACCTCCGCGCCCTCACCCTCGGCGTCGAGCAGCAACGTACGATGGCAGCACGAGGGATCGCGCTCGTAGCACAGCAAAGCCGATGGCTTCTCGGCCGCAAGTGCCCGCATCTCCGCGGCCTGCGCCTGCGCCTCGGGCAGGCCGAGCTGAGTGTCGTACACGCGCGCCAGCGTCGTGCGGTCGCCCCGCTTGGCGGCATCGCGCCCCTCCTTCGGTGTACCGAGCGCCTTCAGGTGGACATATTGGATGCCGGCCTCGGCGAGCGCGTTGCGGAGCGGCGTCTTCGAAAAGCCGGGGCGCCGGGAGAGCGGCAACGCACGCACGTCGATCACCCGCTCGACGCTGGCCCGTGTCAGCGTCGCGACAAAGTCGTCCATCGTCACGCCCTCATACCCGATCGTGTATATCTTCATGGCGACGATATGGGGTGGCGCCGGTCTGCGTCCAACGTTCGGACGACGCCGTTCGCGATCAGCGCCTGTCCCGCGAAATAGAGCGGCCAGACGAGCAGCGTCGGGATGAGCGACCCTGCAAGCGGCCCCGCGCGCGAGAAGATGAGCAGGTCCGACGCGACGAACAGGATCGCGCCGAGGCCGGTGCGATAGCGCGGAAAGCGGCTCGTCCAGGCGGTTGCAGCCATCGCGCCGAGCGCGACGGCGTAGATGCCGACCGTCATCGCTTCGCCGCCGTGCCGTGCGGAGCCGACCGCGATCAGCACCGTTGCAGGCGCCACGATCCAGCCGAGCGCGCGCTGGCCGGGGCTGGGGCTTGGGCGACGATTGCGGAGGTACAGCGCGATTGCGACGAAATGCCCGGCGAGGAACGCCGCTGCGCCCGCGATCGTCCCGATCGCGTCGAGCAGCACATCGCCCGCCGCGCCGAACGCCATCACCATCGCAATCAGCCAGCCATCGAGACCGCGCGCTTGTGTTCCCGCCCAGATCGCGAGCAGCGCGACGCCCGCGCCCTTCCACGCGATCACTGCCGACCCTTCCCAGCCGAACCACGCCGCCAGGCAGTATGAGCCGCCCGCCGCCAATGCTGCCCACCACACCCCGCGCACCCTGTTCTCCCCGCCTGCGGCTCGCTATCCTTGTCGAAAGCGCCGGCGCATGCCAAGCGCGCCGCTCTTTTCGATCCTGTTTGCCCAAGGTCCATGACACAGCACGACATCCATATCATCGGCGGCGGTCTCGCCGGATCGGAGGCGGCATGGCAGCTCGCCGAAGCGGGCTGGAAGGTTCGCCTTTCCGAGATGCGCGGCTCGGGCGAGAGCACGCCCGCGCACCACACCGATGCGCTGGCCGAACTCGTCTGCTCGAACAGCTTCCGATCGGACGATGCCCAGAGCAACGCGGTGGGTTTGCTTCACGCCGAAATGCGCAGCCTCGGCTCGCTCATCCTGCGCGAGGGCGATGCGCACAAGGTGCCCGCAGGTTCGGCGCTCGCGGTCGATCGCGACGGCTTCTCCGCGGGCGTGACGGCAGCGCTCGCGGCGCATCCCAACGTCACGATCGTGCGCGAGCGCGTCGACGCGCTTCCGGCCGAGAACCTCACGATCGTCGCCACCGGCCCCCTCACCGCCTCCGGGCTCGCCGACAGCATCGGCGCGGCGACCGGCGCGGCGGCGCTCGCCTTCTTCGACGCGATCGCGCCGATCGTCCATCGCGACAGCGTGGATTTCGACGTCGCCTGGTTCCAGTCGCGCTGGAACAAGGGCGACGGCAAGGATTACATCAACTGCCCGCTCGACAAGGATCGGTATCTCGCCTTCCATCAAGGCCTGCTTGACGGCGAAAAGATCGAGTTCCGCGAGTGGGAAAAGGATACGCCCTATTTCGAGGGCTGTATGCCGATCGAGGTGATGGCCGCGCGCGGGGTGGATACGCTGCGCTACGGCCCGATGAAGCCCGTGGGCCTCGACGATCCGCGCACCGGGCGTTGGCCCTATGCCGTCGTCCAGCTCCGGCAGGACAATGCCGGCGGCACGCTGTGGAACATCGTCGGCTTCCAGACCAAGCTCAAACATGCCGAGCAGGTGCGCCTCTTCCGCACCATTCCGGGGCTGGAGAATGCCGAATTCGCGCGGCTGGGCGGCCTCCACCGCAATACCTTCATCCGCTCGCCCGACTTGCTCGATACGACGCTGCGGCTGAAGGCGCGGCCGAACATCCGCTTCGCCGGGCAGATCACCGGCTGCGAAGGCTATGTCGAGAGTGCCGCGATCGGCCTGCTCGCGGGCCGCTTCGCCGCCGCCGAGCTCGCCGGCCGCACCCTCGCGCCGCCCCCGCCCGAAACCGCGCTCGGCGCGCTCCTGGCGCACATCACCGGCGCCGCCGAGGCCGAAACCTATCAGCCGATGAACGTCAATTTCGGCCTTTTCCCGCCGATCGAGGGCCGCGCGAAGAAAGCCGACCGCAAGCGCCTTTATACGACACGCGCTCGTGAGGCATTGGCCGGCTGGATCGCGACCTGATCAGTCGTCGTCACCCGAGCACGAGCATTTCGGCTTGGGTTTTGTCTTCCGACGCGTGGTGGCGAACTCCGCCCGGGTGAGCTTGCCCGAGCGGTCGGCGTCGGCCTTCGCGAACTTCTCGGTCGTGGTGTGCGCCCATTCCTCGAAGTCGAGCCGTCCGTCGCCGTTTTTGTCGAGCTTCGCATAGCTCTTGCGCCGCGGTGTGAGGAGTTCGTCGCGCGTGATGATGTCGTCATGGTCGTCGTCATAGCGATCGAAGCGCTTCTCCTCACGCGTCTTCTCGCTCGCTTCGGGAACCTTGGCCGGCAGAGGTGCGGGGGCCGCAGCGGCGGCGGCGGCCGGGGGCGGCGCCGGCGGCAGAGCATTCGACGTCGCGTGCCCGCCGAACAGGAACAGTCCCGCTGCGACAAACAGAAGTGCCGCGCCCCCGCCGGCCAGATAGCGCCACATCGCCGATCTCCCCCTTCGATCCGGCTCAGGCTATCGCGTCGGCGCGTCAGGTCAAATCGTCAGCGGCCCGACAGCCGGTGCCACAGCATCCGCGTGACCCGCCGCGGCGCGCCCTTTCGCGGATGCTCGCCAGCCGGAAGCGCAAGGTCGAGCCGTGCGAGATGCACGAGCGCGCCGAGCGTCCGCGCGGGCGCCGGCCAGCCTGCCTTCGCCGCCGTCTCGAGCCGGGCCCGCGCCAATGCCCGTGCATGCCCGACCAACGCCGCGTCACCGGCATGGAGCGCCAGATCGGCAAGCGCCCAGCCCTCGCCAGCGGACTCGATCTCGGGACGGTCGATTCCCGCCAGCCGCCCCGCCAGCACGAACAGGCGTCCGCCCCGCCCGGCAGCGTAGCGTAGCATGCCGGCTTCATCGAGCTCGGGCTCGAGCAGTTCCTCCCATCCTGCGACCATCTCGGCAAGCGCCGCGCCGGGGACGCCCGCGGGCAACACCGTAGCGGCGAGCGCCTCGAGCACTGGCTGAGCGGGTGGCGCCGTGACGTCGAGCCGCCCCAGTGCATCGTGCCACCAGGTCAGCCGCATCTGCCCCAGCATCGGCTCGCTCGTCGTGCGCAGCACCTGCGCCAGCGTCGCGTCCAGCGCAAACAGCGCGCCCAACGCCGGCCGTGCGCGCGGCGGCGCATAAGAGATCGCCAGCGCGAGTTCGGGGTCATCGATCGCCACCGCGCCGCCTTGGCGTCTGTCACCGATCTGCGCAACCGCCGGCGTCTTGACGAAATTTTAAGCGCAGTCGGGCATCCGGGGTGCGAACGGAGCACGCGATGGGGATGCGGGGCTATTCAAGAGCTGCACTGCCGGGCGACCGCCGAACGGTCGGGCACCGCCTGCGCACGATCGCGACCGACCGCCGCGGCGCCAGTCTCGTCGAGTTCGCGCTGGTCGCGGCGCCCTTCATCGCGCTCATCTTCGCGGTCATCCAGACGAGCCTCGTCTTCTTCTCGCAGCAGACGCTGGAGACCGCGGCCGAGGACACCGCGCGCCTGATCGTCACCAACCAGGCGCAGCAGGCCGGCATGTCGCAGAGCACGTTCAAGCAGGCCGCATGCAGCCAGCTCCCGAGCTACATGGATTGCGCCAAGCTGATGGTCGACGTGCGCACCGCCGACGAGTTCGAAGACGTCGATACGACCATGCCCGATCTGACCTATGACAGCGACGGCAACGTCGACAACGCCTGGCAGTTCGAGATGGGTGGCGCCGACAAGGTCGTGGTGATGCGGTTGATGTACCAGCTTCCGGTCGTTTCCGCGCTCGGCTTCGGCATTTCGAACATGCAGGGCAGCCGGCGGCTGCTCGTGGCCACCTCGGTCTTCCAGCCGGAGCCGTCGGCATGATCCGGCGGCTGCTCCGGCTGGCGCGCGAGCGCCGCGGCGTGGGCGCGGTCGAGTTCGCGGTCGCAGCGCCCTTCCTCATCCTGCTCTATGTCGGCGGCTATCAGTTGATGGATGCGATCTCGGCCTACCGCAAGGTCACCACCGCCACCCGCACCATGGCGGACCTCACCACGCGGCAAGTCAAGGTCACCAGGGACCAGGTCGAGTCGATCATCGACGCTTCCAAGCAGGTGATGAGCCCCTACTCGACCACCGGCGCCGTGCTCCGGATCACGCAGATCACCTTCGATGACAAAGGCAAGCCCGACGTCGACTGGAGCGTCTCGAGTGGCGGCAAGGCAATGGGGAAAAAGGATCTCGACCGGAGCAACGGCAAGGGTAAAGGCGGCAAGAAGAAAAAGAACAAGATCAAGATTCCGGACGAGATTTCGATCCCCGGCACCTTCGTGATCTACAGCGAACTCACCTATCCGTACAATCCGGTGGTAGGCGACGGGCTCGTGGGCCCGATCACCTTCAGCGATCAGCTCTTCATGAATCCGCGCCGCTCGAACGAAGTCCAGTGCGTGAAGAACGACGACGGCAACAAGGGCAAGGGCAACGACAAATGCTGAGCCTCGGCACAACGGCGCGACATCGGCACGCGATCGGTCGAGCGGCCCGGCGGCTCGGCTCGGCGGTCCGCGGCACCGCGACGCGGCTGGTGCGCGAGCGGCGCGGCAACGTCTTCATCATCGTCGCCTTCGCGATGATCCCGATGGTGTTCGCAACGGGCATGGGGATCGACTATTCGCGCGCGGCGCGGCTCAGGACCAAGCTCAACGCGGTCGCCGATGCGGCCGCGCTCGCCGCCGTCACCCAATCCGCGATGCAGAAGACCGATGCAGAAGCGAAGACGATCGCGACCGACATGTTCAACGTTCAGGCCAAAAACCTGGCCAGCCTGATCTACGATCCCGCCGACCTGACGATCGGCTTCACGCATCCCGACGGGCCGACGTCGCGCACCGCAACGGTCAGCTACACAGCCAAGTCGACCAATTCGTTCGGCGGCATCCTCAACATGCGCACGATCACCATCAGCGGAACCGCGACTGCGAACGCGATCGTCGCCCCCGACATCGATTTCTATCTCGCGCTCGACACCTCGCCTTCGATGGCGCTGCCAACGACGACCGCCGGCTTCCAGACGATGGATGCCGCCGTGAAGTGCGCCTTCGCCTGCCATTCGAACAAGATCGAAGCCTATGCCGGCGGTTCGCTGCCCGACGGGCTGATCCTCAACACCGCCAAATACAACATCATCAAGGGGGATCTCGGACGGTCGGGCTCGGGCGTCACCGAGAAGCAGAAGATCGATGCGAACGGAAGCTACATCTATGTCGACCGCCCCGTCACCACCGTCGATTCTTACACGGTCAAGACGTGGTGCAATAGCGGCGGAAAGAATGTCTGCATCTATAATGCCGACGGCACGTTCGTCGACAGCTATTGGTATGCGCTCAACCAGGGCGTCCGCCTGCGCGTCACCGATGAGCGTGACGCGATCAAGGATCTGATGACGCTGGCACAATCCTACGCCGACAGCACCGAACGAACCTACCGCGCCGCGCTCTACACGTTCGATCACAGCACCAATCTCAAGACGATCGTCGGCAGTCCGTCCGCTCTGGCGACGGTCAGCGCCGCAGTCAGCAACGTCAACGTCGCCACCGTGAACGACCAGCAAGGCAACGGATGCCCGCCCTCGGGCTGCACCGGCAGCAATCGCTATCTGTTCACCAGCTTCAAGAGCGTTCTCGACAAGATGTCGGCTGCGCTGCCGGCCACATCGGGCCAGGGGACCGACGCGCCCGGCGATACGCCGCAGGCGTTTCTGTTCATGGTCACCGACGGCATGAGCGACGAGGATATCGGTTCGGGCCGCACGCGCAAGGCGATGCAGGACGCGCAGGTTGCCCAGTGCAACGCGATCAAGGATCGCGGCATTCGGATCGCGATCCTCTACACCGAATATACCGTCGAATCGATCAAGGACGACGAGCCCAATCAACGCGCGATCGCCACCGCCGCGATCCCGAACATCGCGCCCCAACTGACCAAATGCGCCTCGCCCGATCTGATGTACACCGTCAAGACCGACGAGAGCATCTCGGGCGCGCTCCAGGCGCTCTTCAGCCAGGCCGTCGCGACCGCGCGCCTGACGCAGTAGCGCGCCGCAAACCGCCGCATTTCGTCAGCCCACGATTAACCAACCCTCTTTACGCGCCCTTGCCCCCTGACGCGTCATAGCGATCCCGTCGCGGCATCTGCACGCGGCGCGGCTGGGGGGTGAACTCGGCGTGACGACGCGAACATCGAAACCGGATCGTGGCGAGCTCAGGGGTTTCCTGGCGCGCCTCCGCCGCGACGTGCGCGGAAACACGATCGCGATCATGGCGATCGCGCTGATCCCGCTTTCGGCGCTGGCCGGATCGGCGATCGACGTCGCGCGCGTGTACGTGGTCAAGGCCCGGCTCCAGCAGGCGTGCGATGCCGGCGTGCTCGCCGGGCGCAAGTTCATGACCCCCGATGAAAGCGCGACGACGCTCGACGCGACCGCGACCGCGCAGGCGCAGACCTTCTTCGCCAACAATTTCCACGAAGGCTGGATGCGAACCGACGACGTGGAATTCACGCCGACGCGCACCGACGACGGCCAGGTCGCGGGCACCGCGACGGCAACGGTGCCGATGACCATCATGAAAATGTTCAAGGCGAGCGACAAGACGCTCTCCGTCACCTGCGAGGCGCGCTACGACCTTGCCGATACCGACGTCGTGTTCGTGCTCGACACCACCGGCTCGATGGCGTGCACGCCCAGCGACCCGACCACCTGCGGCGGCGATCCCGCCACCTACGTCCGCACCGACGGAACCACCGGCTATTACGACATCGAGAAATCGGGTTCGAAGATCGCGGCGCTGCGCGATGCGGTGGTCGATTTCGACACCACGGTGCGCGCGAACATGGATGCCAACACGCGCTTCCGATACGGCTTCGTCACCTATTCCTC
>CAMLGC010000077.1 GCA_946479505.1 uncultured Sphingomonadaceae bacterium
TCACCGTCTCGTCCGATCCGAAGCCGTTGAACGCGGTGCGCATCGCCGAGCCGTACGCGCCGAGCATGCCGATCTCGATATAATCGCCGGCGCGGACGTCGGCCGGCAGCTCGAACGGGCCGGTCATGTGGTCGAGATCGTCGCAAGTCGGGCCATAGAAGCTGAACGGCATGTCGCGGACATGGCTTTCGGGCTCGCGCAGCAGACGGACGGGGAAGCGCCAGCCGATATGCGCGGCGTCGAACAGCGCGCCATAGGCGCCGTCGTTGATGTAGAGCTCGTCGCCGCGGCGCTTCTCGACGCGCACGATCAGCGAGCTGTATTCGGCGCACAGCGCACGGCCGGGCTCGGCCCAGAGCTCGGCCGAATACGAAATCGGCAGGCTCTCGAACGCGCGGTGGATCGTCTCGAAATAGCGCTCGAGCTCGGGCGGCTCCATGCCGGGATAGACTGACGGGAACCCGCCCCCGACGTCGATCACGTCAACGGTGACGGCCGCCTCCACGATCGCGGCGCGGACCAGCTCCATCGCATTGGCGTAGGCGTCCGGGCTCATCGCCTGGCTGCCGACATGGAAGCAGATGCCGAGCGCGTCCGCCGCCTGGCGCGCGGCGAAGAGCAGCGCCTTGGTCTCGCCCGGCATCGCGCCGAATTTCGAGGCAAGGCTTAGCTTCGACAGGTCCGACGAGACCCGCAGCCGCACGCACAACGTGAGATCGACTGCGTCGTTTGTCGCGCGCATGATCTTCTCCAGCTCCTCGATCGTGTCGAGGCTGAAGGTACGCACGCCGTGCGTATGGTACGCCTCGCGGATCGCCTCCTCGGCCTTGACCGGGTGCATGAAGCACAGGGTCGCCTCCGGCAGCGTGCGCGCGACAAGCCGCACCTCGGCGATCGAGGCGACGTCGTAATGCGTGATGCCGCTGTCCCACAGGATGCGCAGCAGATCGGGCGACGGGTTCGCCTTCACTGCATACATCGACCGGCCCGGAAAGTTCTCGACGAAGAACCGGGCGGCGCGGCCTGCGGCATGCGGGCGAACCAGCGTGACCGGTTGAACCGGGCCGCTCTTGGCGATGTCGATGCCACGGGTGACATCGACGGGGGCGATTGCTAGCCCCAGCGCGCGATGGTGTTCGGCCAATTCAAGGGACCTCCAATGGGTAGTTCGACACAAGAGCTGCCTTGCGGTTGGAAGTCCCATGGGGCAGCGGATGCGCGACATAGGAGCAGCAGACCGCCATGTAAAGCATTGCGGATCGACGAGAGGTGAAACGTGACGATCGTAAGACAGCCCACCCGTGCCGGCGTGCGCGATGCAGCGGCGAAAATCGCGCAAATCCTGCCTCCTTCGCCGCTGTTCGTCCGTGAGCTTGGCGGTGTGCCGGTGGCGTTCAAGGCCGAGTGCCTCCAGCCGATCGGCGCCTTCAAGCTGCGCGGCGCATGGCATCGACTCACCGCGCTCGACCCCAACGTGCGCGCGAACGGCGTGGTTGCATTTTCTTCCGGAAACCACGCGCAGGGCATTGCCTGGGCGGCGAAGCGGCTGGGAATCGCGGCGACGATCGTGATGCCATCCGACGCGCCCCGGTCGAAGCGCGATTCGACGCTCGCGCTCGGCGCCGAGGTGGTGAACTACGACCGCGCGACCGAGAGTCGCGAGACGATCGCGGGCCGACTCGCCGAAGCGCGCGGCGCGACGCTGGTGCCGAGCTTCGACGATCCGTGGGTGATCGAAGGGCAGGGGAGCACCGGGGTCGAGGCGGCGCAGCAGATGGAGGAGGCGGGGCTCGGCGCGCCCGCGCGCGCGGTCGTGCCGTGCGGCGGCGGCGGCCTCGCGGCCGGGATCGCGCTTGCTTTGCCGGACGCGACGATGACGCTGGTCGAGCCCGAGGGCTGGGACGACATGCGCCGCAGCCTGGAGGCGGGCTGGATCGAGCCCGTCGGCGCGAACCCGCCGCCCACCGCGTGCGACGCGCTCCAGACGCGCGAGGTGTCACCGCTCACCTTCGAGGTGCTCGCGAATCGCGACGCGCATGGGGTGGCGGTGAGCGAGGAGGAGGTCCGCATCGCGCAACGCTGGGCGGCGGAGAAACTCCGGCTGGTGGTCGAGCCGGGCGGCGCGGTCGCGCTCGCGGCTTTGCTCGCGCGCAAGCTCGAACCCGCCGAGCGCACGCTGGTCGTGCTCTCGGGCGGCAACGTCGATCTAGACCGCTACGCCCGCGCCCTCGCCGACGAAGCCCCCGTCGAGCGCGAACCCGCATGACCGGTATCGAAGCCGCCGCCCCCGCGATCGCGATGATTGCGGCGTTTGCGCTCGTCATCGGCGGCGTTGTCCTGATCCGCAGGCGCAACGCTCAGAAAGGCGTGCTGATGCTCGTGATGGCGCTGGTGCTGGTGGGCAACGTCGTCATCTGGACGATGTGACGTTCCCGTCGGTCGTCGCGGGCGCGCCGCTGGCCGACGCGCCGCCGGGTGCGCGATTTGGCTCCGCTAAATCGACGCGCGGCGCGTCATTTGATCGGCGAGTTGGGGTCCAACCGCATGTCGAGGTAATTGTCGACCGATCCCATCAGCTCGGGCGTTTCGTGCTCGAAGAAGTGGTTCGCCCGCGGGATCACGTCGTGGTGGATCGTGATGTGCTTTTGCGTGCGCAGCTTGTCGACGAGCTTTTGCACCGCGCTCGGCGTCACCACCTCGTCGGCCTCGCCCTGGATGATGATGCCCGACGAGGGGCAGGGGGCGAGGAAGGTGAAATCGTACATGTTCGCAGGCGGCGCCACCGAGATGAAGCCGCGAATCTCCGGCCGCCGCATCAGGAGCTGCATCCCGATCCATGCGCCGAAGCTCACGCCCGCGATCCAGGTGGTCTGCGCCTCGGGGTGGAAGCTCTGCACCCAGTCGAGCGCCGATGCCGCATCGGATAGCTCGCCGATGCCGTTGTCGAACGTGCCCTGGCTCTTGCCGACGCCGCGAAAGTTGAAGCGCAACGTCGCGAAGCCGCGGCGCTGGAAGGTCTTGTAGAGCTCGATGACCATCCGGTTGTTCATCGTGCCCCCGCTCGCCGGATGCGGGTGGAGGATCATCGCCACGGGCGCGCGCGGCCGCGGCGCGGGGGCGAAACGGCCTTCGAGGCGGCCGTCGGGGCCGGGGAAGATGACTTCGGGCATGATACTCGCGGGCTTGGCGCGGTGGCGCGGGAAAACGTGGCCGCTATATAGGCGGCACGCCCTTTTTCGCAATCGTGCCGGACCGCGCCTTGCCCGACCGTCTCTATCTGGATCACGCCGCGACCACGCCGATGACCGAGGCCGCCCGGGCCGCGATGGCCGACGGCGTCGCGCGCTGGGCCAACGCGTCCTCACCGCACGCCGAAGGCCGCGCGGCGCGGGCGGCGCTGGAGGAGGCGAGGGCGCGGATCGCCAAGGCCTATGGCTGGGCGCACGATGTGATCCTGACAAGCGGCGCGAGCGAGGCGCTCAGCCTCGCGCTCGATCGTGCGTCGGCGGAGCGGCGGCTGGTGTCGGCGGTCGAGCACGATTCGGCGATCCGCGCGGCGGGCGAGGCGGCGATGGTGCCGGTCGACGCCGACGGCATCGTCCGGCGCGATGCGCTCGAGGCAGCGCTCGCCGGGGGTGCCCGCGCGATCGTCGCGATCCAGTGGGCGAACAGCGAAACCGGCGTGCGCCAGCCGATCGCCGAGCTGGCGGAGACGGTCCACGCGGGCGGCGCGCTGCTGCTCGTCGATGCCGCGCAGATGCCCGCCGCGATCGATCCCGCGCCCGCAGAACATGCCGATTTCGTCGTCGTCTCCGCCCACAAGCGCGGCGGCCCGCCGGGAGTCGGGGCGCTGCTGGTGCGCGATCTCGGCACCTTGTCGCCAACCGGCGGGCAGGAGCGCGGCTATCGCGCGGGGACCGAGAACCTGCCCGGCGCGCTCGGCTTCGCCGCCGCGATCGAGGAGCCGGAGGACGTCGCGCGCATGGCCGCGCTACGGGCGACTCTCGACGATGCGATTGCGCGTTCGGGCGGCGAGGTCGTCGGCGCCGCCGCCGAACGCCACCCGGCGATCAGCGCCTACCGGATGCGCGGGGTGGCGGCGGCGGCGCAGCTCATCCGCTTCGATCTGGCGGGAATCGCGGTATCGGCGGGAAGCGCCTGCTCGTCGGGGAGCATGAAGCCGAGCCACGTCCTCGCGGCGATGGGATGGCAGGATCCGGCATTGCGCGAGGTGGTGCGCGTCAGCTTCGGCCGGAGCACGAGCGAGGCGGACGTCGCCCGCTTCATCGCCGTATGGCGCCAGATCGCGCGCGAAACGCGGGGCGTCGCGGCATGACCTATCTCGACTATCAGGCGACCACCCCGCTCGCGCCCGAGGCGTTGCAGGCGATGCTCCCCTGGCTCGAATCGCAGCATGCCAACCCGCATTCGCCACACCGCGAGGGCCGCGCCGCCAAGGCCGCGGTCGAGCACGCCCGCGGCCGGATCGCACGCCTGCTTCCGCCGGCGGGCCGTGTCGCGTTCACCAGCGGCGCGACCGAGGCGCTCAACTGGGCGATCAAGGGCACGCGCGGCCCCATCGTCACGCTCGCGACCGAGCATGCCGCGGTGCTCGACACGGTCGAGGCCGAGGCGCAAGCCGGGCGCGAGGTGACGGTGCTCCCGGTCGGCCGCGACGGCCTGGTCGATCTCGACGCGGCGCGGCAGGCGATCCGGCCCGGCACCGGCCTGGTCGCGGCAATGCTCGTCAACAACGAGATCGGCGTGATCCAGCCGATCGCCGAGCTCGCTGCGCTCGCGCGCGAAGCCGGCGGGCTGATGCTGTGCGATGCCGTGCAGGGCTATGGCCGTGTGCCGATCCCCGAAGGATGCGATCTCGTCGCGATATCCGCACACAAGATCTACGGCCCCAAGGGAATCGGCGCGCTGTGGATCCGCGACGGCGTGGTGATCGAGCCTTTGCTCCAGGGCGGCGGACAGGAGGCGCCCGGCCGCTCGGGCACGCTCTCGCCGGCCTTGTGCGCCGGCTTCGGCGCGGCGGCAGCGCTCGCGGCCGAGCGGTGGAACGAGGATGCCGCGCACGTCGAGCGGTTGTGGAGGACGGCGCTGGAGGTGCTCGACCTACGTTGTCATGCCGGACTTGTTCCGGCATCCACGGTCGAGCAGGAGCCGCAGCCTAAGGATTGGGACGACGGTGGACCCCGGAACAAGTCCGGGGTGACGGAGAGGTGGCAACTGAACGGCGCCCCGACGCCCCGCTATCACGGCAACCTCAACATCCGCCGCGAAGGGCTAGACGTGAACCGCCTCCTTTCCGATCTGCGCGACATCGCCTTTTCCGCCGGCTCTGCGTGCGCCAGCGGCTCGGGTCGCCCCAGCCACGTCCTCCGCGCGATCGGCCTCGGCGATGCCGAGGCCCGATCGAGCATCCGCCTCGGCTTCGGCCGCACCACCACGGAGGAAGAATTGACCGACGCCCTCCGCCGGATCGACGCCGCCGCGGCCGCGCAGAGGCAGGCTGCATGATCCGCGTCACCTTCGTCAGCGCCGACGGCGCGCGTACCGAGGAAGCGCAGGGCTCCCCCGGCGATCGTCTGCTCGATCTCGCGCAGGCCTATGGCCAGCCGCTAGAGGGCACGTGCGAGGGCCAGATGGCGTGCTCGACCTGCCACGTGCTCGTCGCGCCCGAAGACGCCGGCAAGCTCCCCCCGCCGACCGAAGAGGAGGAGGATATCCTCGACCTCGCCGTCGGCGCGACGCGCGCGAGCCGCCTCGCCTGCCAGATCGAGCTGACCGAGGGCATGGAAAGCCTGACCGTCAAGATGCCCCCCGGCGCGCGCGACATGCGGTGGCGCTAGGCGCTTGATCCCGCCCCCGCCTTCGCCCATATGGCGCGCGGGAGTCGGGCGGACGGTGCCGTCGCCAACCCGGTCAGGTCCGGAAGGAAGCAGCCGCAACGATTTCGCCCCGGGTCGTTCCGGCTCCCACCGCCCATCGCCAAGATGTAGCGGAAGCCAAATCGCGAAAAGCGATAGGCGCGGTCAGCGGCGCTCAAGCGCCGTCTGACGACGCGGCTTCGCCGCGGCGCCCCGCCATCTTCTTTTCCCCCACTCCCAATTCGTGCTAAACTCCCCCAGCGCATTCCGCACGAGGGGGAGCGCTCCAGTGGACCTACCACCCGAAGCCCGGATGTGGCTGCTCGCCACCGGCCATTATCTGCCGCGCTGCCTCCAGGTGCTCGCCGACCTCGGAATCGCCGACGCGATCGGCGATACTCCGCTCGCGATCGAGGCGATCGCCGACGCCGTCGGCGGCCATGCCGATTCGCTCGCACGGATGATGCGGCTCGCCGCGTCGCACGAGGTGTTCGAACGCCGCCCCGAAGGCTGGGCGCACACGCCGCTCTCAGAGCTGTTGCGATCAGATCACCCCGGCTCGATGCGCCCGATGTTCCGCATGATGGGCAGCGCGTCGATGTGGGCCGCCGCGGGCGCGCTGGCCGAGAGCGCGCGCACCGGCGCCACCGGCGCCGACATCGTGCTCGGCCGCAGCATGTGGGCGCATTATCGCGATCACCCCGAAGAAGCGCGCGTCTTCGATGCGGCGATGACCGCCAAGGCGCAGGCGGAGATCGCCGCGATCCGGCCGGTCTTCGATCTCAAGCGATACCATCGCGTCGCCGATGTCGGCGGCGGCCGGGGTCATCTGCTCGCGGCATTGCTCGAGGACGCGCCCGCGACAGCGGGCCTGCTCTGCGATCTGCCGGCCGTGGTCGCCGCCGCGCCCCCGCATCCGCGCATCGAGGGCGTGCCGGTCGATTTCTTCTACGATACGTTGCCCGAGGCGGACGCCTATCTCCTGTGCAACATCCTCCACGATTGGGCCGACGAGCAGGCGGCCGCGATCCTGCGCGCGATCGCGCGGGCGGCCCCGCCGCACGCGACGCTGATCGTCCTCGAAAGCATCCTCGACGACGGTTCGGCGCCCGATCCGGCCAAGGTGCTCGACGTCGCGATGCTCGCCGCCACCGGCGGCCGCGAGCGCTCGCGCCAAGAATATGAGGCGCTGCTCGGCGCCGGCGGCTTCCACATGACCGAAATTGTCCCCACCGCGACCGTCTCCATCATCAAAAGCGTGCCCGCCTGATCGGAGGTGCCGTCGCCAACGCGCAGGACTGAAGGGACGACGACGGCGTTTGGTGAAAGCGATCGTAGCTTCGGCCCGCAACAGCGTTAACGAACCCTCATAACGCAATATCTATCTTGGTCGTCCGCCTGAGAGGGACAATGCTATGCTCGCCATCTTTCCCGTTCTCATGTTCGCATCGATTGGCTTCAATCCGCTACCTAACTGCCAATTGATCAGACCGCTCACCTTTTTCGAAAAATTGAGCGACCTTCCTCCAGAGATAAAGACCGATTTCGAAGATCGAGTAGGCCAGATATATCCTCGTTCAGAAAAGGGCATCTCGTTCAGCGACGTGGTGGGCCACAACTCAAAGTTCGGCAATCAGTTACTGTATATTGCTCACGAGAAGAACCGTTGGCTGATATCATACATGTACGGCGGCATTGCGATACGAACAGTGACCGTATCATATATCTTGAACGAAACCGGCCCACGTATGAAGCTCTATCTTGCGGGCGCTCTGCAAGGTGATGGATGCACTGTCACAAACGCTTTTTTAGGGGGTGTCAGCGTCGAGCCCGGATGGGAACGGCGATAGCCCAAACGTCTGCAAGTGGAGTAATGGCGACCAATGTGTCAGCGACGTCCCGCTAACCTTCCGCTGTCCTACAACGCCTCTTTCTGCCAGAATCGACTTCCATCGCGATCATCAGCGCAGGAGAGCATCCGACGTGGCCGGACGGAAGTTGACTCGACCGCCGCACCACATGCCGCAATCCCGGCGAATCTCCCGATCGCACCTTCGCCGCACGGTCAAGTTGGTCAACTTTGCGCGATCCGCCACACGCCTTTCGACATCCGCGCGCGCCATGCCTAGATAGCATCCGATGACCGATTCCTCCCTCGATCTCGGCGAGCCGACCCAGCCTGCGGCCGCGCAACCCTATCGCGTGCTCGCACGCAAATATCGGCCGCAGACCTTTTCCGAGCTGATCGGGCAGGATGCGATGGTGACGACGCTCGCCAACGCCATCAAACGTGGCCGGCTCGCGCATGCCTTCCTGCTCACCGGCGTGCGCGGGGTGGGCAAGACCTCGACCGCGCGGCTGATCGCCAAGGCCTTGAACTGCATCGGCCCGGACGGGCAGGGTGGCCCCACGATCGACCCATGCGGCGTGTGCGAGCCGTGCCGCGCGATCGCCGAGGGCCGCCATATCGACGTGATCGAGATGGACGCCGCCAGCCATACCGGCGTCGACGACGTGCGCGAGATCATCGACGCCTCGCGCTATTCGGCGGTCTCGGCGCGGTACAAGATCTACATCATCGACGAAGTCCACATGCTGTCGAAGAACGCCTTCAACGCGCTGTTGAAGACGCTCGAGGAACCGCCCGAGCACGTCAAGTTCCTGTTCGCCACGACCGAGGTGAACAAGGTGCCGGTGACGGTGCTCTCGCGCTGCCAGCGCTTCGACCTGCGCCGCATCCCCACCGACAAGCTCGGCGCGCATTTCGCCTGGGTCGCCGAACAGGAGGGCGTCGAGGCCGAGCCCGAGGCGCTGGCGCTGATCGCGCGCGCGGCCGAAGGCTCGGCGCGCGACGGCCTCTCGATCCTCGACCAGGCGATCGCGCATGCCGGAATGGAGGGCGGCGGCGTGAGCGCCGAGGCGGTGCGCGCGATGCTCGGCCTCTCGGATCGGGGCGCGATGCGCGAGCTGATGGGGCTCGTCCTCGCCGCCGATGCGCCGGGCGCGCTCGCGGCGCTCAGGCGGCAATATGATTACGGCGTGGATCCGCAATCGGTGCTGCGGTCGCTGCTCGAAACGGTGCATGGCGTCACGCTGGTCAAGCTCGGCACGCCGCCCGACGCGGCGCAGCCCGCCGAGGAGCGCGCGGCATACGAGGAATGGGCGCGCGCGCTCTCGTTTCCGGCGCTCCACCGGCTCTGGCAGCTCCTGCTGAGGGGCCATGACGAGGTCGCGCGCGCCGCGCTGCCGATCGAGGCGGCGGAGATGGCGCTGCTGCGCGTCATCCACGCCTCGAGCCTGCCCGATCCGGGCGAGCTCGCGCGCCGCGTCGCGAGCGGGGAGGGGGCGCCGGCTTCCGCACCCGCACCCGCGCCGACTCCCGAAGCGCCGCCGGGCCCGCCCGCCGATTTTGCGGGCGTGATCGCTTTGCTCGAAGCCAACAGCCAGCTCGGTCTCGCCGAAAAGCTGCGCATTTCCGCGCGCCTCGTCCGCTACGCGCCGCCCGATATCGTGCTGAGCGCGGCCAAGCCGTTGCCCGCGGACCTCGTCGCCGATCTCGCCGCCGGGCTCCAGCGCGCCACCGGGCAGCGGTGGAAGGTGACGACCGAGGACGCGCCCGGTGCGCCTTCGGTGCGTGAGGCCGAGGCGAAGGCGCGTGGCGACGAGCTCGATTGGGTCAAGTCGACGCCGGTGGTAAAGGCCGCGCTCGACGCCTTCCCCGATGCCGAGGTGACGGCATGGGAAACCAAGCAACGGAGTGAAGCGTGATGAAGAGCATCGAAGAAATGATGGCGATGGCCCAGAACGTCCAGGCCGAGCTCGCCAAGGCGCAGGAAGGCCTCGACAATATCGAGGTCGAGGGCGCGGCCGGCGGCGGAATGGTCAAGATCAAGGCCTCGGCCAAGGGCCGGATCATCGGCGTCGAGATCGACGATTCGCTGATGCAGCCGAGCGAAAAACAGATGCTCGAGGATCTGATTGCGGCCGCGATCAACGACGCGCGCGCCAAGGCCGACGCCGCCTCGAACGAGGCAATGTCCAAGATGACGCAGGGCCTGCCGCTCCCGCCGGGGTTCAAGCTGCCTTTCTAAGGGATGATGGACGCGCAATCGTTCCGACCCGGGAACAATCCGACGAGCCGTTTCGTTGGTGCGACCATCGACAACGAAAGGGACGTATCATGTCGGATGATCGCGATCGCGTAACCGAAACTCGCACCACCGAGCCGGCGGAAACTCCGCCGCCCCAGCAGCCGACGCACACCACCGTCGTCGAGCGCAGCGGCGGCGGCGGTGCCGGGATCATCATCGGCATCATCGTGCTGGTCATCGTCATCGTCGGCGCCTGGTTCCTGTTCAACCAGAACCAGAACGACAATCTCAAGACCGAGGCGGTCACCGACGCAGCGCAGAGCGTCGGTCAGGCTGCGGACCAGGTCGGCGATGCAGCCAGCCAAGCCGCGGACAGCGTCGCCACCAACCAGTAAGCGCGCCCGCGAAAGCGGAAGCCAACGCGAATTCCGGAGCTCCCGCCGTGTGGCGGGGGCTCCTTTTCGTCTATTCTACATCACGCATGCCGCCAGCGCGTCGCGCCGCACCACGCCCATCCGCCGCGCGATGCTGTTGCCGTAGCGGCGCGTGAATCCGGAAGGCGTGATCGCCTCGCGCTTTTTGGGCAGCGGCAACACCGCCGCGATCCGGGAGGCCTCGGTGACCGTGAGGTGCGAGGCGTCGTGCCCGAAATAGCGCTGCGCCCCCGCATTGACGCCATAGGTGCCGATCCCCGTCTCGGCGACGTTGAGATAGACCTCCATGATCCGCTCTTTGCCCCAGATCGCCTCGATCAGCACGGTGAACCACGCCTCGAATCCCTTGCGGACATAACTGCCGCCCTGGATCAGGAAGGCGTTCTTCGCGGTCTGCTGGCTGATCGTCGAACCGCCGCGGATGCGCCCGCCGTCCTGGTTTTCCTCATACGCTTCCTCGATCGCCTCGAGGTCGAAGCCATGATGCGAGCAGAACTTGGAATCCTCCCCCGCAATCACCGCGCGCGCCATATCGGGGTCGATCCGGTCGAGCGGCATCCAATCCTTGTGGATGCCGCGCCCGTCGAACGCGTTGCCGATCATCGTGAAGGTGATCGGCGGCGGCACGAACCGGTAAATGCCGACCCACACGACCGAGATCACCACGAACCAGAAGATGATCTTGAGGACGAGGCGAAACAGCCGCGCAGGAAACGAGCGCCGCCCCGCACGCATGCGGGCAGCGCGGCGGCGGACGGAACGGCTGTGGGTGGAACTCATGCCGCCGCTTCAACCATATTCACTGCTCAGGTGGAAGCAGCAGTCCGATCACATGCCAAGCGACGTCCCCGACGAAGGCCGGGGTCCCGTTGCGAGCGGTCGATACAGGATCCCGGCCTCCGCCGGGGAAGCGCTGTTATTCTAACAGACTAGGCGGTTGCGAGCAGCCGCTTCTCGCCGGCAAGCCGCATCATTGCCTTTTGCAGCTTCTCGAACGCACGCACCTCGATCTGGCGGACGCGCTCGCGACTGACGCCATAGACCTGGCTCAGCTCCTCGAGCGTCTTGGGATCATCGGTCAGCCGCCGCTCGGTCAGGATGTGCTTCTCGCGGTCGTTGAGGTTGTCCATCGCCGAGACGAGCATGCCGTGGCGGACGTCAGCCTCCTGCGCGTCGGCGACGACCTGGTCCTGGAGCGGTTCGTCATCGGCGAGCCAGTCCTGCCACTGACCTTCACCATCCTCGCGCATCGGCACATTGAGCGAGGTATCGCCGCCCATCGCCATGCGGCGATTCATGCTGGTGACCTCGGCCTCGGTCACGCCGAGATCGTGGGCGATCTTGGCGACATCCTCGGGGCGCAGGTCGCCGTCCTCGAACGCGTCGAGCTTGGCCTTCATCCGCCTGAGGTTGAAGAACAGCTTTTTCTGTGCCGCGGTGGTGCCCATCTTCACGAGGCTCCACGAACGCAGGATGAATTCCTGGATCGAGGCGCGGATCCACCACATCGCGTAGGTCGCGA
>CAMLGC010000078.1 GCA_946479505.1 uncultured Sphingomonadaceae bacterium
GGCTTGGCGAGATAATCGTCGGCGCCGGCGTCGAGCCCGGCGACCTTGTCCGACCAGCTATCGCGCGCGGTAAGCACGAGCACGGGCATCGCGCGCTCCTCCTTGCGCCAGCGGTCGAGCACCGTCAGGCCATCGATTTCGGGCAACCCCAAATCGAGCACGACCGCGTCGTACGTCTCGGTCGAACCCAGGAAATGCCCCTCCTCGCCATCGGTGGCGAGATCGATCGCATAGCCCGCGCCTTCGAGCGTGTTCTTGAGCTGCTGGCCCAGGCTCGGCTCATCCTCGACGATCAGAACGCGCATGCTGTCTCCCCGTTTTTCCGTCGTCGCAGTGGACTGGCTCAGCGGTCGGTGCGGCCGATGATGCGGCCGGTGCGTCCGTCGACGTCCACCCAGATGACAACTCCATCGCGCAGGAACTTGAGCGTGTAAATGGCGCTGCCCGAATCGAAGACGAAGCCGATATAGCGCGCGCCCTCGATCGTCGGCGTCACGCGGCGAACGATCTCGCGCAGCGGCAGGATGCGGCCGTCGCGGCGCGCCTCGAAGGCTTCGCGCTGGTCGTCGTGGCGGTGCTGCGCGTCGGGCGTTGGCTGGGCGATTGCGGGCCCGGCAAGCGCCGACAGGGCGCAGAACGCTAACAGAACGACCATTCTCATGGCCTGTGGCATAGCGATACTGCCTTGAATAGCCTATGAATGCACTGGTCATTCGCGCGCAACTTGCCGTTTGGGGCCGGGCGCCCTAGGGCACCGCCACCATGGCAGCTCCCGTCCTCGCCTATGAAAATCTCGGCCTCATTCAGGGCGCTGGCTGGCTGTTTCGCGAACTCGACGTGCATATCGGCCCGCGCGATCGGCTCGCGTTGATCGGTCGCAACGGCGCAGGAAAAACGACGCTCTTCAAGGCGCTGGCGGGCCTGATCGAGACCGACCGGGGCCGCCGCACGATCCAGCCCGGCACCCGCGTCGTGCTGCTCGAACAGGATCCCGATCTTTCGGGCTGCGCGACGCTGATGGATTACGTACTCGCCGGCGATGACGCGCCCGAGCGCCACGCCGCCGAGGCGATCGCCGATCAAATAGGAATCGATCTCACGCATTCCGCCACCACCGCCTCGGGGGGCGAGCGCCGCCGCGCGGCGATCGCGCGCGCGCTGGGGCAGGGGCCGGATGTGCTGCTGCTCGACGAGCCGACCAACCACCTCGATCTCGCCGCGATCGAGTGGCTCGAGGAATGGTTGGGCCGCTATTCGGGCGCGTTCATCGTCATCAGCCACGATCGCACCTTCCTGACGCGGCTGACGCGTTCGACCCTGTGGCTCGACCGCGGCCGGGCCCGCCGCAACGAGATCGGCTATGGTGGATTCGAGGCGTGGACCGAGCAGGTCTATGCCGAAGAAGCGCGCGCGGCCGAAAAGCTCGACGCCAAATTGAAGATCGAGCACCATTGGCTCCAGCGCGGCGTTACCGCACGACGCAGGCGCAACCAGGGCCGGCTCGCCGCGCTCCATCAGCTCCGCGCCCAGCGCGCGGCGATGCTGGGGCCGCCCGGCACCGCCAAGCTCGGGCTCGAGACCGACGAGGTCCGCACCAAGAGCGTGATCGTCGCCGATCATGTGAGCAAGAGCTATGGCAACCGCACGATCATCAAGGATTTCACGCTGCGGATCCAGCGCGGCGATCGGATCGGGATCGTCGGCGCGAACGGCGCCGGCAAGACGACGCTGCTCAGACTCCTCACCGGGGAGATCGCGCCCGATCAGGGCAAGGTGACGCTCGCAAAGACGCTCGACGGCGTCGTGATCGACCAGCAGCGCAAGCTGCTCTCGCCCGAAAAGCGGGTTCGCGACGTGCTCGCCGACGGCGGCGACTGGATCGAGGTGCGCGGGGCGAAGAAGCACATCAAGGGCTATCTCAAGGAGTTCCTGTTCGATCCCGAGCTCTCCGACGCGCTCGTCGGCACGCTGTCGGGCGGCGAGCGCTCGCGCCTCCTGCTCGCGCGCGAGTTCGCCCGGCCCTCGAACCTGCTCGTGCTCGACGAGCCGACCAACGATCTCGACATGGAGACGCTCGACCTGCTCCAGGAAGTGATCGCGGATTATGACGGCACCGTGCTGATCGTCAGCCACGACCGCGATTTCCTCGACCGCACCGTCACGGTGACGCTCGGGCTCGACGGCTCGGGGCACGTCGATATCGTTGCGGGCGGCTACGAGGATTGGGAGCGCAAGCGCAAGCCGCGACGGGAGGCGAGGAAGGCGAAGGCGGAGCCGGCCGCGCCGCCCCCGCCGCCGCAAAAACCGACCAAGCTTTCGTACAAGGACCAGCGCGGCTACGATCTGCTGCCGGGCAGGATCGAGGCGCTCGACGCCAGGATCGCGCAGGATGAGGCCGCGCTCGCCGACCCCAACCTCTACGCCCGCGATCCCGAGCGTTTCGACACGCTGATGAAGTCGATCGAACAGACCCGCGCCGAAAAGGAAGCCGCCGAGCTCCGCTGGCTCGACCTCGCCGAGCAGCTTGAGGCGCTCGGTTGAGCGGAGGCGTTACAATGCCTTCCCGTTCCGCCCCGCCAGGTCGACGACATATTGCCACGCCACGCGCCCCGACCGGCTGCCGCGGCGCGTGGCCCAGGCGATCGCTTCGTGCGGGTCGAAGGGGAGGCCGTGCGCCTCTGCATAGCCCTGGACCATCGCGAGATAGCCGTCCTGGTCGACGACGTGGAAGCCGAGGCTGAGCCCGAACCGGTCGGCAAGCGCGAGGTGATTGTCGACTGCATCGCGCGGGTTGATCGCGCTTTCCTGCTCGGCGATATCGCGCGGCACGAGGTGGCGCCGGTTCGAGGTGACCAACAGCCGCGCGTTGGCAGGCCGCGCCTCGGCGCCGCCTTCGAGCATCGAGCGCAGCGCGCGCGCATCTCCCGCCGCGTCGAAGCCGAGATCGTCGATGAAGAGGGCAAAGGCGCGCCTCACGGGGGCGATCGCATCGAACAGCGCCGGCAGGGCGTCGAGCCGATGCGTCACCACCTCGATCAGCGCGAGGCCGCCGCCTTCGGCCTGAACCGCCGCCACCGCGCTCTTGACCAGCGCCGACTTGCCCGTCCCGCGGGCACCCCATAGCAGCACGTCCTGCGCGGCATGGCCCGCCGCCAGCCGTTCGAGGTTCGCGACCAGTGCCGCTTTCTGCATCTCGACCCCGCGCAGCATGTCGAGCGGCAGCGGTGCGAAGTGGCGCGCCGCGGCCAGCCCACCGCCGCGCCATACATAGGCGGGGTGCGCGAGCGGATCGGCCGGCGCGGGGGGCGGTGGCGCAAGCCGCTCGAGCGCGGCGGCGATGCGGTCGATCGGGTCGGTCATCGGCACGGCCTACCCAAACCAGCGGCGAACGTCATGCCCTAGCGTGCGGCCTCGGCCCGTTCCAGATGCGCCCGCAGCCCCGGATGACCTGGTGCGGTCGCGACCGCCTGGCGAAGGATCTGGCGCGCCCCGGCGCGATCGCCGGCCTTGAACAGCGCCCAGCCATAGGCGTCGGCGATCGCGGGATTGAGCGGCTGGAGCCGATGTGCGGCGGCGGTGAGCGCGCGCGCTTTCTCGAAATCGCCGCGGCCGAGATATGCCGAGCCGAGTTCGCCCAGCAGCACCGCATCGCGATCGCCGAGGGTTCGGCGCAGCCCGTCGAGCGTGCCGATCGCCGCCTCCGACCTGCCGGCCGCGAGCTGCCATTCGGCGGTCAGCCGCCGGGCGTCGATGCTCTGCGGGTTCTGCGAAAGATACAGGGCGAGCGTGCGGGCCGCTTCGGCCCGGCGGCCGGTGTCATCCAAAGCGGTCACCAGACGAAGCATGGTCGCCTCGTCGAAGCGCAGGTCGGCGGCCCGCGCATAGGCGGCGGCGGCATCCCCGGAGCGACCCATGCCCGCCAGCACATCGCCGACGAGGAGCTGGGCCGCCGGCGCGCCGGGTGCAATGCGGGCGAGTCGCCGCGCCTCCGCGAGCGCATCGTCGATTCGTCCGGTCTCGATCAGGCCGCGAATGTAATCGACCGCGGCCTGCGGATCGCCCGGCGCATCGGCGACCGCCGCGCCGAGCACGGCGAGGCTCTCGTCTGTGCCGAACGGCGCCGGGTCGCCGCGCCCGGGCGCAGCCGCGCGATCGAGATATCGCCCCGCCCAGTCGCGCTTGCCGATCGCCTCGAAGGCGCGGGCCGTCAGCGCGAGCGTGTAGCTGTCGGCATCGGCGCGCATCGCCGCGGGCTGGAGCGCGTCGAGCGCGCCCTTGGCGTCGCCCGAGCGGAGCAGCGCCGCACCGAGCAGCCGCCGCGCCGTGAGATTGTACGGTTGCAACCCCACCAGCTCGCGCCACTGCGCGATCGCCTGCTCGGTCGCGCCGTCGCGATAATCGAGCATCCCGCCGAGCAGCAGCACCGCAGGCATGCCGTCGAGCGCGCCGCCGGTCTTCTGGAGCAGCGCGCGTGCGAGATCGAAATGGCGCGCGCGCGCCGCGAGCACGGCTTGCAGATAATAAGCGCGCGGATCGGCGGGATCGGCGGCGATCGCGCGCCGCGTCGTCGCCAGCATGTCCCGATAGCGGCCGAGATCGCCCAATGTGGCGGCGGATTCGACGAGCGCGTCGACATCTGCGGGGTCGCGCTTCAACGCCGCCTTGAACCACGGCAGCGACGCCACCAGCCCGTATTGCGCGCGTACCAATGTCCCGCGCAGCACCGCCGCGCCGGGAGTGGCGGCGTCGATCGCCATCGCATGTGCCGCGGCCTTGATCGCCCCCCCCAGATCGCCTGCCTGCCGACGGATCGCGCCCAGGTCGCCCCAGGCCGCAGCGTGGGCGTCGTCTAGCAGCGGCGCGAGCGCATCCTGCGCTGCGCCATAGTCGCCCTGCGCCGCCAGCGCGCGGGCGCTGACGCGTGTGGCATAGCCGGCATAACGCGGCGGCGCCTGCGCGGCTTCGGCGAGCGCGCGATCCGGGTCGTCCTGAAGCAGCCACGCATCCGCACGCAGGTGGTGCGCGCGTGCAGGCGCGAATCCATTGTCGAGCGCGCGCGCGAGCTCCGCCTCCGCGGCCTCGCCATCGCCTTGCGCAAGATACAGCCGCCCGAGCAGCGCATGGGCGAGCCCCCAGCCGCTGTCGGCCTTCGCCGCCGCCCGGGCGGCCGCAACCGCGTCGCTCACATCGCCGCGACCGAACGATGCCAGGCTGCGCTTGAGCGCGTCGCTTGCTGCGTCACGATCGGGCGCGGGCTCGGGCCGCGGCGCGACGGCATAGACCAGCGCGGCCAGCAGCACCGCGGTCGCGAGCACGAGCACGAGGGTCGCGCGCCGCGACAGCCGCCGCCGACGCTTGCCGTCCCTCCCGGTCCACCGCCGTCGTCGGTGCGGCGGGGAGGCGGGCGCAACGCTCGCCCGGTCAAGCATGAAGGTCGTAATTCTTGAGCAGGTCGTACAGCGTCGGCCGGCTGATCCCGAGCAGTTTGGCGGTGTTCGAGATATTGCCTTCGGCGCGCGCGAGCGCGTGCCGGATCGTCTTGCGGTCGGCGCGCTCGCGCGCGGCCTTGAGGTTGATCGGCACGTCCTCGTCGCCCGCATCGAGGTCGAGGTCGGCCGCGCTTACCGACTTGCCATCCGCCATGATGACCGCGCGCTTCATCCGGTTCTCGAGCTCGCGGACGTTGCCCGGCCAGCCCCACGCGTCGATCGCCGCGCGCGCGTCGGCCGAAAGTGCGGCCGCCTGACTATGCATCGCGCGCGCGTATTTCTTGAGGAAATGCTTCGCGAGCAGCCCCGCGTCGCCCGGCCGCTCGGCGAGCGAGGGGATTCGCACCACGATTTCGGCGAGCCGATAATAGAGATCGTCGCGAAAGCGCCCGTCGGCGACCATCGCGTCGACATCCTGATGCGTCGCGCACACGATCCGCGTGTCGACGGGAATGGCTTGCCGCCCCCCGATCCGCTCGATCACGCGCTCCTGGAGGAACCGCAGCAGCTTGACCTGGAGCGCGAGCGGAATGTCGCCCACCTCGTCGAGGAACAGCGTGCCGCCCGCCGCCTGCTCGATCTTGCCGATCACGGTCTTCACCGCGCCGGTGAACGCGCCCTTTTCGTGCCCGAACAGTTCGCTTTCGAGCAAGGTCTCGGGAATCGCGGCGCAATTGATCGCGACGAACGCGCCCTTGGCTCGGGGGCTCGCCTCGTGCAGCCCGCGCGCGAGCAGCTCCTTGCCCGTGCCGCTCGCGCCCAGCAGCATGACCGACACGTCGGCGGCGGCGACGCGCTCGATCGTGCGCATCACCTTGAGCATCTCGGGCGCGCCGGTGATGATCCCGCCAAGCCCCTCCGCCGCATCGCCGCGCTCTGCAAGCCGCCGGTTCTCGGACTCGAGCGCCTGGACGTGGAAGGCGCGCGCGACGATCAGCCCCAGCGCATCGATATCGATCGGCTTCTGGTAGAAATCCCATGCCCCTTCCGCGATCGCGCGCAGCGCGCTCTCGCGCGCGCCGTGCCCCGAAGCAACGATCACCTTGGTATCGGGCTTGAGCGCCAGCATTTCGGCGAGCGTGGCGAAGCCCTCGCTGACCCCGTCGGGATCGGGCGGCAGCCCCAGATCGAGCGTCACCACATCGGGTTCTTCGGCACGCAGCGCGTCGATCGCGCTTGCCCGGTCGCCCGCGACGATCACCTGGTAATCGTCATACGCCCAGCGGAGCTGGCGCTGGAGCCCGAGATCGTCCTCGACGATGAGCAGCTTGCGCGTTGCGCTCATGCTGCCTCTCCCAGCGCGATGCGGCGTGCGGCGGGCAAGGTCACGCGGAAGCGGGTGCCTTCGCCCTCGCGGCTCGCCACCGTCACGTCGCCGTCCATCGCGACCGCAAGCTGGCGCGCCTCGAACGCACCGATCCCGAACCCGTCGGGCTTGGACGAGACGAACGGCCTGAACAGCCGATCGCGCACGAAGGCCGGAGACATGCCGCACCCGGTATCGAGCACGTCTATGGCGACCCGCTCGCCGTCGGTCGAAACCGCGAGCGTCACCGGGGCCGCCACCGGGCTCGCCTCGATCGCGTTCTGGACGAGGTGTCCGAGCACCAGCTCGAGCCGGCCCGGATCGGCGCAGGCGACCGCCTCGCGCGCGCCCAGGCACACGATCGGATGCTGCGCCCGCCGTCCCGCCGCGACCCGCTCGACGAGCGGCATCACCCCGATCGCCATCGGCGGGTCGACGCGCACCGAATGATGCTGCGACAGCCGCGCGAGCAGGTCGTTCATCTTGCCCGCCGATTCCTTCAACGTCGCGATCATGTCGGCGCGGAAATCGGGATTGTCGGCGTGGCGTTCGGCGTTGCGGGCGACGAGGGTCAACTGGCTCACCAGATTCTTGATGTCGTGAAGGATGAAGGCGAAGCGGCGGTTGAACTCGTCGAAACGCTGCGCCTCGGCGAGTGCTCGCTGCGCGCGCGATTCGGCGAGATAGCTCGCGACCTGTCGCCCGGAGATGCGCAGCAGATCGAAATCCTCCCAGTCGAGCGCACGCGTCAGCGGCGGCCGCGCGAGCACGATCACGCCGGCCAGCGCATTGAAATGGACGAGCGGCACCAGCACCCAGGCCTCCGCCCGGTCGAGCATCCACATCGGCACGCTCGCCAGCTCCTCGGCCTCTCCGCGCCCGTCGCGCAGCCGATCGAGCTCGACGATCCGCCCGCTCGCCGCCAGAAACCGCGCCAGCGCCGCGTCGCCCGCGCCGGCGGCGATCGCGTCGGCGGGCCAGTTCCAGATCGCGCCGAAGCCGAGTCCTGCCTCCTCGGGCACGAGCAGCAGCCCGCCGGGCGAATCGGTCAGGTCCGCGATGGCCTTGACGATGCGTTCGTCGAGCGGCGCGGCGTCGGCATCGGGGCGCCCCAGCGTGTCGGTGAAGCGCACCCATTCGGCCCTGTAATCGTACCGGTGGCGGAACAGGTGCTTGGCGAGCTTGACCTTGATCCACGCGCGCAACCACGGGCTCGACAACAAGGTCAATGTCGCCGCGGTCGATCCGAAAACGAACGCGGTCTGCACGATTCGCGCATGAACGCCGCCCCACGCCGCGATGGCGGTGGTCGCCAGCGCCATCGACAGCACGTAGAGCGCGACGCCTGCGAGCGATAGCGACTGGTAGGCGACCGTGCGCGAGACCCGAAGCGTCCAGTCGCCGTTGCGATGCACCGCCAGCGCGAAGACGGGGGCGAGCACCGCCATCGCGAAGCCGCGCACCGCGATCAGCCCGCTCTGCCACGAAAGCTCGACATAGGCCCCCGCCGCAAGCAGCAGATCGGCAAGCCACAGCGCCGCCAGCGCGACGACCACCAGCCGGATGCCGTCGCGCGCTCCGGGCGATACCGCGGCGTAAAGATGATGCACCAGCACCAGCGCCGACACCGCGACCATCATGCGCAGCACCAGCCGCACATTGTCGAAGGTGGGGGAGGGCGGGGCGGCCGAAAGCAGCAGCCCCGCGATCACGATCAGCGCGACGACCGCATAGACGCCCATGATCGCCGCCTCGTCGGCCGGTCGGTCGCGCCGGACGAGCGCATACATGAAGCCGAGCCAGGCGAGATTACGCAGCGATTCGGTAACGCGCGGCGCGACCTCGCCCGGGTCGATCCCGGCGGTCGCGAGCGCCCACAGCCCCGTCATGCCGAGCGCAATCAAAAAGGCGAACCGCGGCAGCCCCCCCGCTGCGCGCCGCACCTGCGACGACGCCAGCACCGCGAACAGCAAGGCCGCCAGCGCATGTCCCCACAGGATGAGCGACTGGGTCATCGTGCCTCTACCGCGCACCTTCGGGCCACAGCACGACGCGGATCGTCTGGAGCAGGATGAGAAGGTCGAGGAACGGCGAATAATTCTTGGCGTAATAGAGGTCGTATTCGAGCTTCTGGCGCGAATCCTCGATCGACGCGCCATAGGGGTAGTTGATCTGCGCCCAGCCGGTGATCCCCGGCTTCACCATGTGGCGCTCGGCATAATAGGGAAGCTGCGCCTCGAGATCCTCGACGAACTGCGGCCGCTCGGGGCGCGGCCCGACGAAGCTCATCTCGCCCTTGAGCACGCTCCACGCCTGCGGCAGCTCGTCGATCCTCAGCTTGCGGATGATCCGCCCGATGCGGGTGATGCGCGGATCGTCCTTCTCCGCCCATACCGCCCGGCCGCCGGCTTCGGCATCCTGCCGCATCGAGCGCAGCTTGAGGATGTCGAAGCCCTGATTGTAGAGCCCGACGCGGCGCTGGCGGTAAAAGGCCGGGCCCCGGCTTTCGAGCTTCACCGCGATCGCGACGATCAGGATCAGCGGCAAGGTCAGCACCAGCAGCGCGAGGCTCGCGGTGACGTCGAACAGGCGCTTCATCATGCTCGACAACACCCGGCTCGACGAGAAGCCGTCGGAGAAGATCAGCCACGACGGATTGACGCTGTCGAGATCGACCCGCCCCGTCTCGCGCTCGAGAAAGGTCGAGATCTCGTTGACGTGAACCCCGGTGGTCTTGATCCGCAGCAGGTCCTTCAAGGGCAGCGCGTTGCGCCGTTCCTCGAGCGCGAGCACGACCTCGCTTGCGTTCAGGAGCACGACGTGATCGGCGAGATTATAGATCGCGTCGCGCGCAATCGCCTCGGGAATGCCGCGATTGGCCTCGCTCATCGAGACGTAGCCGACGACGACGAATGCCGCCCCCGGCGTCGCTGCAAGCGCCTTCAATCGCACCGCGCGCGGGCCTGCGCCCAGCACCACGATCCGCCGCTTGAAGGCCTGGCTGCCGAGCGTCTTGCCGAGCAGGATACGCAAACCGACCAGCGCGATCGCGGCGATACCCATGGCGTAGAGCAGGTTCGATCGCCAGAAGGTGAGCGCGGGCACCAGGAAGAAGATCAGGCTCAGGAAAATCGTGCCGAGCGATACCGCCACCAGCAGCCGCGCGGTCGCGAACCGCAGCGATTGCAGCGCGTCCGCGCCATAGACCCCGACCGCGATCATCGCGAGCTCGAGGCTGATCGCAAAGCTCGCGAGCTGCGGGATGCGCGTACCGATCGGCTCGATCGCCATGTCGATCTGGTCCGCGCGGATCACCCAGCCGAGCTCGGCCGACACAAGCAACAGCACGATGTCGAGCAGGCCGAGCAGCAGCACGGCATTGGGCACATAATGCTTGAAGAGCCGTATCATCGCCCGACGTCCTAGTCGGAAGGTGTAAATAAATCCGACACGGATGCCTGTCGCAGAAATTGACAAAGAAAGCTTGAACGCGCCGCATCCCGTACCTCGGATCGGGAGTTTCGCTTGGCGATCCAAGCCCCTACATTGCGGGGGCACGCCTCAGGGAGCCCCATATGTCCGAATCGCCGCGCGTTGTTCCCGTCATCCTCTCGGGCGGATCGGGCACGCGGCTCTGGCCGATGTCGCGGCCCGAATGCCCCAAGCAATTGCTCGCGCTCACCGACGACGAGACCATGCTCCAGCTCACCGCGCGCCGCGTGCAGGATGCGGCGCGCTTCGACGCCGCCGTCGTCGTCGCGAACGCGCACCATGCCGATCAGGTCGAGGCGCAGCTCGGTGCGATCGACGCGCAGCCGCAGGCGCTGATCCTCGAACCGATCGGGCGCAACACCGCGCCCGCGATCGCGCTCGCGGCGATCGCCGCGGGTGGCGGACCGGCGCCGCTGCTCGTCATGCCCTCGGATCACGTCATCGCCGATGCCGCCGCTTTCCGTCGCGCGATCGACGCCGCGCTGCCGCTGGTGAATGCGGGGTGGCTCGTCACCTTCGGCATCACCCCTGATGCGCCCGAGACCGGCTATGGCTGGATCGCGGAAGGCGAAGCGGTTGCGCCGGGGATCCACAAGGTCGAGCGCTTCGTCGAAAAGCCGCCGCGCGAATCCGCCGAGGCGATGCTCGCGGCGGGCGGGCATTACTGGAACGGCGGCATCTTCCTGTTCCGCGCGGACATGTTCCTGGGGGCACTTTCGGTCCACGCGCCGGACATGCTCGTTGCCTGCCAGCAGGCGATGGATCGCGGCATCCGGCTCGGCAGCCGGATCATGCCCGATCCCGATGCTTTTGCCGCCTGCCCGGCGGACTCGATCGACTACGCGGTGATGGAAAAGGCCGATCGCGTCGCGGTGGTGCCGGTCTCGATGGGCTGGAGCGACGTCGGGAGCTGGGACGCGCTTCACCTCCTCAGCGAGTGCGACGCGGACGGCAACGCGCATCGCGGCACCGTGCTCTCGATCGACAGCACCAACTGCCTCGTCCGCTCGGACGGCCCTCGCGTCGCCCTCGTCGGGGTCGAGGATCTGATCGTGGTCGCGAGCGGCGACGACGTCCTCATCGTCCCCCGCGGCCATAGCCAGGACGTCAAGAAACTGATCGAGGCGATGAAGGGGTGAGCGCGGCGCAACGCCGGTAATCTCGCCCAATTCAGGCGCTTGACTCCCTCACCGCCCGCGCCTATCTCGCCCTTATTCCGAACACACCGGTTTTCCGGCGGCGCCCGCGTGCGCTCGCCGGTCTCTTGCGTTTCGGAATTCAACGCGATGAGATGGGGCGTGTGCGGCCATGCCGCGCCCTGTGGAGCTAGGAGAACATTCTTCATGGCACGTATTGCGGGCGTCAACATCCCGACCAACAAGCGCGTGGTGATCGCGCTCACCTACATCCACGGCATTGGCCCGGCCAAGGCCAAGCAGATCACGCAGAAGCTGGGCATCTCGTCCGATCGGCGCGTGCAGGATCTGACGGACGCCGAAGTCCTCCAGATCCGCGAAACGATCGACGCCGAGCATTCGGTGGAAGGCGATCTTCGCCGCGAGACCGCGATGAACATCAAGCGATTGATGGATCTCGCGAGCTATCG
>CAMLGC010000079.1 GCA_946479505.1 uncultured Sphingomonadaceae bacterium
CGGTCCTGGCAGAGCTTGAGGATCGCGCCGAGATATTCGTCCGGGCAATAGATCACCGCCTCGATCCACGGCTCGGCGATCGTCTCGATCTTGTTGGGATCGGGCATGTCGGCGGGATTGTGCAGCTCGATGTGCCCGCTGCCGTGCGTCAGCTCGATCTGATAGACCACCGAGGGCGCGGTGGTGATGAGATCGAGATCGTATTCGCGCGTCAGCCGCTCCTGAATGATCTCGAGGTGGAGCAGCCCGAGGAATCCGCAGCGGAAGCCGAACCCGAGCGCCGCCGAGGTCTCCATCTCGAAGCTGAATGACGCGTCGTTGAGTCGCAGCTTGCCGATCGATTCGCGCAATTTCTCGAAATCGGCCGCATCGACCGGAAACAGCCCGCAGAACACCACCGGCTGGACTTCCTTGAACCCCGGCAGCGGCGCGTCGGCCGGCTTCTTGGCGTCGGTGATCGTGTCGCCGACCGCGGTTTGGGCGACTTCCTTGATCTGCGCGGTGATGAAGCCGATTTCGCCGGCAGCCAGTTCACCGAGCTGCTCGATCTTGGGGCGCATGCAGCCGACGCGATCCACGAGATGCGTCGTGCCGGTCTGCATGAACTTGATCTGCTGCCCCTTCTTCAGCGTGCCCTCCATCACCCGCACCAGGATGACGACGCCGAGATACGGATCGTACCAGCTATCGACGAGCATCGCCTTCAAGGGCGCATCGCGATCGCCCCTGGGCGGGGGGATGCGTTTGACGAGCGCCTCGAGCACCTCGGTGATGCCGATCCCCGCCTTGGCCGAGGTGAGCACCGCATCCGACGCGTCGAGCCCGATAATATCCTCGATCTCGGCCTTGACCTTGTCGGGCTCGGCCGCGGGCAGGTCGATCTTGTTGATGACGGGGACGATCTCGTGATCGTGCTCGATCGACTGATAGACGTTGGCGAGCGTCTGCGCCTCGACGCCTTGCGCGGCATCGACGACGAGCAGCGCCCCCTCGCATGCGGCGAGGCTGCGGCTCACCTCATAGGCGAAGTCGACATGCCCCGGCGTGTCCATCAGGTTGAGCTCGTAGGTCTCGCCGTCCTCAGCCGTATAGGCCAGCCGCACCGTCTGCGCCTTGATCGTGATCCCACGTTCGCGCTCGATCTCCATCGTGTCGAGCACCTGGCTCTGCATCTCGCGATCGGTGAGCCCGCCCGTCACCTGGATCAGGCGATCGGCTAGCGTCGACTTGCCGTGGTCGATATGCGCGATGATGCTGAAGTTGCGGATGTTTTTGAGCGGAGTGGACACGGGTCGTTTCTTGCCTGTCGAAGGAGGTGCGGCGGCGGATAGCAGGCGCACGGGGCTTTGCCAAAGCGTCGTTCGCGCTTCGAACGATCTCGCTTATCGCGATGACAGCCATGTGGTATGATGTCATTCGATCTCGGCGGTGGGCGATTGGGTCGTTTGCTGCATCGGGCGTCGGGCATCAGCAAGGGCTGGCCACGCGCGTATCCGGATCCGGTTCTATCGACATAGATTCCGGGAGATTGGATTTATGAAAATGCTTGCATGGGGCGTCGCTGCTGCGGCGCTGCTCGCCGCCGGCATAGCGCCCGCATCGGCGCAGGATCGGTCGTCCGGCCGCAAGGCGCAGGAGCGCGGCACGCGCGAGATTCCGCATTGCACGCGCAATCTGGGCACTGTGGCGATCGTCGAGCCCGACCAGCAATGGTGGCGCGAACTCAATCTCGGCAGCCCCGAGGCGATCCTCAAGGTGTTCATCCAGCAATCGGGCTGCTTCAAGCTCGTCAATCGCGGACGCGCGATGCAGAACCGCGCCATGGAACGCGCACTCGCCGATCAGGGCGAGCTCCAGGCCGGATCGAACCTGGGCGGCGGCCAGGTCAAGGCGGCGGACTATTTTCTCCAGCCGGACATCGTCAGCTCGAACAACAATTCGGGCGGCGGCAGCATCGGCGGCGCGCTCGGCGGGCTACTCGGCCATCGCGGTATCCTGGGCGGAGTCGGCGCGATCGCGGGCGGCATCAACATGAAGAAAAAGGAAGCCAACGTTACGCTGTCGATCGTCAATGCCAGGACGACCGAGGAAGAGGCGCTGACCGAAGGCTATGCGCGCAAGACCGATATCGGATTCGGCGGCGGCGCTTCCTCGGGGTGGTGGGGCGGCTTCGCAGCGGTGGGAGCCAGCGGCTATCAGAACACCGAGATCGGGCAGGTGATCGTGCTCGCCTATCTCGACGCCTATACCAAGCTGGTGACGCAGCTCGGCGGCCTGCCCGACAACGCCGCAGCCGCCGCGCCGGAGGCGAGCTGAACGCTGGCAACGTTGCGATCCTTGCCGACGGCCTCCTTACGGCAACGCCGATTGTTGCCGTTTACAGGTCTGGACCCTAGACCGACCGCTCAAGGCGATCGGGAGCGGGAGCATGCGCCACGTTGCGGTGATCGGATCGGGGCCGGCGGGCTATTACACCGCGGAGGCATGCCAGAAGACGTTCGGTGACGGCGTGCGCGTCGACATCATCGATCGGCTTCCGGTCCCCTACGGGCTGATCCGCTCGGGCGTGGCGCCCGATCACCAATCCATCAAGGGTGTGTCGCGCCGCTACGAGGCGGTGGCGCTCTCCGACAATGTCCGCTTTGTCGGCAACGTCACCGTCGGCGTCGACGTGAGCATCGGCGAGCTCCGGGCGCTCTACGACGCGGTCGTGCTCGCGACGGGGGCGCCGGCCGATCGGCCGCTCGACATTCCGGGCGGCGACCTGCCCGGGGTGGTCGGCTCGGCGGCGTTCGTCGGCTGGTATAACGGCCATCCCGATTTCACCGATCTCGCGCCGGTGCTCCACGGTTCCGGCGCGGTGGTGATCGGCAACGGCAACGTCGCGCTCGATGTCGCGCGCATCCTCGCCAAGACCGAGGCCGAGTTCGTCGGATCCGACATCGTCGGCCATGCCCTCGACGGGCTGGGCAGGCATGCGATCGACACGATTACGCTTCTCGGCCGCCGCGGGCCGCACCAGATCGCGATGACGCCCAAGGAACTCGGCGAGCTCGGGCATCTCGAGCGCGCGAGCCCTCGTGCCGACCCCTCCGATTTCCCTCCGGAACCGGCGGACGAGGCTTTGGAGCCGGGCCAACGCAAGTCGGTCGGGCTGCTCCGCGGGTTCGCTGCCCACCCGCAGGACAAGCCGATCCGGATCGTCTTCGATTTCTTCGCGCGGCCGATCGCGATCGAGGGCGGCGGCACGGTCGAGCGGGTGCGTGTCGAGCGCACCGTACTCGATCGGGACGGCCGCGCGACGGGCACGGGCGACATCTATGTCGTGCCCGCAGGCCTGGTGGTGAGCTGCATCGGCTATCGCACGCCGCCGATCGACGGGGTACCCTATGACGCACGGCTCGGCCGCTTCGCCAACGAGGAGGGCCGGATCGCGCCGGGTCTTTATGCGGTCGGCTGGGCGCGGCGCGGCCCGACCGGCACGATCGGCACCAACCGGCCCGACGGATATGCGCTCGCCGAGCACCTTGCCGAGGACCTGCCCGAAAACAACGGCAAGCACGGCCGCGCGGGGCTCGATGCGCTGCTCGCCGAGCGCGACGTGGATGTCATCACCTTTCGCGACTGGCAGAGGATCGAGCAGGCCGAGATCGCACGGGCACGCAAAGGCTCCCCGCGTGAGAAATTCACCAGCATCGACGCGCTGCTCGCGGCCCGCGACGGCGGTTGATCGCCGCGTGCCACCAACCGGCTTGCGTGCCCGCCCACGCCTCGGTATAGGCGCGCCTCCAAGCTAATCGCCCGCCCCGTTCAGGGGCGCGAGCGGACACTCCGTCGGGGAGTAGCTCAGCCTGGTAGAGCACTGCCTTCGGGAGGCAGGGGCCGGAGGTTCGAATCCTCTCTCCCCGACCAGCACCTTGCGGCTTCGCAAAGTGCGCTGAAATGGCCTGGCTGCGGCGCCTCGGTGCGTTCAGCGATTCACGCGAGCGCATATCCTGCGAACTACTCGTCCTTGGTTTCGGGGATCGTTCCTTCGTCCGCGATTTCTGCGTCGAACGATGCCGACGAATCGGTGCCGTCCGCCTGATGCGCGTTCCTGCCGGCGGTCTTGCGCGGGGTGCTGCCGCGCAGCGTCAGCAGCGCGGCGCCGGCGAGCGCGCCGATCGCGGCCACCGCGGCTGCCGTTACCGTCTTCCAGCCAAAGCGGTCTCCGGTCGCCGCGGGTTCGGCCGATTCCACACGTGCGGGGGGCGCGGCGGCCTTGCGCTTGGCGGGGCTGCCGGCGGCACGCGAGCGCGCCGGCTTGGCGACGTCGGCGTGCCGCGGCGGCGATCGACGCGCGCGGGGCTTGCGGCCCTCGGGTGGCGAAGGCGGGGGTGGCGGCGTCGGAGCATCGGCCATGCTTTCCTCCCTGCAAATCTCACCGCGGCAACGCACCACCGGCCGGGACGTTGCCTAGCTTCAACGAAACGGCGGCTCGTTGAAGGCGCGCAGCTTGCGACTGTGGAGTTTGGCGCCTTCGCGGCGCAGCTCCTCGCATGTTTCGATGCCGATCCGCATATGCTCGCTGATTGCGCGCTCGTAGAAACGATTGGCCTGACCGGGAAGCTTGAGCTCGCCGTGGAGCGGTTTGTCCGAAACGCACAGCAGCGTGCCGTAGGGCACGCGAAACCGGTAGCCCTGCGCCGCGATCGTCGCCGATTCCATGTCGATGCCGACCGCCCGGCTGAGCGAGAAACGCAACGCCGAGCGCGAATAGCGCAGCTCCCAATTCCGATCGTCCGTCGTCACGATCGTGCCGGTGCGCAGCCGGCGCTTCAGTTGCTCGCCCGACTGGCCCGACACCGTCTCCGCCGCGCGTGCGAGCGCCTGCTGCACCTCGGCGATCGCAGGGACCGGAATTTCGGGCGGCAGCACGTCGTCGAGCACATGATCGTCGCGCAGATAGGCGTGCGCGAGGACATAGTCGCCGATCCGCTGGCTCGGCCGCAGCCCGCCGCAATGCCCGATCATCAGCCACGCATCGGGGCGCACCACCGCGAGATGATCGGTGACGGTCTTCGCGTTCGACGGGCCGACGCCGATATTGACCAGGCTGATCCCCGACCGATCGGGCGCAACGAGGTGATAGGCGGGCATCTGATGTCGCCGCCATGCGCTGTCGGTGACGACGCGCTCGGGATCGTCCCCCGCCTGGATCATCAGCCCGCCCGCGCCCGACAGCGCGGTGTAGCGATTGTCCTTGCCGAGCTCGCCGCATGCCCAGCGGACGAACTCGTCGACATAACGGTGATAGTTGGTGAACAGGATCAGCCGCTGCACATGCTCGGGCGGGGTGCCGGTATAATGCCGCAGCCGCGCGAGTGAAAAATCGGTGCGCAGCGCGTCGAACAGCGCGAGCGGTTGAGCGGGGCCGTTGGGCGTCCACAATCCGTCGGCGATCTCGTCGCCGATATGCGCGAGCTCGGTCGCGGGAAAATGGCGCGCGAGATCGGCTGCCGATACCTCGTCGAGGCTGAGTTCGTGGCCAGGATCGATCACATAGGGAAACGGGATCTCCTGACTTCCCACCGCCGCCTCGACGTCGACCTCGTAATCCTCGATCAGAAGCGTGAGCTGCTCGGTCAGGTAATCGGCGAACATAGCCGGCTTGGTGACGCTGATCCGGTACTCGCCAGGACTGACGAGGCGGCCGAACGAGCGTGCCGGGATCGGCCGATCCTCACCGCCGCGATAGCGCAGGCGAATCTCGGGATAGGTGAACGCCCCGGCACGGCGTGCCTCGCGGTCGGGTGTGGTGCCGTCGACGAGATACGCGCCAAGCGCCGCCTGGAGACGCCCTACGGCGGCGCGATACAAATGATCGAGCTCGGCGACGATATCGGATGCACGTGTCATCTTCTGCCGCTAATTCGTCGCGGCTGCGAAGACAAGAGCGGCTGCCGTGTCTGGGGGATGCACGGCAGCCGCAAGATGGGAAATGGTTGTGGTCGTCTTGTTGAGGGCGCGCGGTCGCCGACCATAGGGGGAGCCCGTTTCCTGCTCGATCGCCGCCTCGTATTCCGAATGACCGAAGCGCGCGGTTCCCGCAACCGCAATGTCCAGCGCGGAACGCTGGATTGTTCCGGGGCCACGACGAACGCGCGGAGGATCGTTTCGCAATTCCGGGCGAGTTCGATTTACGGCGATGATCGGCCGAACCGCTTTCCTCGCCAATTTTGATGAGACCGGTGTAAGCGCTGCATCCATCGCTCACGCCCGTGGCGCTACGGGGAGCGTCGTGCCACCCGATGGCCGGCATTGCCGGAAAGGAAGTTTTCGATGATCCACCGCCTCGTGCGCATCATGGCGCGGCTGCGCGACCCGAGGGCCGGATGCGAATGGGATACTGTCCAGACCTTCGAGACGATCGCCCCCTACACGATCGAGGAAGCCTATGAGGTCGCCGACGCGATCGCCCGCGGCGACATGGCCGATCTCAAGGACGAACTCGGCGATCTCTTGCTTCAGGTCGTCTTTCACGCCCGGATGGCCGAGGAAGCGGGGCTGTTCGATCTTTCCGACGTGGCCGCTGCGATCAGCGACAAGATGGAGCGCCGTCACCCGCATATTTTTGGCGACCGCACCGAGGGCGGGCACCATCTATGGGAACAGATCAAGGCCGAAGAGCGTGCCGCCAGGCGCGGCGCGGATGTCGCGGGCGCGCTGGACGGCGTCGCGCTTAGCCTCCCGGCGCTACTTCGCGCCGACAAGCTCCAGAAACGCGCTGCACGAACCGGCTTCGATTGGCCCGATCCCTTCGGCGCACGCGCCAAGATCGCCGAGGAAATCGACGAGATCGACAGCGCGAGCACCGCAGACGAGCGCGAGGAGGAGGTCGGCGACCTGCTCTTCGCCGTCGTCAATTGGGCGCGTCACCTCGGCATCGACGCCGAAACCGCGCTGCGCCGCGCCAGCGCCAAGTTCGAGATGCGCTTCCGCGCGATGGAAGCGGCAGCCGGCGATCGGTTCGTCGGCCTTTCGCTCGACGAGAAGGAAGTGCTCTGGCAGGCGGTGAAGCGGGCTGGCCAGGCACCGAGGGCCCGCTCCGGAGGACATATGAGCATGCCTGGTATCTCTCGTCGTGCCGCGCTCGCTGCCCCGGCGCTTGCCATGCTCGCCCCGCGTATCGCCGCGGCGGAACCGCGCGCGCACATTCTGACGCCGACGCCGCCGATGGGATGGAATAGCTGGAACAGCTTCGCGACGACGATTACCGAGGCACAGGCGCTTGAGAATGCCGGCATCATGGGGTCGGTGCTGAAGCCGCATGGCTACGACGTCTTCACGATCGACATCCAATGGTATGAGCCCGGCGCAAGGGGCTACGCCTATAGCGACAAGCCGGTGCCGGCGCTCGACGGCCATGGTCGTCTGTTGCCGGCCCCGAACCGCTTCCCTTCCGCCGCTGGCGGTGCCGGTTTCGCGCCGCTCGCGGCGAAGGTTCACGCGCTCGGGCTCAAATTCGGCGTGCATCTGATGCGCGGGATTCCGAGGCTTGCCGTCGAACGCAACCTGCCCGTGCTCGGCACGGCCGTTCGCGCCCGCGAGATCGCGGATACCGGCAGCACCTGCCCGTGGAATCCCGACATGTTCGGCGTCGATATGCGCCGGCCCGGGGCGCAGGCCTATTATGACAGCGTGTTCGCGCTGTTCGCGAGCTGGGGTGTCGATTTCGTCAAGATGGATGACATGAGCCGTCCCTACGATGCGCACATGCCCGAAATCGAGGCCGCGCACCGTGCGATCGCCGGATGCGGGCGTCTGATCGTGCTCAGCCTATCGCCGGGTGAGACGCCGCTGCTGCGTGGCGCGCACGTCCGCCGGCACGCGCAGATGTGGCGGATCAGCGACGATTTCTGGGACGAGTGGCGATTGCTCAAGGACCAGTTCGAACGCCTCGAAGAGTGGAGTTGCTATCGCGGCCCCGACGCCTGGCCCGATGCCGACATGCTCCCGCTCGGCCGGCTCGCGATGGGCGCGCGCGACACCCGCTTCACCCGAGACGAGCAGCGCACGCTGATGACCTTGTGGTCGATCGCGCGGTCCCCGCTCATCATGGGCGGAGACCTTCGCGCGCTCGACCGCTGGACGATCGATCTGCTGACCAACGACGAGGTGATCGCGGTCAACCAGCGGAGCATCGACAATGAGCCGTGGTATCTCGCCGACAATACCAGCTTCTGGACCGCGCGCTCGCCAGACCGGAAGATCGCCTACATCGCCATGTTCAACCTTGCCGACGGGCCGGAGTCGGCGCATCTCTCCTTTCCGCTCGATCGGATCGGGTTGGTCGGCGGACGAGTGCGCGATCTCTGGGCGGCGGAGGAGTTGGGCACCGCCCGCGGCCGGATCGAAGCGACTCTGCCGCCTCATGGATCCGTGCTGCTTTCGGTGCGCTAGGCTGCGCGACCGCGTTTATCCGTGGCGGGTCTCGAACCGCTCGTGGTCGTGTGGGTCCATGCGAACCTCGTACACCGCGCGGCCATCTTCGATACTCTGGTCGAGCACCTCGCCATGCTGGTGAAGCCACGCCGCGCCCGCGCCATCGGCGGGGTCGAGCGTTATGCGGTAGCGGCGGTGACCACTGGTAAGCCTGGCGGCGACCAGCTCGGCGAGCTTCTCGACGCCCTCGCCCGTGAGCGCCGAGAGAGCGACGACATCCTCCCGACGGCCCGCCTCGGCGAGCCGCTCTTCGCGCGCATCCTCGTCGAGCAGGTCGAGCTTGTTCCATGCCACGATCCGGGGCGTCGCTTCGTCGACGCCGATCTCCGCGAGCACCGTCTCGACATCGACGCGCTGCGCCTCGCTATCGGGATGCGCGACATCGCGCACGTGGATCAGGAAGTCGGCCGAGACCACCTCCTCCAGCGTCGCCTTGAACGCCGCGACGAGTTGCGTCGGCAGCTCCGAGACGAATCCCACCGTGTCCGAAAGGATCGCCTTGTCGATCCCCGGCAGCCGAATCTGGCGCAGAGTCGGATCGAGCGTCGCAAAGAGCAGGTTCTCCGCCATGACGTCAGCGCCGGTCAGGCGATTGAAAAGCGTCGATTTACCGGCGTTGGTATAGCCAACCAGCGCGATCACCGGCCACGGTGCGCGCTGGCGGCGCTCGCGGTGCAGCCCGCGCGTGCGCTTGACCTGCTCCAGCTCGCGCCGCAGCCGCGCCATGCGGTCGCGGATCAGGCGGCGATCGGCCTCGATCTGTGTCTCGCCGGGGCCACCGAGGAAGCCGAAGCCGCCGCGCTGGCGCTCGAGATGGGTCCAGCTCCGCACGAGGCGCCCCGCCTGATAATCGAGATGCGCGAGCTCGACCTGGAGCCGGCCCTCGGCGGTCGCGGCGCGCTCGCCGAAGATCTCGAGAATCAGCCCGGTGCGATCGATCACCTTGGCCTCGAGCGCGGTTTCGAGGTTGCGTTGCTGGACGGGCGTGAGCGCGGCGTCGAAGATGACCAGATCGGCCTCCTCCATGCGCACGTTCGCGGCGAGCGTCTCGGCCTGTCCGCTGCCGATCAGCGTCGCCGGCTTCGGACTGCGCAATTTGAACGCCACCCGATCGGCGATCACGATCCCGATCGCCATCGCGAGCCCCGCCGTCTCTTCGAGACGGGCCTCGGCGTCGCGGCTCGACTCTCCCTGGTCGGGGAAGACGACGATCGCGCGCGCGCCGCGGGCGAATTCGCCGCGGTCGCGTTCGAACCCGGTGCTCAATCGTCGCTCTCGGTTTCTTCCGCCAGGTTAAGCGGATGCGCGGGTTGGATGGTGGAGACCGCATGTTTGTAAACGAGCTGCGATAGCCCATCGCGCTGGAGTAGCATGCAGAACAGGTCGAACGCGGCAATCTGGCCCTGGAGCATCACGCCGTTGACCAGAAACATCGTTACATGCTCGTCCGACTTGCGCACGGCATTAAGAAAAATTTCCTGCAACAACGCCGGCTTCTTGGCCGAATCTCCCATCGCATCGATGATCTCGGCAACGTCGATCTGCCCCGAGGGCATGATCGTCGAAATCGCATGCTTGTAGATGAGCTGCGATTGGCCGTCGCGGCGCAGTAGCACCGAGAAATTGTCGAACCAGGTCACGATCCCCTGCAGCTTCACGCCTTTGACCAGGAACATCGTCACCGGCGTTTTCGCCTTGCGAAGTGCATTGAGAAACAGGTCCTGAAGCGAGCTGTGCTTATCGGCCATCGCTGCTGTCCTTTTTATTGGCAGGGTCATGGCCCTGCGTCGCGCCGGTTCCCGGCGTCGGGATACGCGCCTCGGCAGGTGCGTGGCAGTAGTTTTACGCGTCCGGCCGCGCCGCGTCCACCATTGAGCCTACGACTCGCGCGACTCGGTAATTCCGAGCAGCTTGAGCTTGCGGTGGAGCGCCGAGCGCTCCATCCCGATGAAGCTCGCGGTGCGCGAGATATTGCCCGAGAACCGGCGGATCTGGACGCGCAGATATTCGCGTTCGAATGTCTCGCGCGCTTCGCGCAGCGGCGCGCCCATGATCGCGGCGCTGCCGTTGCCGCCGAGCTCGCTTTGCTCGCCGAGCACTTCGGCGGGTAAAAGATCGATTTCGATCCGCCCGATCCGGTCGCCCGGCGCGAGGATCACGGTGCGTTCGACGACGTTGCGGAGCTGGCGGACATTGCCGGGCCAATCGCACGATTGCAGCGCCACCAGCGCGTCGGGTGCAATGTCGGGCGTGGGCACGCGGCGCTCGGCGGCGTAGTGCGCGACGAAATGCTCGACCAGCGGGGGAATGTCCTCGCGCCGGTCGGCAAGCGGCGGGATCGCGACGGGCACGACGTTGAGCCGATAGTAAAGATCTTCACGAAAGCGGCCTTCGGCGATCTCGTCGGTCAGGTCTCGCGCGGTCGCCGAGACGACCCGAACGTCGACCTTGACCACGCGCTGGCCGCCGACGCGCGTGAAGCTCTGGTCGGTGAGCACGCGCAGGATGCGCCCCTGCGTTGCGATCGGCATGTCGGCGATCTCGTCGAGGAACAGCGTCCCGCCATGCGCCTGTTCGAGCAGACCCGGGCGAACGAGATCGCCCCCCTCCTCCACCCCGAACAGCTCTTCCTCAACGCGCTCGGGCGTCATCCGCGCCGCGCTCACGACGACGAACGGCGCATTGTCGCGCTGGCTCCAGCCGTGGAGCAGCCGCGCGGCGATTTCCTTGCCCACTCCCGCGGGCCCCGTGATCATCACCCGGCTGCCCGTCGAGGCGACGCGTTTCAACGTCGCGCGCACGGTATTGATCGCCGCCGATCCGCCGGTGAGATCGGTGTCGCGCACCGATGACGCCTTGAGCGACGCGATCTCGCGCTTCAGCCGCTCGGTTTCCGTCGCACGCTCGACCATCAGCAACAGCCGCTCGGCCTCGAACGGCTTTTCGATGAAATCGGCGGCGCCGCGCCGGATCGCAGCGACGGCGGTGTCCAGATTGCCGTGGCCCGAGATCACCAG
>CAMLGC010000080.1 GCA_946479505.1 uncultured Sphingomonadaceae bacterium
CCTCCACCATGCTTCGCATGGTCCCCCTCCCCTTACAGGGGAGGATTTTCACCCCTTGGGCGTCAGGCGCTCGATGACGCCGTCGTCCTGGAGCAGCCAGATCGCGCCGTCGGGGGCCTGGGCGACATCGCGGATGCGGGCATTCATGTCCCATTGGCCGGCGGGTTTTGCGGTTTTGCCGTCGAGCACCACCCGGATCAGCGCCTCACCCGATAGCGCGGCGATGAAGGCGTTGCCCTTGTATTGCGGGAACAGGTCGCCGGTGTAGATCATCATCCCGCCGGGCGAGATCGACGGGTTCCACCACAGGACCGGCGGCTGGAATTCGGGCTTGCTGGGGTGATCGGGGATCGGCTGACCGCTGTAGTTGTCGCCGTTGGAGACGATCGGCCAGCCATAGTTCCTGCCGGGCTCGATGACATTCAGCTCGTCGCCGCCGCGCGGGCCCATTTCGGTTTCCCACAAGGTGCCGTCGGCGGCGAAGGCGAGGCCGTAGGGATTGCGGTGCCCCGTCGTCCAGGTCATCGCGCGGACGCCACCTTGATCGTACATCGGATTGCCCGGCGCGGCCTTGCCGTCGAGCGTCAGGCGCAGAATTTTGCCGAGGAGCTGTTCGGGATCCTGTGCGGGCATGAAGCGCTGGCGTTCGCCCGACGAGAGGAAGAGATACTGCCCGTCGGGCGAGAAGGTAACGATCGCCCCAAATTGTCCGCCCGGCCCGTTCGAGCCCGAGCGCCAGATGACCTCGCCACCGAACGCGGGATGCGCCGGATCGGCCATGTCGAGCCCGCCCTTGGCGAGGGCGAGCGCGCTGCCCTTTCCGCCCGGTTCCGAATAGGTGAGATAGATCGTCCTGCTGTCGGCGAAATCGGGCGCGATCGCGACGTCGAGCAGCCCGCCCTGCCCGCCCGGTTCGACCTTGGGCACGCCGGTCACCTCGACCATACTGCCGTCGGGGCGGCGCAGCTCGAGGTGGCCGGCTTTCTCGGTGACGAGCAGGCTGCCGTCGGGCAGGAACGCCATGGCGAACGGCTCCTCGACCTCACCCACCTTCTGAATCGCGAAGGGCGGCGGCGTTTCTGGAAGATTCGCGCGGCCGGTGGTCGCCGGGACGTTCTTGATCGCCGGATTGAGCGGCGCGTCGTCGGGCACCGGCTCGCTCGCTGCGGCGGGCTGCGGCGGAACGAACGCCTGGTCTGTGTCGGCAGCCGCGTTGGCCGGCGGCTCTTGCGATTGCGGCTGGGCCGAGCAGGCGGAGCCGAGCAGTAGGGCGACGAGTGCAAGGCGACGAATCATGGTGCACCTTTTTTCGAAAAGCGTGGGCGGAGCCCGGGACCGCGCGAACCAAGCACGGTTGCGGCGTGCGCGCAACGCGCTTGCCAGCGGCCGCATGCGCGCCTATATCGCGGCTGTTCTCTTACATCGTCAGGTGAAGGAGGTCGGAGCCGCCCGGTTCCGGCGCCGGCGCCTGATGCCCATCGGAGTGTGCATGGCGGACATCGCCCGATTGACGCAGATCATCGAGCCCGAGGCGCAAGCGCTCGGCTTCGCGCTCGTGCGGGTCAAGATGTACGGCGGCGCGTCGGATGCGACGCTCCAGGTGATGGCCGAGCGGCCCGATACGCGCCAGCTCACGATCGACGATTGCGCCGCGCTCTCGCGCCGCATCTCGGAGCGGCTCGACGAAGCCGAGGCGGCGGGCAACGACCCGATCGATACCGCCTATCGGCTCGAGGTCAGCTCGCCCGGAATCGACCGGCCGCTCACGCGCGTGCAGGATTACGAGGACTGGGAGGGCCACGAGGCGCGGCTCCACCTCGTCGAGCCGATCGACGGCCGCAAGCAGCTCACGGGCATTCTGCTCGGGCTGGAGGACGGCCGCGTCGCGATCGACGTGAAGAAGTTTCAGAAGATGACGGTCGATTTTTCGGATATCGCAGACGCCAAACTGCTGATGACCGACAGATTGATCGCCGCAACCCAACCCCTGTCGGCCGTGGGCGTCGACAAGATCATCCAAGTGGAAGGATAAGTTCCCGATGGCTACCGCCGTTTCCGCCAACAGGGCCGAGCTGCTCGCGATCGCCGATTCGGTCGCCAAGGAAAAGCTGATCGACAAGGCGATCGTCGTCGAGGCGCTCGAGGAAGCGATCCAGCGCGCCGCCAAGACGCGCTACGGCGCCGAGAACGACATCCGCGCCAAGCTCGACCAGCAATCGGGCGACCTGCGCCTGTGGCGCGTCGTCGAGGTGGTCGAGGCGGTCGACGACTATTTCAAGCAGGTCTCGGTCAAGGATGCGCAGAAGCTCCAGCCGGGCGCGGTGGTCGGCGATTACATCGTCGATCCGCTGCCGCCGATCGAGTTCGGCCGCATCCAGGCGCAGGCATCGAAGCAGATCATCTTCCAGAAGGTCCGCGATGCCGAGCGCGAGCGGCAATATGAGGAATTCAAGGATCGCGTCGGCGAGATCATCACCGGCGTCGTCAAGCGCGTCGAGTTCGGCCATGTCGTCGTCGATCTCGGCCGCGCCGAGGGCGTCATCCGCCGCGACGCGCAGATCCCGCGCGAGGTGGTGCGCGTCAACGACCGCATTCGCAGCCTGATCCTCAAGGTGGTGCGCGAGAATCGCGGCCCGCAGATCTTCCTTTCCCGCGCGCATCCCGACTTCATGAAGAAGCTGTTCGCGCAGGAAGTCCCCGAAATCTACGACGGCATCATCGAGATCAAGGCCGCCGCCCGCGATCCGGGCAGCCGCGCCAAGATCGGCGTCATCAGCCATGACAGCTCGATCGATCCGGTCGGCGCGTGCGTCGGCATGAAGGGCAGCCGCGTCCAGGCGGTCGTCCAGGAGATGCAGGGCGAGAAGATCGATATCATCCCCTGGTCGCCCGACACCGCGACCTTCGTCGTCAACGCGCTCCAGCCGGCGAGCGTCAGCCGCGTCGTGCTCGACGAGGAGGAAGACCGCATCGAGGTGGTGGTGCCCGACGACCAGCTCAGCCTCGCGATCGGGCGGCGCGGGCAGAACGTGCGCCTCGCCTCGCAGCTCACCGCCAAGGCGATCGACATTCTGACCGAAGAGGATGCGAGCGAGAAGCGCCAGCGCGAATTCATCGAGCGCTCCGAGATGTTCCAGAACGAGCTCGACGTCGACGAGACGCTCGCGCAGCTCCTCGTCGCCGAGGGCTTCGGCGCGCTCGAGGAGGTCGCCTATGTCGAGGCGGACGAGATCGCGGGTATCGAGGGCTTCGACGAGGACCTCGCCGCCGAGCTCCAGAGCCGCGCGACCGAGGCGCTCGATCGCCGCGAAGCCGCCGCACGCGAGGAGCGTACGGCGCTGGGCGTCGAGGACGCGCTCGCCGCGATGCCGTATCTGACCGAGGCGATGCTCGTGACGCTCGGCAAGGCCGGGATCAGGACGCTCGACGATCTCGCCGACCTCGCCACCGACGAACTCGTCCAGAAGAAGCGGGCGCAACCGCCGCGCCGTTCGGAGAACGCCGCGCCGCGCCCCGAGGACAAGGGCGGCGTGCTCGCCGAATACGGATTGAGCGACGAGCAGGGCAACGAGATCATCATGGCCGCCCGCGCGCACTGGTTCGAGGACGAAGCGCCCGCGCCTGCGGAAGCCGCCGCCGAGGCGTCGGCCGACAATGGGGAGGACGCGGATGCGGAACCCTCCCAATGAGACGCGGATAAGCGATACCAACTCCCCTCCCGTTAGCGAGAGGGGTCGGGGGAGGGCCTGTTCTGAGAGCGGCCCTTCCGACATGACCTCCCCTAACCCCTCCCGCGAACGGGAGGGGGATGAAGGACCCGTCCGCAAGTGCATCCTGTCGGGCGACCGCGAGGCCCGCGGCGAGTTGATTCGGCTCGTGCTCGCGCCCGATGGACAGGTACTGCCCGATGTGCGCGCGAAGGCACCCGGCCGCGGGGCGTGGATCGGTGTCGGCAAGGCCGAACTCGAAGAGGCGATCGCCAAGGGGCGACTGCGCGGGGCGCTCGCGCGGGCGTTCAAGACGGGTGAGCTCTCGATTCCCGCCGATCTGCCCGATCGCATCGCCGACGCGCTCCAGAAGGCCGCACTCGACCGGCTCGGGCTGGAGGCGCGCGCCGGCAACGTCGTGATCGGCAGCGAGCGGATCGAAGCGGGCGCCCGATCGGGCAAGCTGCATCTGCTGTTCCACGCCGTCGACGCCGGCGCCGACGGCAACCGGAAGCTCGACCAGGCGTGGCGCGTCGGCAGCGACGCCGAGGGAAGCGATCTCAGGGGGTTGGTTCTTCCCGTCGGACGCTCCATATTGTCCTTGGCACTGGGCCGCGACAATGTGGTACATGGCGGCCTGACCGACCCCGATGCCGCCCGACGATTGCGCGAGACGCTCGATCGCTGGCTGCACTTTATCGGACCCGAACCGGAACCCGCACCTTGCGAAACGGCCTCGCAGGGAGCATCGGCGTTCGAAACCCGCGCGAGCCGGCCGACCGAAGAGACGACACGAGGAATTTGAGTGAGCGACACGGACAACGAGAAGCCGAAACTGGGCGCCCGCGCGCCGTTGGGCCTCAAGCGCACGGTCGAGACCGGCAAGGTGAAGCAGAGCTTCAGCCATGGCCGTTCGAACACCGTCGTGGTCGAGGTCAAGCGCCGTCGCGTGCTGGGCAAGCCCGGCGAGGCCGAGGCGCCCAAGACCGAGGCGGCACCGCCGCCGCCGCCCGCGCCGCCGACGCCCGCGCCCAAGCCGACGCCTGCGCCGCGCGCCGCCGATAGCCAGCTCTCGCGCCGCGAGATGCAGGAGAAGCTGCTGCGCGAGAACGAGGCGGCACGCATCGACGCGCTCGAGGAAGCGCGCCGCCGCGAGGAGCGCGAGAAGGTCGAGGCTGCCGAGGAAGAGCGCCGCCGCACCGAGGAAAAGCGTGAGGCCGAGGCACAAACTCCGGCCGAAGCAGCGGCACCGGCGGAGGCCGAGGCCGGCGAGTCCGTTGTCGAGACCGAGACGCCGACGCCAGCCGCGCGTCGCGAACTCCAGCGCGACGACTCGATGCCCGCACCGCGCCGCTTCACGCCGGTTGCGCGGCCCGAGCGGCCGCAGCCGACCGCGCGGCGCGCCGAGCCCGACGTTTCGGGCCCGCCGTCGAGCAAGCGCCCGGAAGCGGCCGCAAAGCCGTCGCGCGAGCGCAAGGAGCGCGAGGATCATCGTCGCTCGGGCAAGCTCACCGTCAACCGCGCACTGGGCGGCGACGACGGTGCGCGGGCGCGCAGCCTCGCCGCGCTCAAGCGCGCGCGCGAAAAGGAACGGCGCAGCCATACCGGCCCGCGCGAGCCGCAGGCCAAGCAGGTCCGCGACGTCGTGGTGCCCGAGACGATCACCGTCCAGGAACTCGCCAACCGCATGGCCGAGAAGGGCGCGGACCTCGTGAAGGCGCTGTTCAAGATGGGCATGCCGGTCACCGTCAACCAGACGATCGACCAGGATACTGCCGAGCTGCTCGTCACCGAATTCGGGAACAACGTGAAGCGCGTCTCCGAATCGGATATCGATCTGTCGCTCGATACCGTCGAGGATGCCGAAGACGCGCTCCAGCCGCGTGCGCCCGTCGTCACGATCATGGGGCATGTCGATCACGGCAAGACGAGCCTGCTCGACGCGCTGCGCGGTACCGATGTCGCGCGCGGCGAGGCGGGGGGCATTACCCAGCATATCGGCGCGTATCAGGTGACGCTGAAGGACAAGTCCAAGCTCACCTTCCTCGATACGCCGGGCCACGAGGCCTTCACCGAGATGCGCGCGCGCGGCGCCAACGTCACCGATATCGTCATCCTGGTGGTGGCGGCCGACGACGGGCTGATGCCGCAGACGATCGAGGCGATCAATCACACCAAGGCGGCCGGCGTGCCGATGATCGTCGCGATCAACAAGGTCGACAAGGAAGGCGCCAACCCGCAGCGTGTCCGCGAGCGCCTGCTCGAGCACGAAGTGATGGTCGAGGAGATGTCGGGCGACGTCCAGGACGTCGAGGTCTCGGCACTGAAGAAGATCGGTCTCGACACGTTGCGCGACAAGATCCAGCTCCAGGCCGAATTGCTCGAACTGAAGGCCAACCCGAACCGCGACGCCGAAGGCACCGTGATCGAGGCCAAGCTCGACAAGGGCCGCGGCCCGGTGGCGACGATCCTCGTCAATCGCGGCACGCTGAGGGTCGGCGACGTGTTCGTCGTCGGCGCCGAAAGCGGTAAGGTCCGCGCGCTGATCGACGACAAGGGCCGCCAGGTGAAGGAAGCCGGCCCGTCGGTTCCGGTCGAGGTGCTGGGGCTTTCGGGCGTGCCGTCGGCGGGCGATCCGCTGCAGGTCGTCGAGAACGAGGCGCGTGCGCGCGAGGTCGCCGAATACCGCCAGAGCGTGCTGCTGCAAAAGCGCACCGCACAGGCGCCGGCCAGCCTCGAGAGCATGTTCAGTGCGCTGAAGGACAAGCAGGCGATCGAATATCCGCTGGTGGTCAAGGCCGACACGCAAGGGTCGACCGAGGCGATCGTCGCGTCGATCAACAAGATCTCGACCGACGACATCAAGGCCCGCGTGCTGCACTCGGGCGTCGGCGGCATCACCGAGAGCGACGTGACGCTCGCGGGCGCATCCGGCGCGCCGATCATCGGCTTCAACGTCCGCGCCAATGCCAAGGCGCGCGAGATCGCCGAACGCAACAAGGTCGCGCTCAAATATTACGACGTCATTTATGACCTGATCGACGAGATCAGGGCGGGGATGGCGGGCGAGCTCGGCCCCGAGGCGTTCGAGACGGTCGTCGGCCGCGCCGAAATCCGCGAGGTCTTCTCGGCGGGCAAGCACGGCAAGGCGGCGGGCCTGCTCGTCACCGACGGCGTCATCAGGAAGGCGCTCAAGGCCCGCATCACCCGCGAGGATGTCATCATCTATCAGGGCGAGATCGCGTCGCTGCGGCGCTTCAAGGACGATGTCGCGGAGGTCCGCGCCGGTCTCGAATGCGGTGTGACGTTCACGCAGAACTTCACCGATATCAAGCCGGGCGACTTCCTCGAGACGTTCGAGGTCGAAATGCGCGAACGGACGCTGTGACCTAACTCCCCCTCCCGCGTGCGGGAGGGGGTCGGGGGGTGGGCTCCCGCCATCGGCATCAAGTGATCTGGAGGCCGGGCGCCCACCCCCGGCCCCTCCCGTAAACGGGAGGGGAGAGATGTATGCGAAACGACACCCCCGAAACCCAGTCCATCCGCACGCTGCGCGTCGGCGAGCAGGTGCGGCATGTGCTGTCGGAAATCCTCCAGCGCGGCGACGTGCATGACGATACTCTCGCCAAACATCTGGTGAGCATCACCGAGGTGCGCATGTCGCCCGATCTGCGCCACGCCACCGTGTTCGTGAAGCCGCTGCTCGGCAAGGATGAGGAGGCGGTGCTCAAGGCGCTGCGCACCAACACCGCCTATCTCCAGCGCGAGGTCGCGCATCGGGTGAAGCTGAAATACGCGGCCCGGCTCAAGTTCCTCGCCGACGAGAGCTTCGACGAAGGCAGCCATATCGACGCACTGCTGCGCGATCCGAAGGTGGCGCGCGATCTGGACGGAGACAGCGAAAGCTGAGTCGCTTTCGGGGCAGCGCACGCTAGAACCGCGCGCATGGCCAAGCTCTATTTCTACTACGCCTCGATGAATGCGGGGAAATCGACGACGCTGCTCCAGGCGGATTTCAACTATCGCGAGCGCGGCATGGAGACGATGCTGTTCACCGCCGCGGTCCACGATCGCGGCGGGACGGGCGTGATCGATTCACGGATCGGACTTTCGGCGCAGGCGACGCCGTTCGCCGCCGACACCGACATCGCCGTGCTGGTCGCCGAGCGGCACGCGCACGGCCGGATCGCGTGTGTGCTGATCGACGAGGCGCAGTTCCTCACCGCCTCGCAGGTCAGCCAGCTCGCGCACATCGCCGACGTGCTGGGCATCCCCGTGCTCGCCTACGGGCTGCGCACCGATTTTCGCGGCGACTTGTTCGAAGGCGCGGCGCGGCTGCTCGCGATCGCCGACGCGCTCATCGAATTGAAGTCGGTCTGCACCTGCGGGCGCAAGGCGACAATGAACATGCGCATCGATGCCGAAGGGCGGCCGGTGCGCGAGGGCGCGCAGACCGAGATCGGCGGCAACGACCGCTATGTCGCGCTGTGCCGCAAGCATTTCGCCGAGACGCTCGCCGGAACCGCATCGCTCAGCATCGGTTCACCTGAGAGTTGCTAGACATGCAAGCGCCGCGAGGGGTTGGGGCAAGGAGCAGAGATTATGCGCATCATTCCCCTGATCGCTCTGATTAGCGCGGGCGCAGCCACCACCGCGGGCTGTGCCGCCAATATGCAGCAGCAGCGCCCGATCGGCGTCGAGACCACCATCGCCTATGCGGCGAACGGCGGCATCCGCAATTGGGAGGCAGGACCGCCCGACAGCGGTATCCTCTACGTGCAGGACCGCAACCTCAAATGGTACAAGGTCGAGATGAGCGGCCCGTGCATCGAGACACGCGCCGGCCCGATGACGGTTCTTTACACCACCAACGCGACCGGGCGGCTCGACACCTTCTCGGAGCTCAGCTTCCCCGATTATCCCGGCCGCACCTGCGGCATCAAGCGCATCACGACCAGCCTGCCGCCCCCCAGCCAGCCCGGCGCGCCCGATACCGAGGCCGACGACTGATCGGCGCCCTTGGGTTCGCGCGGCTGCCCGTCTAGGGCAGCGCGATGCACGGCTGGATCATCCTGGACAAGCCCGTCGGCCTGGGCTCGACCCAGGCCGTGTCGGCGGTGAAGCGCGCCTTGCGCGAAGGCGGCTATCCGAAGCGCAAGGTGGGGCACGGTGGCACGCTCGATCCGCTCGCGTCGGGCGTGCTTCCGATCGCGATCGGCGAGGCGACCAAGCTCGCCGGGCGGATGCTCGACAGCGACAAGGTGTATGAATTCACGCTTCGCTTCGGCGAGGAGACCGACACGCTCGACGCCGAAGGCGCGGTGATCGAGGCGAGCGACGCGCGGCCGACGCTTGGCGACATCGAGGCGGTGCTGCCGCGCTTCACCGGGCGGATCGAGCAGGTGCCGCCGGCCTATTCGGCGCTCAAGGTGGGCGGCAAGCGGGCCTATGCTCTGGCGCGGAGCGGCGAGGAAGTGACGCTCGCGACGCGGGATGTGACGGTGCACTCGCTCCGACCCTCCCCGGGACGACGAGGGGGACCATTGGCGCCAGCGAATGGTGGAGGGGCGCTAACCACGCGCGACTCGCCTGGGGCAAAGCCCCGCCACCACGATGTTTCGCATCGCGGTCCCACTCCCCGTTCCGGGGAGGATCAGGTTACCCTCGTTGCCCGCGTCTCGAAGGGCACCTATATCCGGAGCCTCGCGCGAGACATTGCGCGGGCACTCGGCACCGTCGGGCATGTCACGATGCTGCGCCGGACGAAGGCGGGTCCGTTCGGGCTCGACTCGGCGATTTCGCTGGACAAACTCGCCGAAGCCGCTAAGGCCCGCGCCCTTGAGGACTTGTCTCTGCCATTGAGCACGGCGCTGGACGACATCCCGGCTCTCGCGCTCACCCCCGATCAGGCAGGGCTGCTCCGCCAGGGGCGGGTCCTGATCGGGAACGCCGTCGACGATGGCCAATACTTCGCGACCGACGGAACAACGCCCGTCGCGCTGGTGGAGGCGAAGGACCGCGAGGTCCGGGTCGTTCGCGGCTTCAACCTGTGACCCACGATGTCGAAGGAAATTGAATGTCGATCACGCAGGAGCGCAAGGACGCGCTCGTCAAGGAACATGGTCGCGCCAAGGGCGACACCGGCTCGACCGAGGTCCAGGTCGCGATCCTCACCGAGCGCATCAAGAATCTCACTGAGCATTTCAAGACCCACGCGAAGGACAACCACTCGCGCCGCGGCCTCCTGATGCTCGTCAACAAGCGCCGGTCGCTGCTGGACTATCTTCGGACCACCGATGGCCAGCGCTATCTCGACCTGATCGCGAAGCTCGGCCTTCGGAAATAATCGCAAGGGCGCCCTCGCGGCGCCCTTGTCGCATATGTGTCCCCGCGAAGGCGGGGACCCAGACTGGGCTCCCGCCTTCGGGAGCACAATTCGCCAGAACACAATTCGGTGAACTGGCACGGGGCACGACAGGCCTCGCACCGCACGGGCCGGATTAGCCCGCACACAGGCCCCGGACCGCATCGGGCGGCCGGAGTGAAGGAAATCAGATGTTCGATACGAAAACTGTAAGCATCGAGTGGGGCGGAAAAACCCTGACGCTCGAAACGGGCCGCGTTGCCCGCCAGGCCGACGGCGCGGTGCTCGCGACGCTCGGCGAAACCGTGGTGCTGTGCGCCGTCACGGCCGCCAAGTCGGTGAAGGAAGGGCAGGATTTCTTCCCGCTCACCGTCCACTATCAGGAAAAATTCTCGTCGGCCGGGCGCATCCCGGGCGGCTTCTTCAAGCGCGAGCGCGGAGCGACCGAGAAGGAGACGCTCACCAGCCGTCTCATCGACCGCCCGGTGCGTCCGCTCTTCCCCGCCGGTTTCTACAACGAGATCAACGTCATCGCACAGGTTCTCTCCTATGATGGCGAGAACGAGCCGGATATCGTCGCGATGGTCGCGGCCTCGGCGGCGCTGACGATCTCGGGCGTGCCGTTCATGGGCCCGATCGCCGCCGCGCGCGTCGGCTATGTCGATGGCGAGTACGTCCTCAACCCGACGCTCGAGCAGGCCAAGACGGGCGATCTCGACCTCGTCGTCGCGGGCACCTCCAACGCCGTGATGATGGTCGAATCGGAAGCCGCCGAGCTTTCGGAAGACACGATGCTCGGCGCCGTGATGTTCGCGCACCGCGCGTGCCAGCCGGTGATCGATGCGATCATCGACCTCGCCGAGCAGGCCGCCAAGGAGCCGTGGGAGCTCGCATCGCAAGCCGATCAATCGGCGATGAAGGCGACGCTCAAGGACCTGATCGGCGACGATATCGCTGCGGCCTACAAGCTGACCAACAAGTCGCAGCGCTCGGACGCGCTCAACGCGGCGCGCGCCAAGGCCAAACATGCTTTCGCCGACCAGAGCGCGCAGGACCAGATGGCCGCCAACAAGCTCGTCAAGAAGCTCGAGGCGGAAATCGTGCGCGGTGCGATCCTCAAGGATGGTAGCCGCATCGACGGCCGCAACACCAAGCAGATCCGTCCGATCGAGGCGATGGTGCATTTCCTGCCTCGCACCCACGGCTCGGCGCTGTTCACCCGCGGCGAGACGCAGGCGATCTGCACGACCACGCTCGGCACCAAGGAAAGCGAGCAGATGATCGACGGCCTCACCGGCCTGTCGTACGAGCGCTTCCTGCTCCACTACAACTTCCCGCCCTATTCGGTCGGTGAAGTCGGCCGCTTCGG
>CAMLGC010000081.1 GCA_946479505.1 uncultured Sphingomonadaceae bacterium
CTGCCACCTCCCCTTACAGGGGAGGAAAATTGGGCAGGACCCGCGTGGTTTGATTTGCAGAGCCTCGCCGACTACCTGCCACCCATGCGCACCCTCACCGACCTTCAGGACGAATACGAGTTTCTCGATGCCGACGACCGCTACCGCCTGCTGATCGAGCTGGGCCGCGAGCTGGAGGCGATGCCCGAGGCGCTCAAGACCGACGCGACATTGGTGCGCGGCTGCTCGGCGGCGGTGTGGGTCTATCCCACGGTGCGCGAGGACGGCAGCCTCCATTTCCTAGCCGACAGCAACGCCGCGATCACCAAGGGCATTATCGCGCTCGTGCTGCTGACGGTGCAGGACCGGAGCCCCCAGGCGATCCTCGCCACCGATATCGAGGCGTCGCTCGGGCCGTTCGACCTGCGCAATCAGCTCAGCTCGAACCGCACGCAGGGCATCCCCAACATGATCGCCCTCATCCGTGCGACGGCGGAGCGGCTCCGACCGGCGTAAGCGGCTAATTCGGCCGCCATTCCTTCGCTTCCTCGGCGACGCGCAGCACCTCGTACGCGGCCTGGATCGCCTGGAAGCGAGCGGCTGCCTCGGCATCGCCGGGCCGGAGATCGGGGTGGTTCTCCTTGGCGAGGCGGCGCCATGCGGCGCGGACGTCGGCGAATTCGGCGTCGGGATCGAGCTCGAGCACGGCGAGCGCGTGCATCTCGTCGCGGGTGCGCGAGCCGTCGCCGGGGCCGGCCCAGCCGTAATGCTTCGCTTCGGTATAGCCCGATGCGTCGCGCTGCTCCTCGGCCTCGCGGCGCGCGGCCTCCTCGTCGCTCAGGCCTTCGAAGTAATTCCAGTTACGGTTGTATTCGGCGGCGTGGCGTTCGCAGAAATACCAGCGCTCGCTGCCGTTGGGCGATTTGGGCGCGGGGCGGTCGCCGGGCTCTTCACAGCCGTGGCGATCGCACAGGCGTACGCGCACCGCCTCGCGCTCGGCGCCATAGCCGCGCCAGCGGGGGAAGCCCCAATCGTGTGAGCGGGAAGAACGTGGCATCACGCGCGCATGTAGCGAGCCACGCGGCGATTTGCCATGGCGGCTGCGGAGAATCGGCATCGGGGACTGCCGGCAAGGGCGCGAGAGCCGCTCGCCGCGCGCGCGCGCCTCGCGCTCGACGCTGGCCGAGCGCAAGAATGCGCGTGACCGGTGCGGTCTCAGCCGATGCGAAACTTGATCCGGTTGTTCTGCCCGCCGCAGCCGAGGCCGCCGTCGGGGCGGAACGATTTTTCGTACCGTGCGCCGCCGATCACGCTTTTGCCCGCCTTGGTGAAGACGAAAGGCGGATAGGAGACGATCGCCCGCTCGTTGAGGACATGCCCGTCCGCGTCGATGTCGAACTGGACCTGGGTCCACCCTTCGAACCCCCAACGCTGCGCCTCGAAGGGAAAATCGCGCGAGCTGGCGCCGGCGTCGAGGAGTCGCGGCGCCGAATCGACGAGGGCGCACTGGCGGGCGTCGAGCCCGGAGCGCTCGAACGCTGCCTGCGCGGCCGTCGGGTTGCCTTCCCCGACCTCGAGCGAGGCGAGGCGGACAAGCGCCCCGACCTTGAGCGGGTGGTTGGCGGCGAGCGCGGCATCGTCGGCCACCTGCCGGAGCATCGTGCGCGCGCGATCCTCCTCCTTGCGGCGGATCCGATCGGCGAGCATCAGCCGGATCGCCGCGCGCGTCTCCGCGTCGCCAGCATAGACCGGCTGCGACAGCGCGGGCGAGACGGCGCGATCATACTCCTCGGCCGACCAGCCCTCGGGCGTCTCGCTCTCCCACACGAAGCGTTGCATCGCGAGCAAGGCTGTCGGGGGCGCGTGATGCGCGGCGAGGATTGCGACCGCTCGCCGGGCCAGCGCGTTGGTCTCCTCGCGCCCGACGACGCTGTTGGTGACGAGCGCGGCGAGCGGCGGCACCAGCGCGAGCGCGGTGGCGCCCGCCGCCTCGGCGCTGGCGAGCTGCGCACGTTGCGCGGGCAGCACCGCCGCATCCGAGCCGGTCGCGATCGGCGGCAACGAAACGCCCTGTTCGGCGAGCCAGGCGCCGAGCGCCGAATCCAGCCAGTCGCCGACCGACGGGCGCTCGAAGGCGGTCGAGCAGCGCAGTTCGACGCGCGCGCGATAGCGGAAAAAGGGCGGCATCCGTTCGACCTGCTTGGGCGTCCACGACCATTGCCGTGCCGCCTGCGCGAAAGCGAGCGCCGCCTCGCCGCCGCCCGACGCATAGATGGGCGTGCTTTCCACGACCGTGCCATCGTCGCCGACGCTGAACTGGACCACGGCGACGTCCTTCGGCCGGAGACCCTCCTCGCCGCCGCAATCGGGCACCTTCATCTGCACGCCGGCATCGAAATCGCCCTTGGGCAGCCGCCCCGCGCCGGTCATCGCCATATATTCGCGGGCAGCATCGTCGTCGCCGGCGAGCAGCGCGGCGATCGCATAATCCGACCGCGCGGCGACGTCGTAGAGATCGGTCTTGCTGGTGAGCCCGCCGAGCGCGTCGACGGCATCGTCTGCGGCCGCGCGCGCTCCCCTGAAATCGCCCTGGTTGAGCCGCCATTCGCTGCGGAGCTGATCGAAGATCGCGGCGACGCCGTCATCGGCGTCGGTGGCGGCGAGGATCGTCTTGGCCTGGCCGAGCTCGTCGCCGACGCGCGCGGGATCGACGAAAATGTCGGTCGCGATCAACCCGCGCAGCATCTTGAGCTTGTACGCGGGCGACGGCGCGAGCGCCACGGCGTGCCGGTACGCGGTGGCCGCGCTGGCGTAATCGAGCGCAGCCTCGCCGACCTCGCCGAGGCGGGCCCAGGCGAGGAAGCGATCCTCGTCGAGGGACTTGTCGTTTTCGGGCATGCCGACGAGCCCGGCGCGCGCGGCCTCCACCGCTTCCGCCTTGCGATCGAGCGCGAACAGCGCCTCGCTCTTGCGCACCTCGATGATCGCCACGTTGCGCGAATTGCCCCGAACGCGCTCTTCGAGCCCGTTCCACGCGCGCAACGCGGCCTCGTTCTCGCCCTTGACCATGAGCGCGGTGGCCGCCTCGAACGCCTGCTGGACGGTCTGCTCCTGCGCGGGCGCGGACGCCGCGAGCGCGACCGTGGCCATGCCGAGGCCGATCCCTGCTAACCTCATACGACTCCTCCCCTTTTCCCGGAGTATGTCGCAGAGAGCCGGAGAGGTAAAGCGAGGCGAACCATCGTCCCTCGGGGCAGCCGTTGCGAACAGCGTCTGCGCTGCCGCCCCTCCACCAAGCCGCTTCGCGTCTTGGTCCCCCTCCCGTTTCGGGGAGGAATTTTGGGAAGCGCGAGGGCGGCCGTGCGGATGCGCGCGACGGCGATTAGCAGGGCTAATCGCCTCGCATCGGCGTGCCAGAGGGCCTGTAAGCCGGGTTCTGTCCACCCCTTGCAGGGATAGGCGACCATTCCTCTACGCCGGCAGTTGCCTGCCGGCTCTAGCGACCAACCCGGGCGACGGGCCGGAACGATGCCCATCTGCCGCCCCTATTCGGTCTTGCTCCCGGTGGGGTTTGCCGTGCCGCGGCCGTTGCCGGCGCGCGCGGTGCGCTCTTGCCGCACCCTTTCACCCTTGCCTGCCTCGCGGACGAGACATTGGCGGTCTGCTCTCTGTGGCACTTTCCCTGATTCCGGCCGAGACCGGAACCGCCGGGCGTTACCCGGCACCGTCGTTTCCGTGGAGCCCGGACTTTCCTCGGCGCACCGAAGTGCGACGCGGCCGCCCGGCCCTCTGGCGCCTTTGCCCATAGCGTCGTGCCGACGCTATGGGAAGCGGCACCAGCCCACTCCCCCACCCAACCAACCGATGCGATTATCCTATGGGTGGTCGGGTGGGGAGCGGGCTGGTGCCGCGATCAAATTTCTCAATCGTCGCCCTGGGGCTTGGGGAGCAACAGCGCCAGCAGGAGCATGCGGCATTCGGCGTCGACCTCGCCGTCGACGAGCTCGGGGCGGAAGCGGCGCTGGAAGGCCATGATCGCGGACATCGGCTCGCGCGTGTCGTAGCCGAAGCGTTCGAGCGCCATCAGAAAGCCGCCCTCGGTCCAGTGCGGGTCCATAAGGTTCGCGGTCGGGCGCGGGAGCGCGAGGCGGCGGCGCGCGAGCTCGGCCCAGGGGAAGAGCTCGCCCGGATCGCGCTTCCTCGCGGGCGCGATGTCCGAATGGCCGACGATATTGCCGCGGGTGATCTCGTAGCGGTCCTTGATCTCGGCGACGAGCCGGACGACGCTCCCGATCTGCTCGTCCGGGAAGGGGCGATAGCCGAATTCGTGGCCGGGGTTGACGATCTCGATCCCGACCGAGGCCGAGTTGACGTCGGTGATCCCGCGCCACGAGGATTTGCCCGCGTGCCAGGCGCGCTTTTCCTCGTCGACGAGGCGCAGCATCGTCCCGTCCTCGGCGACGACATAGTGCGCGGAGACCTTGGCCTCGGGGTCGCGCAGGCGGGCGATCGCGGCCTCGCCGGTCTTCATGCCCGTATAGTGGAGCACGATCATCGACACGGGCAGGCTGCGCTCGTCGAAATTGGGGGACGGCGCGTCGATCATCCCGACGGCTTGGCGCGGGCGCGGGCCGATGTAAAGCGGCCTCAGACCGCCTTGGCCAGGGGCGCCCCAGCGATCGAAAGGCCGGTCGCCTCATAAAGGCCGCGGAAGCCGGGGCTCGGCTTGAAGGCATCGGTCTGGCCGATCACCGTCTCGCCCGCACCGAGCACGAGCAGCCCGCCGGGACGGATGACCTGCGCGAAGGTTTCGAACACCTGACGGCGCAGGCCCGCCGCGAGATAGAGGAGGACGTTGCGGCACAACACGATGTCGAAGCGGCCGATCGGGGGCGCGTCGTTGACGAGGTTCTGGCGGCGGAACTGGACCTGGCGGACGAGCTCGGGGCGCGCGACCCAATCGCCGCCGTCGGTATCGAACCACATCATCATGCGGCGCACCGCCAGCCCGCGCTGTATCTCGAACTGCGAATAGCGGCCCTCGCGCGCGCGGGCGAGCGCGGCCTCCGAAACGTCGGTCGCGACGATGTCCGGGAAGGGCAAGGTCTCGCGCTCGGCATGCTCGCTGAACAACATCGCGAGCGACAAGGGCTCCTGCCCCGTCGAGCAGCCCGCCGACCAGATGCGCACGCGGCGGCCGGGATTGTCGCGGCCGACGCGCGCCGCGGCCTCGGCGACCATGTCGAAAACCTGGGAATCGCGGAAGAAGAAACTTTCCTGATTGAGCAAGGCGTCCACCACTTCCTCCGCAAGTTCGGGCGCCCGCCCGTCCAATACCCGTGAAACCAGTTGATCGAGGCTGTCGAGCCCGCGGGCGCGCAGCACCGGCTTGAGCGCGGTTTCGATCCGCCAGGCACGGTTGGCGTCGATCTGCTGCCCGGTGCGCGATTCGAGCAACGCCGCGATCACGTTCATCGCGCCGGTCGATCGCGTCGGGCCGGCGGGTCCTGGAATCAGCATGGCACCCTCCGGCGTGCGATGACGAACTGGCCGATCACGTCGGGCGGGAGCACCGCCGCGGCGATTCCCGCGCTCGCGACCGCGCCGGGCATCCCCCACACGACCGAGCTCGCCTGATCCTGCGCGACGACGCAGCCGCCGGCATCGGCAATCGCGCGCGCGCCATCGGCACCGTCGCGCCCCATCCCGCTCAGCACGATCGCGAGCGCGCGGGCGCCATATACCTGAGCGACCGAGGCGAACATCGGATCGACCGAGGGCAGGCAGCCGCTCTTCGCGGGCCGGCGGTCGAGCCGGATCGCCGCACCGCCGCCCGAGCGGACGACGCGGAGATGCGCATCTCCAGGCGCGACGATCGCGCGGCCGCGCGTGATCCGCATATGATCCGCGGCGACCGCGCAGGGGCGGCCCGCGAGCACCGCGATCTGCGCGGCGAAATAGGACATGAACGAATCGGGCAGGTGCTGGGTGATGAGGATCGGCACATCGAAATCGGCGGGCAGCGCGCGCAGCACGCGGCTGAGCGCGTGGATGCCGCCGGTCGAGGCGCCGATCGCGACCACGTCGAAATCGTCGCCGCGCGGCAGCGGGAAGGTCGTGGGGGTCGACGCGCCGCCGCCGCCGGGCTGCGGCTGGACGAGGCGCGCGAGCTTCGCCGCCAGCAGATCGGCGAAGCGGCTGAGCTGGCCCCCGCCGCTGGGTTTTTCGAGCGTATCGGCCGCGCCGAGCGCAAGCGCCTGGATCGCCGCGGCGCCGCCGTCTCCGGCCGAGGACGAGACGACGAGCACGCGCGCGCCGTTGCCCGCGGCGACGATGTCGGGCAGCGCCGAAAGGCCGTCCATGCCCGGAAGCTCGATGTCGAGCAGGATGACGTCGACCGACGCCTTGGCGAGAAAGCCGAGCGCCGCGGGCACATCCGAGACCGCGCCCGCTACCGCGAACCGCTCGCCATGATCGACGAGCCGGCCGATCACGGCGCGCGCGACGACCGAATCGTCGACGATCAGGATGCGCGCGGGCGGCGTACCCGCGCCGGAGCCGGGAAGTGCCTCGCGGGGCGACGTGGACATGAAGATGGCCCGATCAGGCCATGCCGACGATCTGGAGCTTGCTCTCGAGCGTCTCGCGATCGAACGGCTTCATCACATATTCGTCTGCCCCCGCCTCGATGGCGGCGCGGATATAGGCCATGCCGTTCTCGGTGGTGCAGAAGACGACCTTGGGCCGCTGCGCAAGCGCGCGATCGCGCAGCGCGCGCAGGAAATCCATCCCGCTCATCACCGGCATGTTCCAATCGAGCAGGATCACGTCGGGCACGTTCTCGATGCAGCTATCGAGCGCCTCGCGGCCGTCGCCGGCCTCGGTGACCTCGAAGTTCAGCGTTTCCAGGATGTGACGGGCGACCTTTCGGATAACCTTCGAATCGTCGACCACGAGACAAGTCTTCATGTGCGCGTACCCTGCTATGACCTCTTGGACGATCTCTGCCCGAATTCCGTAAGCTTACCGTTAATCGACCAGCCGTCAGGCGACGGCGGCGAGCCCGGGCACCAGCGCGCGCAGATCGATGACGAGCACCGGCTCGTCGCCGTGCTCGATGACGCCGGTGCCGACGCTGGCCCAGCCCGCCTCGAGCGCAATCCCGTTGGTGAGCGGCTGCGCTTCGTAGCCGGCGACGTCCTCGACGCCCTCGACGAGCATCGCATAGGGATGGCCGTCGATATGCGTGATGACGGCGCGCTTTGCCGCGTCGCCCGGGCAGGGAAGCTCGAGTGCGGCGCACGAGTTGATCACCGTCACGACCCGGCTGCGCAAGGCGGCGAGGCCCCGCACGCGGGCGTCCGCGCACGGCACCGGCGTGACCGCCCCAATATCGACCACCGATTCGACCTGATCGGCGCTGATCGCGACCGCGCGGCCGCCGATCTCGGCGACGAGAAACAGCTCGGTCATGCGCGCGCCTCCCGACGATGCGCCGCGAGCGCGCCGAGCAGGCCGTCGCGGTCGTAGCGATAGATGCTGCCGGCCGACGCGGCACTGCGGGTCCGGCTGAGCCGAACGAGCGGCGCCGGCGCTTCTCCGGTGGGAGGATCGTCGTCCATCGCGAGCGCGATGGCGGCGGTCTCGCCGGGCTTGAGCGCCGCCGTCACACGATAGCCCGCGCGCTCGAGCACGGGACGCAGGAAGGTGGCCATCCATGCCGCCTCGCGGCCGGTGATGAGGCAGAGCGGCTCGCGGGCGGAACCGGCGGCGTCGATCTGATCGGCGAAGAGCCAGTGGATGTCGAGCATCTCGATCTGATCGTCGCCCGCCGCGATCACGCCGGCAACCGGGCCGGGTTCGCGTGCGGCCGCCATCGCCAGCGGCAGGTCGGCGATGTCGAGCGCCTCGGCGATCGCATAGCCGATCTCGTGCTCGCCGTCCTTCAGGCGAACGACGTGGATTTCCGCGCGACCGTCGAGCCCGCCCTGCGCGGCGAGCGGAATCATGCCGCCGTCGACCGACAGCCGGAGCCGTCCGCCGGTATGATGGACGCTGTCGCTCGAAACGGGCTCGACGCGGTCGATCACGGCCAGCGGCACCGCGCGGCGCGCGCCGTCGAGATCGAGGAAGAGCAAAGCGAGCTGGGTCGGCGTGCCGATAGCCTCTTCATCGGCCTCGTCGTCGTTCGCGGCAACATCGCGCGTGAACGCGAATCCGGCTGCCTCGGCGAGCCCGGCGCAATCGAGCAGCAGCATCGGCGTGCCGCTATCGGGGAGCGTGAGCCCGGCATAGAATCCGGTGGCCATCACCGCCGGCGGCGCGGGCTTGATGACCAGTTCCTCGTTGTCGAGCACGGTATCGACCGCGATCGCGTAGCTGCCGCCGCTGATACCGACAATCACGAGCGTCTCGGCCGCGATTCCATCCGCGGGCGTCACCCCGAGCAGGGCGCCGAGGCCGAGCAGCGGGAGACGGCGGTCTCGCACGGTCGCGACCGTCGTGTCACCCAACCGATCGATCCGCACCTGGCCGCCCGCGCGCAGGGTGACGATCTCCTCGATCGCCTGGCGCGGCACCGCGAAGCGCTGATCGCCGACGCCGACGACGATGGTCGAGATGATCGAGAGCGTGAGCGGCACGTGAATCGCGATGCGCAGACCCTTACCGGGGCTGTTGGCGAGCTCGATGCGGCCGCCGATCTGCTCGATATTGGCGCGGACCACGTCCATGCCGACACCGCGCCCCGAAACCGACGTGACCTCGTCCTTGGTGGTGATCCCGGGTTCGAAAACGAGCTCGAGACGCTGCCGATCGGTCAGCTCGCGCAGCTCGCGCTCGCTGCGCGCGCCGTTCTCGACGAGGCGGCGAGCGAGCTTGTCGGTATCGATGCCGCGGCCGTCGTCGACGAACTCGATGATGATCTGATTGCCAGACTGGCGGGCCGAAACGGTGAGGCGTCCGTTCTCGCGCTTGCCCGCAGCGCGGCGTTCCGAAGGGGTCTCGATACCGTGATCGAGCGCGTTGCGGACGATGTGACCCAAGGGATCGCGCATCATCTCGATCATCTCACGATCGAGCTCGACATCGGCGCCGTCGATCGAGAGCGACACTGACTTGCCCAGACTCGCTGCGGTGTCACGGACCATTCGGGGCAGCGCGGAGAAGAGCGCATCGATCTTCTGCATGCGCGTGCGGGTGACCGTATCGCGCATCTCGGCGACCGTGAGCGACAGCCGCTCGAGCGACGCCTCGACCAGCGGATCGGGATCACTATCCTCGCGCAGGCGGCGCGCAAGCTCGTTGCGTGCGAGCACCATGTCCGACATGCCGCTCATCATCCGGTCGAGCAGATCGACGCTGAGCCGCACGCTGCGCGTCGGCGCCCGCGTCACGGTGGAGACGATGTCAACGCTTTCGGGCGCCGCGATCGACCCATCGAGCGCGGCGATCAGCAGATCCTCGCCCGAATCGCCCAAGGACTGGCCGCTGTCGATCGCCTCGACGATCTCGCCGATCCGGTCGACGATCGCGAGCACGGCATTGACCAGCGCACGATCGGGCACGCGCTCGCCCGAACGAACGGCGGAGAGCACGTCCTCGGCGGCATGGCTCAGCCGCGCGAGGCGTGGCAGATCGAGGAACCCGCAGCTTCCCTTGACCGTATGGACGAAGCGGAAAATGGCATCGAGCCGATCGCGCTTGCCCGGATCGGCTTCCCACGCGACGATTTCACCCGAGAGCGCCTCGAGCGTTTCGCGCGTTTCGGCGATAAATTCCTGAAGCAGATCGTCCATATGCCCCCACGCATCCGGGAAGGGCAGCTATGGCAAGGAGCGGTTAAAGAGGCGTTTACCCCGCCATGGAGGCGCCGAAGAGCAGCATTTCGGCCTCGGGCTCGGAAACCTGGATGGTGCCGCCGCTTTCGGCGACGAGCGAGCGCGCGAGATAGGCCGCGGCCGCACGCGGTGCCGCCACCGGATCGGCGAGATCGCCCGAAAGCGCGCTACGAAGCTCGGCATCGAGGACGATCCGCGGCCCCCGCCCGCGCACGACGATCTCGATATGGCCATCGTCGTGCCGCTCGGCGCCGATATCGAGCGTGCCGCCGCGCACCAACGCGTCGCCCGCGATCAGCGCGAGGTTGAGCAGCACCTTGATCGCGGGCTTGGGCAGCGCCGCCTCGTCGACCATCCAGCCGATCTCGAGTCGCTTGGAGTCGCCGAACAATCCCTCGATCGCGGTCTTGGCCTCGCGCGTGTCGATCGTCTCGCCGAACCCGCCCGCGGCCCCGAAGGCGAGGCGGAAGAATTTGAGCTTGTTCGCCGATGCCCGCGCGCTCTCGCCGAGCAGATCAATGCAGCGAGCGCGCATATCGGGATCGTGCTCATCCGCGAGCAGCTCCAACCCGTTGTTGAGCGCGCCCACGGGGCTCAACAGATCGTGGCACAGGCGCGAGCAGAGGAGGCTGGCAAATTCGACCGGGCTGATCGTCATCGGGGAAATCGCTCCGGAACCAAAGGGTTTTCGTCGCGACCTTGTGGCGGACCCTCCGCTTCGGCGCAAGCCGCCGCCGCGATCTCGACGGGATCGAAGCCCGTGCCGTCGCGCCGCGCGCGCCAGAGAAGCGCCTCTCCACCACCGACGATCAGCCAGAGAGTACCGTCAGGCGCCGCGGCGGCGGCATCGCGCGGCGACGGTTCGGCGCGGCCGTTCGGGTGCGAATGGTAGCAGCCGGCGACCAGCGGCCCGCCCGCGCGCGCGGCCTTGTGCGCGGCGAGCAGCGCCGCGGGATCGATCTCGAAGCTGTCGGCGCGGTTTTCGGCAACATTCCGGCAGAGCTGCACGGCACCGATGCGCTGCGGCGATCCGAGCAGCAGGCCGCACACTTCTTCGCGTGGCGAGGCGGCTGTCTCGGCGATGATACGGTGCAGCAGCGCGCTTGAAATCCATGCCCTCATTCCCACCTAGCTAGTGCATGAACCGGGGGGTTTCCATCATCGACGTGGCGGTCTCGGGCGAGGCCGATGGCTGGCGTCTCGACCGCGCACTGACCGAGGCGCTCGCCGACCTTTCGCGCGAGCGCGTCAAGGCGCTGATCTCGAGCGGGCAGGTCACCGCGGCGGACGGAACGCCGGTTCGCGATCCCGCGCGCAAGGCGATCGGCGGGCAGCGTTTCGCGGTCGCGATCCCGACCCCCGCGCCGGCGCACAACGAGGCGCAGGACATCCCCTTGACCGTCGTGTTCGAGGACGACCATCTGATCGTGATCGACAAGCCCGCGGGGCTCGTCG
>CAMLGC010000082.1 GCA_946479505.1 uncultured Sphingomonadaceae bacterium
GCGGGGCGAGCTTGATCTCCTTGGTGATCTTGTCCGACTTGAGGTGCTTGTTGCCTTCGAGGATCACCCGGTTGATCAGCGGGTTCTCCTTGATCCGGATGACGAGATCGCCCGTCTGCGCGCCGTCGATCGCGACATCGGCGAAGAGGCCGCTGTTGAGCAGGTCGCGAAGCGCCTGGTCGAGCAGCACGTTGCTCAAGGGCTGGCCGACCTGGAGCTTGGTGTAGGAGAGCACCGTCGCCGGCTCGATACGCTGCGAGCCCTCCACCCGGATCGACGTGATGACCTTCTGCTGCGGCTGCGCGGCCTGCTCGGGCTGCGCGGCGGCGGGCGCCTGCGACGCATCCGCGACAGGCGCAGCTTGCGGCGCAGCATCGGCGGCCGACGCCGTTTGCGCATGCGCGGCGAGCGGTACGGCCGACAGCATCGTGCCGGCAAGCAGGACGGCGGTGGCGCGCACGCCGAAATCGGAAACCTTGGTCGCTTTCACTATCCCACCCCAAACGGTATGTGATGCCGGAAGTAAGGCCGCGCTGCCCTGCCCCAACCGGCTCAGCCGATCAACCCGGCCAGATTCTTCCACAGCCCGAACGCGCCCAGATCGTTGAAGGTGACGAGCAGCATCAACGCCAGGATTGCCGCCAGCCCGCCGCGAAACGCCCATTCCTGCACCTCGGGCTCGACCGGGCGCCGCCGGACCGCTTCGATCGCATAGAACAAGAGATGGCCGCCATCCAACACGGGGACTGGCAACAGGTTGATGAATCCGAGATTAATCGAGACCAGCGCGATCAGGAACACGAAGGCGTCGGGGCCCAGGCTCATCTGCTCGCCCGAGACCCGCGCGATCGACAGCGGCCCGCCCAGTTCCTTGACCGAGCGGCGGCCGGTGACGACCTGCCCCAGCGTATCGACCATCATCCGCACGATCTCGCCGGTGCGCTCGACCGCGACAACCGGCGCGCGCGCAAGTCCGACCGTGGTATAGACGGGCCGAGGCGGGGCGATGCCGAGCAGCCCGACGCGATACTGGTTGCCGAAGCGATCCTCCTCGGTGAGCGTGCCGATCGTCGCGGTGTGCTCCAGGTTCTGCTGGTTGCGGCGGAAATCGATGGTGACCCGCTCGCCGCCGCGAATCTTCACGAATCGCACCATGTCGTCGAACGTGTCCATCGAGCGGCCGCCGATCGACGTGATCGTGTCACCGGCTTGCAGCCCGATCCGGTCGGCGGCGCTCCCCTCGATCACCGCACCGACGGCAGCCGGCGTGCGGCTCTCGCCATAAGCGAGCGCGAAGCCCGCGAGGATGAGGATGGCGATGAGGAAATTGGTGATCGGGCCGGCTGCGACGACGATCGCACGCTGCCAGAGCGGCTTGGCCTGAAAGGTGCGGGCGCGCTCCTGCGCCGGAAGCGCCATCCAATCGGCCGACGGCTGGCCGGCCGGCGTCATGTCGCCTGCGAACTTGACGTAGCCGCCAAGCGGGAGCCAGCCGAGCTTCCAGCGCGTGCCCCGCCGGTCGGTGCGGCCCCATATCTCGCGGCCGAAGCCGATCGAAAAGGCGTCGGCCTTGATCCCGAACCATCGGCCGGCGAGGTAATGCCCCATTTCATGGACGAAGACGAGCGGCCCGATCACGAGCACGAAGGCGACGATAGTGAGAAGCACGCCCGGGGAATCGGTCAAGCCACGCAATCCTTAACTCGCTCGCCCGCAAGCGCCCGCGCCTCGGCATCGATCGCGAGCACCGCGTCGAGCGTGTCGGGGGCCGCCGGAGCGTAGCGATGCAGCGTATCCGCGACGATTGCGGCAATTTCAAGAAATCCGATGCGCCGATCGAGGAAGGCGGCGACCGCGACCTCGTTGGCCGCGTTGAGGATGGTCGGCCGCGCCCCGTCCGCCTCGAGCGCCTCGCGGGCGAGGCGAAGCGCAGGAAATCGTTGCGGATCGGGCGCTTCGAAGTCGAGCCTGCCGAGCGATGCGAAATCGAGCGGCGCCATGTCGGTCGCCATCCGGTCGGGCCAGGCGAGCGTGTGCGCGATCGGCGTGCGCATGTCCGAAGGTCCGAGCTGCGCGAGAATCGAGCCATCGACATATTCAACCATCGAGTGAATCACCGATTGGCGATGGACGATGATCTCGAGCTGGTCGGAACGCACCGGGAAGAGCCGCGCAGCCTCGATCAGCTCCAGCCCCTTGTTCATCAGCGTCGCCGAATCGACCGAGATCTTGGCGCCCATCGACCAGTTCGGATGCGCGATCGCCTGTTCGGGGGTGACGGCGCGCATCGCATCGAGGCTCGCGTCGCGAAACGGCCCCCCGCTCGCGGTGAGGACGACGCGGCGCACGCGGTCGGGCCGGGCCGAATCGAAGCATTGGAAGATGGCATTGTGCTCCGAATCGGCCGGAAGCAGCGTCGCGCCATGCCGCGCGGCGGCCGCCATCACGATCTCGCCTGCGGAAACGAGCGGCTCCTTGTTGGCGAGCACCAATGTACCGCCGCGTTCGAGTGCGGCGAGCACGGGCCGTAACCCGGCACAGCCGACGATCGCGGCCATCGTCCAATCGGCATCGAGCGCCGCGGTGTCGCATACCGCCTGCGCACCGCCCGCCGCCTCGATTCCCGTGCCCGCGAGCGCTTCGCGCAGCGCCGGAAGGCAGATATCGTCGGCAACCACCGCGAGCCTGGCATTGGTGCGGATCGCCGCCGCCGCAAGCCGCTCGACATCGCGGTTGGCGGTGAGCGCGAGCACCTCGAATCGTTCGGGCTCGCGCTCGATTAGATCGAGCGTCGAGCTGCCCACCGATCCGGTGGCGCCGAGGATCGTCACGGTCTTCATCCGATCAGCTCGCCGACATGGACCAGCACGAGCACGGCCGCGATCGGCGCGACCGGCACGAGCCCGTCGAGCCGATCGAGCACGCCGCCGTGCCCGGGCAGGATGTTGCCGCTGTCCTTCACGCCCGCGCGCCGCTTGAGCCAGCTCTCGAACAGGTCGCCCGCCTGCGCGACGACCGCGAGGAAGGGCGATGCCAGCGTCAGCCGCAGGGGCAGGCCATAGGCCTGGTGCATCGCGGCGCCGAGCAGCGCCGCCGCGACAACCCCGCCGATCAGCCCCGCCCAGGTCTTGTTCGGGCTGATCGCCGGCGCAAGCTTTGGCCCGCCGATCGCACGACCCGCGAAATAGGCGCCGATATCGGTCACCCAGACGAGCGCGAGCGTCCAGAAGGCGAAGACGATCCCGTTGTGCGGTGTTTCGCGGATCAGGAGCAATGCGAAAACCGGAAGCCCGCAATAAAGCGTGCCGAGCGCCAGCACCGGCAGCCGGGTGACGATGACGATGAAAAAGGCGGCGCCGATCAGCAATCCCAAGGCGAAATAATCGGGCCCGGCGGCAAGCGGGCTCAGGATCGCGATGGGCACGAACAGCGCATATTGGGCGAGCCGCTTGGTCTTCGGCGGCACCTTCGCGAGATCCGCCCATTCGGCCATCATGAACAAGGCGAGCACCGCGGCGAGCAGCCAGAACGCCATCCCGCCGAGCACGAGCGCGACCGCCGCGATCGCGATCAGGGCCACCCCTGCGACCACCCGCAGCGTCAGCTCCGACGGCCGCTTCGATGGCTCGGCGTCGCTCACAATCCCCCGAAGCGCCGCTCGCGCTGCGCGAACGTCGCGATCGCCTCGCGAAACTTCGCCGCATCGAAATCGGGCCAGAGCGTGTCGACGAACAGCAGCTCGGCATAGGCCGCCTGCCACAACAGGAAGTTCGACAGCCGATGCTCGCCCGAGGTGCGGATGAGGAGATCGGGCGGCGGCAGACCCGCGGTGTCGAGCTCCGCGTCGATCGCGGCCTCGTCGATCCCTTCGACCGCGATCTCGCCCGCTGCCGCCTTGACGGCAAGTCGCCGCGCCGCCGCCGCAATCTCGGCCTGCGCGCCATAATTGAGTGCGATCACCAGGATCGGGCCGGTGTTGGCGGCGGTGCGCGCGATCGCGCCCTCGATCATCGCGGTCAGATCGGGCCCGAAGCGGCGGTAATCCCCGATCACGCGCAACCGGACGTTTTCCGCGACGAGTTCGTCCAGGTCCGAGCGGATGAAGGTGCGCAGCAGCGCCATCAGATCGGTGACTTCGCTGTCGGGCCGGCGCCAATTCTCCGACGAGAAGGCGTAGAGGGTCAGCACCTCGACCCCGAGAGCGCGCGCCTCGCGCGTCACCCGGCGCACCGCCTCGACCCCGGCGCGATGGCCCGCAACCCGCGGCAACAAGCGCTTCTTCGCCCAGCGCCCGTTGCCGTCCATGATGATCGCGATGTGGCGCGGAACGCCCTTGCCGCCGCCGGGCACGGGCGCGAAGGCGGGATTGGTGCTCATCGTCTCGATCCGAAGGGGAGAAAGGCCATCGCGCGCCTCACTGGCTGAGGATTTCCTTTTCCTTGGCCTGCGCGGCGGCATCGATGTCGGCGATGGTGCTGTCGGTCAGCTTCTGCACCTCGGTTTCGTGGCGCTTGCGCTCGTCCTCGCCGAACAGTCCCTTCTTCTCGTCGGTCTTGAGGCTGTCCATCCCGTCGCGGCGCACGTTGCGCGCGGCGATGCGCGCCTTCTCGGCATATTGTCCGGCGAGCTTCGCAAGCTCCTTGCGGCGCTCCTCGGTGAGATCGGGGATTGGCAGCCGCAGCGTCTGGCCGTCGGCGATCGGGTTCAACCCCAGCCCTGCCGACCGGATCGCCTTGTCGACCGGGCCGACATTCGAGCGGTCCCACACCTGCACCGTGAGCATCCGCGACTCGGGCGCGGAGACGGTTGCTACCTGGTTCAACGGCATGTTGGCGCCATAGACTTCGACCGTGACCGGATCGAGCAGCGCCGTCGAGGCGCGGCCGGTGCGCAGGCCGCCGAGATCGTGCTTGAGCGCCTCGACCGCGCCCGCCATCCGGCGCTCGAGATCGGCCTTGTCATAGGCGGCCATGCTCCTGCTCCTTCGTTTTCTAGGCTTGTTCTATCACGGATCGGGCGGGTTCGACGACGTTCGAAACGATCGTCGCAACGCCCTTTCCTTCGAGCACCGAGGCGAGATTGTGCTCGCCGCGAATATTGAAGACGACGATCGGAATGTCGCTGTCGCGGCAGAGCGCGACCGCGCTCGCGTCCATCACCTTCAGATTGTCGGCAAGCACGCGATCGAACGTCAGGGAATCATAGCGTTTTGCGGTCGGTACCTTCTTGGGGTCGGCATCGTACACGCCGTCGACGCTGGTGCCCTTGAACAGCGCGTCGCAGCCCATCTCGGCCGCGCGGAGCGCGGCGGCGGTGTCGGTGGTGAAGAACGGATTGCCGGTGCCGCCGGCGAAGATGACGATCCGGCCCTTTTCCATGTGCCGCATCGCGCGGCGGCGGATATAGGGTTCGCACACGCTCGCCATCGGGATCGCCGACTGCACGCGCGTCTCGATCCCGATCTTCTCGAGCGCGGCCTGCACCGCGAGCGCGTTCATCACGGTCGCGAGCATGCCCATGTAATCGCCGGTGGTGCGGTCGATCCCGTCGGCGACGCCCGCCAGCCCGCGGAAGATGTTGCCCCCGCCGACGACGAGGCAGAGCTCGTGCCCCTCCTCCTTCGCCGCCGCGATCTCACCCGCGACACGATCGACCGTCGCCGGATCGATCCCGAACGAGGATTTGCCCATCAGGACTTCGCCCGACAGCTTGAGCAGGATGCGTTTGAAGCGGGGCAGGATCATCGAACCTTGGGAAGAACTGGAGCGCGCGGACCTTAGAGGCGCTGCCCGGCGATGCCAAGCGCAGATACCGTGCAGAAGGCTTCGTCACCCCAGCGAAAGCGGGCTCTCTCGATTACAGCGAGATGGCGGCCTTCGCTGGCATGACGAAGCGGGAAGCGCCGCCGGCGCGCCTCCCGCTTCCAGGGCTCAGTCCTTCTTGATACCCGCGGTCGCGGCCACTTCCGCGGCGAAGTCGTTCTCTTCCTTCTCGATGCCTTCGCCGAGCTGGAAACGGACATAGTCCTTGAGCGTGATGGTCGTGCCCGCGTCCTTGCCGGCCTTGGCGACGACGTCCTCGATCGGGGTTTTGTTGTCCATCACGAAGAGCTGCGACAGGAGCGCATTCTCCTTGGCGAACTTCTTGACCGAGCCTTCGACCATCTTGGCGATGATGTCGGCGGGCTTGCCCGATTCGGCGGCCTTTTCGGTCGCGATCTGGCGCTCGCGCTCGAGCACGTCCTGGTCGAGCCCACTCGCGTCGAGCGCCAGCGGGAACGCCGCGGCGATGTGCATCGCGAGCTGCTTGCCGAGCGGCTCGAGAACGTCGACGCCGGCATCGCTTTCGAGCGCGACAAGCACGCCGATCTTGCCGAGGCCGGATCCTTGCGCATTGTGGACATACGGGATCACCGCGCCCTGCGACACCTCGATGCGGCTGGCGCGGCGGAGCGACTGGTTCTCGCCGATCGTGGCGATGTTGTTGGTCAGCGCGTCGGCCACGCTGGTGCCCGACGGCATCTTCTCGGCCTTGAGCGCCTCCAGATCGTCGCCCTTGGCGAGCACGATCCCCGTGACCTCACGGACGAACTGCTGGAACTGCTCGTTCTTGGCGACGAAGTCGGTCTCCGAATTGACCTCGACCGCGGCGCCGGCGGTGCCGGCCACGGCGACGCCGACCAACCCCTCGGCGGCCGTGCGGCTCGACTTCTTCTGCGCGGCCGCGAGGCCCTTGGTGCGCAACCAGTCGATCGCGGCCTCCATGTCGCCGCCGCTCTCCGACAGCGCCTTCTTGCAGTCCATCATGCCCGCGCCGCTGCGGTCGCGGAGCTCCTTCACGGTGGCGGCAGTGATCTGTGCCATTGTTTCAAATCCTCATGTGTCGTGAATATGGATGCGGGCGGGGAAAGGCATGTGCCCTGCCCCGCCCGAAAAGATCTTCCGGCGGCGCTCAGGCGTCGATCTGGCGCTCGCCCTCGGCAGCGGTTTCGGGCTCGGTCGAGGCGGCCGGCTCTTCCGGCTCCTGCTTCGCCTGCTCGGTCTTGCTCGGCGACGGAGTCGGCTCGGGGGCCTTTTCCTTCGCAGGCGCCGGCTCGGCCTTTTCCTCGGCGGCGAGCGCGGGCTCGGCCGGCGGTTCGGCCATTGCGCCGAAATCCTTGCCGGTCATCATCTGGGCGTCCTGGCCGCCCTTGGTCGAGGCGATCGAGACGGCTTCGCAATACAGGCGGATCGCGCGGCTCGCATCGTCGTTAGCCGGCACCGGGAAGGCGATGCCGTCGGGCGAGACGTTGGTGTCGAGGATCGCGACGACGGGGATGCCGAGCGTGTTGGCTTCCTTGATCGCCAGCTCTTCCTTGTTGGCGTCGATCACGAACATCACGTCGGGGATGCCGCCCATGTCGCGAATGCCGCCGAGCGAGAGCTCGAGCTTGTCGCGCTCGCGGGTGAGCTGGAGCACCTCCTTCTTGGTGAGGCCGTGCGTGTCGCCCGAAAGCTGCTCCTCTAGGCTCTTGAGGCGCTTGATCGACTGCGAGATCGTCTTCCAGTTGGTGAGCATGCCGCCCAGCCAGCGATGGTTGACGAAATGCTGGCCCGCCCGGCGCGCCGCCTCTGCGACCGGCTCCTGCGCCTGGCGCTTGGTGCCGACGAACAGCACCTTGCCGCCGGCGGCGACCGACGAGGCGACGAAATCGAGCGCGCGCGAGAACAGCGGCACGGTCTGCGACAGATCGATGATGTGGACGCCGTTGCGATCGCCGAAGATGTAGGGCTTCATCTTCGGGTTCCAGCGGTGCGTCTGGTGGCCGAAATGCGCGCCGGTTTCGAGCAGTTGCTGCATGGTGACGACAGGAGCCGCCATAGGATCGTTCCTTTCCGGTTATGCCTCTGGGAAGCAGGAACCCGTTTGGGCCGAAGGCCCCGGGCACCGGTATGTGGCGCTTCCCATGCGGAGTTGAGGCGGCGCCCCTAGCCGAGCGCGCCGATCAAATCAAGCGTTGACACATAGAACAATGCTGGAACATATAGTGCTCACAACAAGCACACGGAACAAGTTATCCACAGACTTGTTCACAGGGTCGCGATTCAGGCCCGCAAATCAGGGAGTTAGCGGCGATGATGGCAATGGTGCAGATTTTGGTGTTCCTGGGCGGGCTGGCGCTGGCCGGCTATGTGTTCGCGGCGACCGTCGTTCCCGCGCTTCCCCGCATGGCGGCGCTGCTGCGCGGCGAGCTCGATCCGGCATTCGCCCCGCGCGAGCGGCTGGTGCTCGGTCCTCGCCGGGTCAGTGTCCGTGTGGTGCCGGTACCGGCTCGACAGGCCGGGGCGTGGCGCGAAGCCGCCTGACGCGCGCGTAGCTGCTGATGCTGAACGGCAGCGCAATCAGATAGAGCAGGCACAGCGCGGTCGCGGTGTGCCACGGCGCGGAAATCAGCCCCGCGCCCACCAGCACGACGACGACGATCGCCTCGAAGCGGATGTTCTGGCGCAATTTGAGCGACGACCAGGAAAAGGTCGCAAGGCTAGACACCATCAGCGCCGCGACGAACGCGACCCAGGGCGCAACCAGCCACGCCGACCGAAAGATCGGCTCGCCGGTCCAAAACCAGACGTAGAGCGGCAGCATCGCCAGCGCCGCGCCCGCCGGCGCTGGCACTCCGGTCAGGAATCCCGCCGATTTGTGCGGCTGCTCGGCCGTGTCGATATGCGCGTTGAATCGCGCGAGGCGCAGCGCGCAGAATACCGCGAGCACGAGCGCGCACATCCAGCCGAGTCTCGGCAGCTCGATCAGCGACCACAGAAAGAGGATCAGCGCAGGCGACACGCCGAACGAGATCGCATCCGAAAGCGAATCGAGCTCGGCACCGAAGCGGCTCGCCCCGTGGAGCATGCGCGCGATGCGACCGTCGAGCCCATCGAGCACCCCGGCGACGAGAACCATCAGCACGGCATGTTCCCATTCGCCGCCAATGGCAAAGCGGATGCCCGAAAGCCCGAAGCACAAGGCGAGCGCGGTTACCGCATTGGGCGCTACCGCGCGCAACGGCAGGCCGCGCCTCAGCTTCGGCCCACCCTCCGTCACTGCGCGACGCCGGAAACCGGCTGGCCGCCGATCCGGCCGAGCACCGTCTCGCCGGCGATGCTGCGTTGGCCCAGCACGACCTGGCACGCGGCCTCGTCGGGCAGATAGACGTCGACGCGGCTGCCGAAGCGAATCAACCCGATCCGCTGCCCTGCCGCGACGATGTCGCCGATCTTGGCGAAGGTCACGATGCGCCGCGCGACCAGCCCGGCGATCTGCGTGAACCCGACGCGGCGGCCGTCATGCCCCTCGACGACGAAATGCTGGCGCTCGTTTTCCTCGCTCGCCTTGTCGAGATCGGCGTTGAGGAACTTGCCCGAGATATAGACGACCTGTCGGATCGTGCCGCTGATCGGCGTGCGGTTCACGTGGACATCGAACACGCTCATGAAGATCGAGACGCGCACCCGCGTCTCCTCGGCCAGCCCGGTCTCGCCCGCCATCTCGACCGGAACGGGCACGCGCTCGATCATCGTGACGAGCCCGTCGGCGGGCGCGACGATCAGGTCGCCGCCCTGCGGCGTCACGCGCACCGGATCGCGGAAGAAGGCCGCCACCCAGATCGCGAGCCCGATCAGCGGCCAGGTCGCGAAATCCCAGATGAACAGCGAGGCGAGCGCGACCGCGCCCGCGATGAGGATGTATTTGCGCCCCTCGGGATGAACCTCTGGAAAGCGCCACTTCACCGTGGTCGTCGTGACCGGTGGTTTGTCGAGCGAAGGCATGGGGCCGAGGTCTAGCTGTGCCGCGACACGAAGACAATCGCGCAGGCGAGCCGCTGTCCTACACGGGCGTGTGGCGGTATGACGCCAAATGCCCAACGCCCCCGTCACCCCGGAGTTGTTTCGGAGTCCACCGTGCCTCAAGCGTTATCGCCCTTGGAGAGTTGGATGCCGGAACAAGTCCGGCATAACGGGCCGAGGGACAGTCAACTTGGTCAACTTTGCCGCCTGTCCGCCGCTATCAGACGAGGTTGATCGCCTCCCGCCATCTGCCTAGAGGCGTGCCACAATCCAATCACAGAACGGAAAGCGACCCACATGGCGAAGATCACGGTGAAGAACCCGGTCGTCGAGATCGACGGCGACGAGATGACGCGGATCATCTGGGAATGGATCCGCGAGCGCCTGATCCTCCCCTATCTCGACGTCAAGCTCGAGCGCTACGACCTCTCGATCGAGAAGCGCGACGAGACCGACGACCAGATCACCGTCGATGCCGCAAAGGCGATCCAAAAGCACGGCGTCGGTGTCAAGTGCGCGACGATCACGCCGGACGAGGCGCGCGTCGAGGAATTCGGCCTCAAGAAGATGTGGCGCTCGCCCAACGGCACGATCCGCAACATCCTGGGTGGCACGATCTTCCGTGAACCGATCGTCATCAACAACGTGCCGCGGCTGATTCCGGGCTGGACCAAGCCGATCGTCGTGGGCCGTCACGCCTTTGGCGACCAGTACAAGGCGACCGACTTCCGCGTTCCCGGCCCCGGCAAGCTGACGATGAAGTGGGAAGGCGAGAACGGCGAGACGCTCGATTTCGAGGTGTTCGATTTCCAGAGCTCAGGCGTTGCGATGGGGATGTACAATCTCGACGATTCGATCCGCGATTTCGCGCGTGCCTCGATGAACTACGGCCTCAACCGCAAATGGCCCGTCTATCTCTCGACCAAGAACACGATCCTCAAGGCCTATGACGGCCGCTTCAAGGACCTGTTCCAGGAGGTGTTCGACAGCGAGTTCAAGGCGAAGTTCGCCGAAGCGGGCATCGAGTATCAGCACCGCCTGATCGACGACATGGTCGCCTCCGCGCTCAAATGGCATGGCGAGTTCGTCTGGGCCTGCAAGAATTACGATGGCGACGTCCAGTCGGATCAGGTGGCGCAAGGCTTCGGCAGCCTCGGGCTGATGACCTCGGTGCTGATGACGCCCGACGGCAAGACGATCGAGGCCGAGGCCGCGCACGGCACCGTCACCCGCCACTATCGCCAGCACCAGGCGGGCAAGGCGACCTCGACCAACCCGATCGCCTCGATCTTCGCCTGGACCGGCGGCCTCAAATATCGCGGCAA
>CAMLGC010000083.1 GCA_946479505.1 uncultured Sphingomonadaceae bacterium
TTCGTGGCAGATGGCTGCGATGCGTGGGGCGGCGGGGAGATTTGCGGTGCGGGTCGCGTCGATCGTGACGTCGCACTCGGTATCGAGGCCCATCGAACGGTTGTTGAAGTTGGATGAGCCGACGCGCAGGATCTCGCCGTCGACGATCGTGATCTTGGCGTGGACGTAGATCGGCACGTCCGCCGCGGTGAACGGGTGGTAGAGGCGGAGCCGCCGGTACGGATCGTGCCGCCTGAGCGTTTCGACGAGCCGCGCGCGCGCGGTATCCATCGCGATCGGCTCCAGCCAGCCGTCGGCGGTGATCGGATTGAGAATCACGATCTCCGGCCCGTTCTCCTCCTCCAGCCGCTTCGCGATCGCTTCGGCGACGCGGCGCGATGCGAAATACTGGCTCTCGGCATAGATCCAGCGCTCGGCGCGCGCGATCAGGTCGCAATAGAGCGATTCGATCTCGTGAACCGCCTCGTGCCCCGCCATTTCGGGCTCGGTGCGCGAGATTGCGACCTCGACGTCCTCGAAATCGACCGGCAGGCGTTCGGGCCAGCACGTCTCGACCGTCGGCGGCTGGCGGAACGGCTTTCCGCCCGCGCGCTGCCAGCGTTCGCGCGCGAGATCGCCGAGCACGGCGGCAACCGGCCCGGCGAGCGCCGTCGTCGCGTCGTGCCACGGGCCGTAAGCGCGCCCGCCGGGCTCGACGCGGCCGGGATCGGCATCGCTGTGCGCGCGCGTGTCCCAACGGTCGTCGGTCATGTCGATTCCGCCGCAAAAGGCGAGGCAATCGTCGATCACGACGATCTTCTGGTGGTGCGAGGCCGCGGCGGGATGAGCGCTGTCGAGCTTGAGATGAATGCGGCGTTTTCGCAGCCATCGCAGAATCGTCAGGATCGTGCGGCCGCGGAACAGCGTTTTGAGCGCCCCCATGTCCCAGCGGAGAATGCGCACCTGGAGCGTGCGCGTGCGCCTGACCAGCCAGTCGATGAAGCGACCGACCCGAACCGGGGCATCGTCTTCCTCATGCACCATGCTGATACGGGCATCGAAATCCCAGCCGATCAGCGTGATCTGGTGGCGCGCGTCACGCATTGCGTCGCGCGCAACGCGAAAATACCCTTCCGCATCGACGATGACGCTGGCGCGCGTCGCGCGCTCGATGCGCCAGCAATTGCGGCCGGGCGCGAGGACTGGCTCGGCACGCGCCATATCAGAGGATGTCGCGCACCTTTTCGGGCGGACGGCCGAGCACCACGCCCTTGTCGGTCTCGACCAGCGGCCGCTCGATCAGAATGGGGTCGGCGGCCATCGCCGCGAGGATCGCGTCGTCATCCGCATTCTTGAGCGCCCTGGCGCCGTCCTCGCCTATGCGCAGCCCCTCGCGCGGGGTGATGCCCGCGCGCTCGTACAGCGCGTTGAGCCGTTCGGGTGACGGTGGGTCCTTCTGATAGTCGATCACCGTGACGTCGGCGCCGGCTTCGTTCAGGATCGCGAGCGCCTCGCGCGATTTGGAGCAGCGCGGATTGTGCCAGATGGTCGCTTTCATACCGGTTCGCCTCCTCAGCAATCGCGGCTCCGCCCGTACCTGTCGTCGCGGAGTTGGGCAATGGGGCGAGCCGATCGTCACCGGCGCGCCGTATGCGAACGGAAGTGCGAATCAGCGATCGACGCCGGCTCCGAAGCGATAGACTAGCTGGCCGCCCTGCCAGGCGCCGACGATCAGTACGACGAACCCGAGCCACCCTGCGATCATCGCGTCCATTGTCGGCTCGGCGACGAGCGATAGCCCCTGGCTACGCAGCACGAACGCGGCGGCGTAGAGCACCCATGCGACGCCCATCAGCGCAAGGTGGCGCTGCGCGACGGGAACGGCGCACTCCTGCAATCCGGCATAGTCGATCAGCCCCGCCGTCATCGTCAGCAGCGCAACGACGGTCCCTCCGCCGATGGCGAGCCAGGCAATCGGCCACGCCCCCGCAATTCCGATGACGGCCAGCGAATCGCAAAGGCTCCCGACGGTCCAGAGCGCGATCGGGAAATGCACCAGCATCGGGTGGATCGGGTGCCCGAACAGCCGCATCGGCTGCTTCCTAAAGGAGCTGGAAGGTCGTGCCCGCGAGCACCAGAAAACCGATCACGGCCACGCTTGCGTGGATGAGCACGACGGGCTTTGGCCCGGGTCGGCTGCGAAGGTGGAAGGATGCGAGCAGGAAGCCGCCGAGCGCCGCCACCAGCAACAGGAAGAGTGCCAGTCCGGCAAGCCCGCTGCCGCCGCGCAGCACCGCGATAAGCGTCAATACCAACCCGGTGGCACCCAGCGCGGCGTGGACGAGCGACAAGGGCCACGATGCAAGCCGCCCCCGTAGCACCGAGGATGCCAGGACCAGACCGCCGATCGCCGCGATCGCGAACGCCAGGATTGCATAGATGAGCATGGTTCTTCCCCGTTTCCGTTTGCAGGACGTGCGGGGCATTGGATGGCAGCACTGCGAAAAGGTTCCCGCGAAGGTTCAGTCCGCGCAAGGCGAAGCGAGGATGCGCTGCTCGGCCGCAAGTCGTCGTTCCACGGCCGCGGTGACGCGTTCGCACGCATTGCCGAGAAAGGAGAAGGCATCTGTCAGCGTTGCCTTCAGTCGCGCGTCGATCGTCCGGCGCATCAACGCGCGCGCTCGGTGCAGGCGCGTCTTCACGGTCGCCGGATTGAGATCGAGACTCGCGGCGGTTTCCTCGACGCTGCACTGGTTGAGTTCGCGCATGATGAACACGAGCCGGAACGGCTCGGGCAGGGCATCGATCGCCTCCTCGATCAGCCTTCGGATGTGTGCGGTTTCGATTGCGCGCTCGGGCGTCTCCACCGTGGCCGGGAAGGCGATGATCTCCGCGCTCGCGCGGTCGGCGAGCTCGATCTGCTCGATACCGACCATCGTTCGACGCCGCCGCAGCCGACCGCGTGCTTCGTTGATGACGATCCGGGTGAGCCAGGTCGTGATGCTCGATTGGGCGCGAAAGTCGCCGAGCGCGCGGAAGGCGCGCATATAGGCTTCCTGGAGCACGTCTTCGGCTTCGGCATCGTCGCGCATGATGCTGCGCGCCGTGCGGAACAATCGCTGGTTGGATTGCGCCATGATCGCGCGGAACGCGGCGCCGTCGCCCGCCCGGGCGCGGCGGACGAGTTCATTTTCACACGGCGACGTGGCGACGACGGGATGCGGGTTTGGCATGGCTCCTCGGGCGTGGCGCACTCCATTGGATGCGATTGCGCGCTACAGGTTCCCGCATTGCGTCGAAAGATTTTCGATTGGATCGTCGGCTACGGGAGCGCCTATGCCTCCTGCCGCGCCAGAGTGGCAGGCGCGGCAAGGAGAAATCATCCCCCGGATGATTTCTTTCATCCTTGCCGCGCCAGCCACTCCTCGAGCCACTTGATCGTATAATCGCCGCGCTGGAACTCGGGATCGTCGAGCAAATGCTGGTGGAGCGGGATCGTGGTCTTCATTCCCTCGATCACGAACTCCTCGAGCGCGCGCTTGAGGCGCATCAGGCAGCGCTCGCGCGTGGTGCCATAGACGATCAGCTTGGCGATCATGCTGTCGTAATAAGGCGGCACCCTGTAGCCGGTATAGAGCCCGCTATCGACGCGCACGTGCATCCCGCCGGGCGCATGGAACTGCGTGACGGTGCCGGGCGAGGGGGCGAAGGTGCGTGGGTCCTCGGCATTGATGCGGCATTCGATCGCGTGGCCGTGGAACTGGACCTGATCCTGCCGCACCGAAAGCCCGTGGCCCTCGGCGACGCGGATCTGCTCGCGCACCAGATCGAGCCCGGTAATCATCTCGGTGACGGGATGCTCGACCTGGAGCCGCGTGTTCATCTCGATGAAGTAGAACTCGCCGTTTTCCCACAGGAACTCGATCGTTCCGGCGCCGCGATAGGCCATGTCCGCCATTGCGTTGGCGACGATCGCGCCCATCCGGTCGCGCTCGGCGTGGCTGAGAATGGGGGAGGGCGCCTCTTCGAGCACCTTCTGGTGGCGGCGCTGGAGCGAGCAGTCGCGCTCGCCGAGATGGACCGCATTGCCGTCCCCGTCACCGAAGACCTGGAACTCGATATGGCGCGGGTTGCCGAGATATTTCTCCATGTAAACGGTGGCATCGCCGAAGGCGGCCTTTGCCTCCGAGCCCGCCTGCTGCATCAGGCTTTCGAGGCTGTCCTCGCCCGGCACCACCTTCATTCCGCGCCCGCCGCCCCCCGACGCGGCCTTGATGAGCACCGGATAGCCGATCTCGGCGGCGATCCGCTTGGCTTCGGCGACGTCGGTGATCGCACCGTCCGATCCCGGCACCAGCGGCAGACCGAGCGCGCCCGCGGTGCGCTTGGCCTCGACCTTGTCGCCCATCACGCGAATGTGCTCGGGCTTGGGGCCGACGAAGATCAGGTCGTGCGCCTCGACGATCTCGGCGAACTGCGCGTTCTCCGACAGGAAGCCGTAGCCGGGGTGGATCGCGTCCGCGCCCGAGATTTCGGCCGCCGAGATGATGTTGGGGATGTTGAGATAGCTCTCGCCGGCCGCGGGAGGCCCGATGCACACCGCCTCGTCGGCCAGCCGGACGTGCATCGCGTCGGCGTCCGCGGTCGAATGCACCGCGACCGTCTTGATCCCCATTTCGTGGCAGGCGCGGTGGATGCGCAGCGCGATCTCGCCGCGATTGGCGATCAGGAGCTTCTTGATCTCACGCATTTTTTGATTCCATTGCGGTGCCGGCCCGCTCCGCCACCGGGCCACCCAATGCCAGTATTCTATGGGTGGCCGGGCGGGGGAGCGGGCTGGTGCCGGTTCGACGCATGTCGACCTTATTCAACCACGACGAGCGGCTGATCGAACTCGATCGGCTGACCGTTCTCGACGAGCACGGCCTTCACGCTGCCCGCGGCGGGCGCAACGATCGGGTTCATCACCTTCATCGCCTCGACGATCAGCAACGTGTCGCCGGCCGCGACCTGCTGCCCCACGCTGACGAACGGCTTGGCGCCGGGTTCGGCTGCGAGATAGACCGTGCCGACCATTGGCGAGCGCACCGCATTGGTGTGGTCGGCGGCGGGCGTCGCAGCCGGCGCGGCCGTGGCCGCGGCCAGCGGAGCTGCGGCGGGCGCCGACATTGCCGGCGCGGCGACGTGGTGGATCGCGGCGGGTACGGCGGTGCGGGCAATGCGAATCTTGCGATCGCCGTCCTCGACCTCGATCTCGGTAAGCCCCGTCGTGTCGAGCATGTCGGCGAGCTGGCGCACCAGATCGACGTCGATCCGCATGGCATCTGGATTGTGCTTGTCGGTCATCGGACCCTTTTCCCTGTCAAGCCGCGCCTCCTGTCAGATGCGCGCCGCCGCTTCAAGCGCCAGGACGTATGAAAGCGCGCCGAAGCCCGCCACGGTTCCCCGCGCCGCGCGCCCGACGAAGCTCGTGTGGCGAAAGGGTTCGCGCGCGTGCGGGTTGGAAAGGTGTACCTCGATCACCGGCGTCGTGATCGCCTTCACCGCATCGTGCAGCGCCACCGAGGTGTGCGTATAGCCGCCGGGATTGAGGATCACCGCCTTCGCGCCCCTGGCCTGCGCCTCGTGCAGCCAATCGATCAGATGGCCCTCGTGGTTCGATTGGCGCATGTCGATCGTGCAATCGAGCGCGCGTGCGCGATCCTCGAGCTGCCCGGCAATGTCGTCGAGCGTATCGTGGCCGTACACCTCGGGCTCGCGCAGGCCGAGCAGGTTGAGATTGGGGCCGTTCAAAACGAAGATCGTGTCGGGCATGGGCGCTCTTGGTTGCGAGGGCGGTTGCCGCACTCCTATATGCCGAGCGCCTGCATTTTCCAAAGCGGCGCCTGCAATGGAGCATCGATGCCTCACGTCGACGGAACCGTCACCATCATCGTCAATGGCGAGCACCGCCGCGTCGATGCGGGGCTGAGCCTCGCCGATCTTGCGCGCGAGCTGGGGCTGATCCCGGAGAAGGTCGCGGTCGAGCGCAATCTCGAGGTCGTGCCGCGCTCGACGCTGGAGACCGTGTGCGTCGAGGACGGCGACGAGATCGAGATCGTCCACTTCGTCGGCGGCGGCGATCACGCGCGGCCGGTGGAAGAGGACACCTGGTCGGTCGCCGGCAAGACCTTCCGCTCGCGCCTGATCGTCGGCACGGGCAAGTACAAGGACTTCGCCGAGAACGCCGCCGCATTGGAGGCATCGGGCGCGGAAATCGTCACGGTCGCGGTGCGGCGGGTGAACGTCAGCGATTCCAAGGCGCCGATGCTGACGGACTATATCGACCCGAAGAAGATCACCTATCTTCCCAACACCGCGGGCTGCTTCACCGCCGAGGAGGCGATCCGCACGCTGCGGCTGGCCCGCGAAGCGGGGGGCTGGGATTTGGTGAAGCTCGAGGTGCTCGGCGAGGCGAAGACGCTCTATCCCGACATGGTCGAGACGCTGCGCGCGACCGAGACGCTCGCGAACGAGGGCTTCAGGCCGATGGTCTATTGCGTCGACGATCCGATCGCGGCGAAGCGGCTCGAGGATGCGGGCGCGGTTGCGATCATGCCGCTGGGCGCGCCGATCGGCTCGGGGCTCGGCATCCAGAACCGCGTCACGATCCGGCTGATCGTCGAGGGCGCGAATGTGCCGGTGCTGGTCGATGCGGGCGTCGGCACGGCCTCCGACGCGGCGGTGGCGATGGAGCTGGGCTGCGACGGCGTGCTGATGAACACCGCGATCGCCGAGGCGAAGGATCCGGTGATGATGGCCGCGGCGATGAAGGCGGCGGTCGAGGCGGGGCGGCTCGCCTATCGCGCCGGGCGGATGGGCAAGCGGCGCTATGCCGACCCGTCGAGCCCCCTGGCGGGGCTGATTTGAGGGCATCGTTCCACTCTCACCCGTCACCCTGAACTTGTTTCGGGATCAAAGCCGGGGCACGCTGATCGCCCGGAAAACGAAGCGACGCGCATGCCCCGTCCGGGATGCTGAATCCGAGCTGACGGCGAAGCGCGGCGCCAACGGGAGAGCCGCCATGATCCGATACGCCCTCGTCCTCGGCCCGATCGCGCTGGCCGCCTGTTCGAACCAGCCGGACCAGAACGCCATCGCCATGCGGAGCACGCCGACCGGCGAGGCGCCGTCGGCTGCGATGCCTGCTGCCGCCGACGTCGTTCCTCGGCCGATCACCCTCGAAGCCGCCGACGGCGCTACGGTCTATGGGCGGTTTTACGAGGCCCCCCGTCCCAAGGCGCTGATCCTGCTCTTCCACCAGGCGGGCTCCAGCAAGGACGAATATGCCACGATCGCCCCGCGGCTCGTCGCGGCGGGCTATTCGGCGCTCGCGATCGACCAGCGCTCGGGCGGCGGGATGTACGGCACCAACGAGACCGCGCAGGCGATCGGGCACGAATCGGGCTATCTCGACGCACGGCAGGACATGCAGGCCGCGCTCGACTGGGCTCACGCGAAGGACCTGCCGATCGTGCTGTGGGGATCGAGCTATTCGTCGTCGCTCATCTTCCCGCTTGCGGTTGCCGACCCGGCGGGCATCGAAGCGCTGCTCGCTTTCTCCCCGGGCGAGTATTTCGACGACAAGACGATGATCGAGCAGGCGGCGGCGAAGGTGCGGGTGCCGGTCTTCATCGCCTCGACCAAGGCGCCCGACGAGACCGGCAACGCCGATCCGATCATGAAGGCGCTCCCCGCCACGCCGGGCAACACCCGCTACGTGCCGTTCGACGGCGTCCACGGCGCGTCGACGCTGATAGCGACCAAGAACCCGAAGGGCGCCGCGGCGAACTGGGAGGCCGTGTTGAAATTTCTCGATAACTCAGTCGGTTGAGCGAGAGCGCGGAACCGCGAACCGGCTCGCGGGTTGTTCCTGTGAACGCGACGACGGCCGCTCCCGGCTGGCGCGCGCAACATAGGAGCCGAACATCATGGGCGAGCTTACCGACAAGATCAAAGGCAACGTCAACGAGGCCGTCGGCAACGTCAAACAGCAGAGCAACGACCCCGAAACGCGCGAAGAAGGCGCCGAGCAGGAGGGCAAGGGCAAAGCCGAGCAGTTCGTCGGCAAGGTCAAAGGCGCGCTGGGCGACGACATCTGAAGCCACGACTGGCTGAATGGGGCCGCTCCGGGCAACCGGGGCGGCCTTTTTCGATCCTGATATCCTTCCGGGCTTCGCGATCTTGCACAAACCTATCCGCCCCGCACCTTGCTCAGCGTGGTTCCTGCGGTGATCGCCTCGACATCGGTCTTGAGGTGGAGCAGCTTGACGCCCGGTTCCGCAAGCGCGCGGTCGAGCGCGGGGGCGAAGTCTTCGGTGCGCTCGACCGTCTCGGCCCAGCAGCCATAGGCGCGGGCGAGCGCGGCGAAATCAGGGTTGCGGAGCGTGGTGCCGGTGACGCGGCCGGGGAATTCGCGTTCCTGGTGCATGCGGATCGTGCCGTAGGCGCCATTGTCGACGACGAGCACGAGCATGTCGGCGCTGTGCGCGACCGCGGTTGCGAGCTCCTGACCGTTCATCAGGAAGCAGCCGTCGCCGGCGAGCGCGATCACCTTGCGGTCGGGGTGGCGCAGCGCGGCCGCGGTGGCAGCGGGGATGCCGTAACCCATCGCGCCCGCGGTCGGCGCGAGCTGGCAGACGGGGCCGCCGTAGCGCCAGTAGCGGTGCCACCAGCCCGAATAATTGCCCGCGCCGTTGCAGATGATGGTGTCCGCCGGCAGCCGCTCGCGCATCGCCGCGACGCAGGGGCCGAGGTCCATTACCAGGTCGCGCGGCCTGGGCGTCGACCAGTCCAGCCATTCGGTATGCGCCTCGGCGCCCGCTGACAGCGGCTCGCGGTCGATCGCATGCACGTCCTCCGCGAACTCGCGCATGTCAGCGCAGATCGAAAGATCGGTGCGGTAGGTGCTCCCCAGCTCGGCCGGATCGGGATGAACATGGACGAGCGTCTGCCCCGGATGCTCGGGGGTGACGAGCGTGTAGCCGTCGGTCGTCGCCTCACCGAGTCGGGGCCCGACGACGAGCAGCAGATCGGCATTCTTCACCCGCTCGACGAGCTTGGGATTGGGGCCGTAGCCGAGATTGCCGCCATAGACTGCGCAATCATTGGCGATCGCGTCCTGCCGGCGGAACGCGGCGGCGACGGGGATGCCCGCGCGCTCGGCCCAGCGCGCGAAATCGTGCCCAGCATCGGCGTTCCAGCCGGCGCCGCCGATGATGGCGACCGGCCGCTCGGCGCGGTCGAGCAGCGCGGAGAGCGCCCCCATCGCGATCGGATCGCATGGCTGGGCGGGCTTTTCGACGCGCGGGCGATCCACCGCCTCCACCTCGTCGAGCAGCATGTCTTCCGGCAGCGCGAGCACCACCGGCCCCGGACGGCCCGACATCGCCATCTGGTATGCGCGCGCGACATATTCGGGGATGCGACGCGCGTCGTCGATGCGGGCGGCCCACTTCGCGATGGGCGAGAACATCGCTTCGAAATTGATCTCCTGGAACGCCTCCCGGTCGCGCGTGGCGCGGTCGACGTCGCCGACGAAGAGGATCAGCGGTTGCGAATCCTGTCGCGCGACATGGACGCCGATCGAGGCATTGGTCGCCCCCGGCCCGCGCGTGACGAAGGCGACGCCCGGCCGGCCCGTCATCGCGCCGTCCGCGCACGCCATGAACCCGACGCCGCCTTCCTGCCGGCACACGACGAGGTCGATCGCGGGCGTGTCGTGGAGCGCATCGAGCACCGCGAGGAAGCTCTCGCCGGGCACGGTGAAGATACGGTCGCAGCCTTGGGCTGTGAGCTGGTCGACCAGGATGCGGCCGCCGGTGCGTGTGGTCATCATTGTCTCCTCGACCGCTCCTCTATCGTCATTCCCGCGGAAGCGGGAACCCATCTCGTTACGCTTGCCTCATCACGACCGTCGTGATTGTGTCTTCCACGAGAGATGGGTCCCCGCCGTCGCGGGGATGACGAGAGGGGGAGGCAATGGGCGGTCTGGAAATCGTAGCGTCCGGCCTGCGCTTCCCCGAAGGCCCCGTCGCGATGCCCGACGGCAGCGTGATCCTGGTCGAGATCGCCGCGGGGCGGATCACGCGGATATGGCCCGACGGCCGCACCGAGACAGTCGCCGAGCCGGGCGGAGGACCCAACGGGCTGGCAATGGGGCCGGAGGGTGCGCTCTATTGCTGCAATAATGGCGGGTTCGGCTGGGTCGAGGCCGAGGGGCTGCTGCTGCCGCACGGCACCGCGGCCGATTATAGGACTGGCTCAATCCAGCGGATCGACATCGCGACCGGCGCGGTCGAGACGCTCTACGTCGAGGCCGCGAACGCCCCCCTTCGCGGCCCCAACGACATCGTGTTCGACGGCGCCGGCGGTTTCTGGTTCACCGATCACGGCAAGACCGGCCCGCGCTCGCGCGACATGACCGGCGTGTTCTACGCGCGCGCCGACGGCAGCGAGTGCCGCGAGGTGATCTTCCCGCTCGAAAATCCCAACGGCATCGGCCTCTCGCCCGACGGCGCGCGGCTCTATGTCGCCGAGACCTACACTGCTAAGCTGTGGGCATTCGACGTCGTCGCGCCCGGCGAGGTCGCGGCCGGGCAGGGGCTGTCCGGCACGGGCAGCACGTTTCTCTATGGGCCGGGCGGGTACACGTATTTCGATTCGCTCGGCGTCGAGGCGGGCGGCAACGTCTGCGTCGCGACTCTCGGGATCGGTGGAATCAGCGTGGTCTCGCCCGAGGGCGCGCTGGTCGAGTTCGTCGCGATGCCCGATCCGTTCACGACCAACATTTGCTGGGGCGGCGAGGACATGCAGACGGCGTGGATCGCGCTGTCGGGTACCGGGCAGCTCGCGCGGATGCGCTGGCCGCGGCCGGGATTGAGGCTGGCGCATTGAGGAGCGGAC